>DASRGI010000028.1:0-7332 GCA_035651095.1 Acidimicrobiales bacterium | reverse complement strand
GGGCGTCGCGGGTGGGGTTGTCGCTCCCGAAGGCGCCCACCTCGGCGTCGATCCAGTGGTCCAGCTCGAAGGCGGCCAGCTTGGCCGCGGCGTTGGCTTCGGTGTTGCCGGTGAGGACGGACTGGAGCACGCCCTCGTCCTCGTGCAGGCGGGGAAGGATCTCGGTCACACCGGGGAGCACCCGCCCGCCCTCGCGCAGGGCGTCCCGGCCCTCGCTCCCGGCCAGCGCCGCTTCCAGCAGGCGGATGACCTCGGCCACCGTCTCGGGGCCGTCGTCATGGCCGGCCAGGGCCAGCATCTCCGACGCGATCAGCGGATCGGTCTTGCCGCTCATGGGCACGAGGTACTCCTCGGCCGCCCGCCCGATGACCTGGCCCACGGCCGCGGCGAACGCCTGGCGGGCGATGGCGCCGGCCAGGATCAGGGTCCCGTCGATGTCCCAGAGCACGAGGCGACGCATGGGCGATGAACGGTAGCGTCGGCCGATGCAACCGTTGCCGCTGGCGCACCTGCCGACGCCCCTCGAGCAGGCCGACCGGCTGGGCGCGGCCCTGGGCATGGAGGCGGGCGCCCTCTGGGTGAAGCGGGACGACTGCACGGGCTTGGCCGGGGGCGGCAACAAGGCCCGCAAGCTGGCCTACCTGTGCGCCGACGCCCAGGCCCAGGGGTGCGACGTGCTGGTGACCGGGGGCGGGCGCCAGAGCAACCACGTGCGCATGACCGCGGCCGCGGCCAACAAGCTCGGCATCGACTGCACCATCGTCCTGGCCAGCGAGCCGCCGGCCGTCCCCACCGGCAACGTGGTCCTCGACCTCCTGCTCCGCCCCGAGATCGACTGGGCCGGGCCCCTCGATTACTACGCCCTCGAAGCGGCCATCGACCGGACCTGCGAACGCCTGGCCGCCGAGGGCCGGCGTCCGTACCCCATACCCATCGGCGGGGCCTCGCCCGTGGGCGCCCTGGGGTATGTGGCCGGGGCCGACGAACTCACCGCCCAACTGCCGGATGTCGAGTTGGTGGTCGTGGCCGACGGCTCGGGTGGCACCCACGCCGGTCTGGTGGCGGGCCTGGGCGACCACGGCCGGGTCCTGGGTGTAGACGTCGGCACCCGGCCGGACCTGGACCAGCAGGTGCCGGCCAAGGCGGCGGAGGCGGCGGCCCTGGCCGGACGTCCCGAGCCCACCGGTTCCGTGCAGCTCGACCACGACCGCTTCGGCTCGGGGTACGGAGCGGTCACGGAGGACTGCCGGGAGGCCCTCGACCTGGCCGCCCGCACCGAAGGCCTGGTCCTCGACCCGGTGTACACAGGCAAGGCCATGGCCGGCCTGGTGGCCGCCCGCCGGGACGGGCGCATCGGCGCCTCCACCCGGACGGTGTTCCTCCACACAGGCGGGATGCCGGCGCTGTTCGCCACCGCCTACGCGGGCTGGATCGCCGGGGAGTAGCGACGTCACCGGGCGCGTGGCCTCGGTGAACCCGCCTGGCCGGGTCTTGGCGTTCGTTAACCGTTCCTTGGCTCCACCTCCTGCGCCGACGACCCGATGCCTTTGGTGTCCACAAGACATGGAGGGGAGCGTCAGATGGAGCGGTTCCAGTCCCGAGCGATCTACGACAACCTGATCATCCTGGTGATGGCCTTGGCGATCTGGAGCGTGTTCGGCGCTTTGTGGATGGCGAGCTTCCGGTAAGTCGACGGGGTCCGACCGAGGGTGGCCGCCAGCGTTGCCGGCCACCCGCGTCGGGGTCTCCCGCCCGGCTAGTTGCCCTCTTTGCGGGCTCGTACGATGAGCGTGCGGGGCACGTAGCGGAAGGCGTTGCGCCAGAACTGGCTCTTGGGCCCTACCTCGGTGGGCTCCGGCTCGAGCACGGTGTCCACCCGGTAGCTGGCCCGTTGGAGGCTGGTGAAGATGTCGCTGATCGTGTGGTGGTAGTCGGTGAACGGGATGCCGTTCCACGAGTAGTCGATGGGGGAGCGGTCGAAGTAGGACCGCCGGATCAAGAGGGCGGGCTCGCCGTCGTCGTTGATCATGTCGTAGGCCGGATGGGGCAGGCTGAACACCAGCGGCGCCCCCACCTTCAGCACGCGATGCACCTGCCGGAACACGCGGTTCAGGTCCTCGACGTAGCCGAAGGCGTAGGCCGAGAACACCAGGTCGATGGAGTCGGCGCGCAGGAAGGCGAGGTCGGCCACGTCGCCGTGGCGCAGTTCGACCCGCACCTCCTCCCGCTCGCACAGGCGCTTGGCGAAGGCGAGCATCTCGGCTGAGTAGTCGATGCCGATGGCGGTGGCGCCCTGCTTGGCGAAGGCGATGGAACACTGGGCGCCGCCGCAGCCCAGCTCCAGCACCCGCTTGCCCTTCAGGTCGCCGAGGAGCCGGAAGTCGGCCTCGGTGCCGATGTCGGGCCCGTAGTGGGCCACGTCGGTGGGAAGCTGAGCGCCGGCCTGGTACGCGGCCGCGTGCCGATCCCAGGCGGCGGCGTTGTCGGTGGGCACAGTGGGAATCTTGCCCTACTGCTGCCATGAGAATCGTGACCTTCAACATCCAGCACGCCCGCCGGCCGGACGGGACCGTCGACATCGACGCCCTGGGCGCCGCCTGCGCGGGCTTCGGCGCCAACCTCCTCGCCCTCCAGGAGGTGGACGTCCACCTGGAGCGCTCGGGCCGCCGGGACATGGCCGCCGACGTGGCGGTGGCCACGGGCATGGAGGTGGCCTTCGGCCCCGCCATCGCCATTCGGGGCGGCCAGTACGGCAACGCCCTGCTGGTCCGGGGACCGTTGGCCGACGTGGCCGTGGCACCCCTGTCCCTCACCGCTCGGGCCGAGGCCCGCTCCGTCCTGCTTGCCTCCGCGCTCGGCTGCTCGGTGGCGGCGACCCATCTCTCGATCGACGACGGCGAGGCCCAGATCCAGCTGGCCGAGGTGGTGCGGCTCCTGCGGGACCGGCCCCCGCCCTACGTCCTGCTGGGCGACCTCAACCTGCGTACCGACCAACTGAGCGACCTCGACCTGGCCCTGGCCGACGGGGCCGACCCCACCTGGCCGGCCGGCCAACCCCGGGTGCGGATCGACCACGTGGCCGTCGAGGGACTGTCCGTGGAGCGGGTGTCGGTGCTTCCCGCCGCCCCGGTGAGCGACCACCGACCCCTGCTTGTGGAGGCCGGAATCACCGGTAGCCTGGTCGGGACATGACGTTCCTGCCAGCGTCCGTACGGGGTGCGACGGCCTCGGGTCTTCCCGGCCAGATCGACTACCGCCTGGCCCGGAACTCGATCATCAAGGAGTTCCGCCGGGGCCGGCTGTCGCGGCTCGACGTCTGCGACGCCCATCCCGAGCTCATGCGGGCCGCCGTCAACGTGGGCGCCCCCACCGATGAGTCGTGCCCGATCTGCGAGGAAGCGTCGCTCGTCACCGTTTCGTACGCCTTCGGTCCCCACCTCCCGCCCAGCGGTCAGTGCTTCACCAGTCCGGCCGAACTGGCCCGGGTGTCCCGCAGGGCAGGGCAGGTGGCGTGCTATGTGGTTGAGGTGTGCCCCGAGTGCCGGTGGAATCACCTGACCCGTACGTACGTGGCCGGTCGCCCTTCACGCGCCTCCCGAGCCTGAGGCTGGGCGCGGCGGTCGGTGCCGCCGTGCTGCTGCTGACCTCCTCGGGCGACGGTCTGCTGGCCGGGGTGCTGGTGGGCCTGGCCGCCCTCGACCCACTGGCCGGTGCCGTGAGCGTGCTCGCCGTCCTCGGGGCCCTGGCCCGTTTCGGCGACACCTCCCTGCCGGCGCTGGCGGGGGCGCAGGCCGTGCTCGGCCCGGCCGTGGCCGTGGGCCCGCTGGTCGGGGCGGTGGGGTCGGCGGTGGCCGCCCTGGCGTGCCTGCTGGCCGTACCCCGGCGGGGAGCGGATGTGGATGGCGGCCCGGTGGTGCCCGTGTTGCTCGGGCTCCTGGCCGGGCTGGTGGCGGCCGGACCGGCCATCGCCGGGGGGTGGGCCGACGCCGTGGTGCGCGGGTGCGGGGCCGCCGCGGGCGTGGCCGCCGCTTGGGTGGTCGTGCCCCGCTTCCGGCTCCCCGGACGACGATGGGCGGCCGCGGCCCTGGCCGGGCTGGGCCTGCTCCTCTGCGTGGCCGCGCCCCGATGAACGTTCCCCGGCTGTGGCCGGCCCTGGGCGCCCTGGTGACGGCGGCGTGGATCTGGGGGGCGACCGAAGGCGACCCGCTGGGGCGGGCCGCAGCCGCAGGCGCCGCCGCTGTCGTCACCGCGGTCCTCCTGCCCGGCGGGCCCGTGGCCACCGTGGTCCTCGGGCTGCTGCCCCTGGCCGTCGCCCGGTCGGTCCACAGCACGGGGACGCTGGCCGCCGTGCTCGTGCCCGTGGCTGTCGCCGCCGCCTGGCACCGGTTCCGGCCCTTCTCGGCCCTGGTCGGCGTGGCCGGCGCCGTGTTGCTGGCCGCCTCGCTGGCCTTCACCGCCCTGGCCGGCGACGGCTGGGTGCTCACGCCGTCGGGCTCGTTCGTCGCCACCGTCGCCTTGCTCGGCGCCCTGGGCCTGATCGTGGGCCGGCCGCCCATGCCCGCGCTGGTCGTCCCCGCCGCCCTGGTAGGTGCCTTCGCCGTGCCCGTCCTGCCCCACCGCCTCGCTGCGGTACTGGGTGCCCTGGTGGTGGTGGCCGCCGCCGCCCTGGGCTGGGACGTCACCGCCCTCGTCGTGCTGGGATGGGCTGCCGTGGTCGTGCCCGGCGGCCACGTGGCCGGACTCCTCCTCCTCGGCGCCGGCGCCCTGCTGGCCGCCGTGCCCCGGCGCCTGGCCCTCCTGGCCGGGCTGCCCGGTGCCGTGTTGCTCGTGGCCGCGGTGGCCGGCCGTCCCCGGTCGACGGCCGGGCTGACCGTGTGCCTGGCCGCGGGCGCGGCGGCCGCCCTCCTGGCCCGGCCCGGGTCCAGGACCGCCGTCGAGCCCAGCCACCTGCCCGCCGGCGTGCTCCTGGGTTGGCTGGCCGTCGCCCCCATGACGTGGGCCTGGGCCGGGGCCACCGAGGGCCTGGCCCGCTACCAGTCCGGCGCCCTGCTGGCCGCGGCCGCCGCGGTTGTGGCGATCACGGCCAAGCGGGTGGTCAAGACCTAGGCTCGTTTGCTCCCATGTCCGCCACCAAACGCCGCCGACGCAGTTGGTTCTGGCGCTACCGGCGGCTCCTCTTCCTCGCCGGCCTGCTGGTCTTCACCGCCCTGGCGGGCGCCGCCTACATCCTCACCCGGGTCCCCCTCCCGCCCGAGCGGCCCCAGGCCCAGACCACCTTCCTCACCGACGTCAACGGGGCTCGCCTGGCCACCCTCACCGGTGGGGTCGACCGGGTGTACGTCCCCCTCTCGCAGGTCCCCGAGGTGGTGCAGGACGCGGTGGTGGCCACCGAGGACCGAGGCTTCTTCAGCCATTCCGGCGTCGACCCCGTGGGCATCGCCCGGGCCACCATCGCCGACCTGCGGGGCCACAGCCTGCAGGGCGGGTCGACCATCACGCAGCAGTACGTGAAGAACGTCTACGTGGGCAACGAGCGCACCCTGAGCCGCAAGATCAAAGAGGCGGCCCTGGCCGTCAAGCTGGAGCGCAAGTACTCCAAGCACCAGATCCTCGAGCGCTACCTCAACACCGTGTACTTCGGGCGGGGTGCCTATGGCGTGGAGGCGGCGGCCCGGGCCTACTTCGGCAAGGGCGTGAAGGACATGGGCCTGCGGGAGGCGGCATACCTGGCCGGGCTCATCCGGGCCCCGGTCCAGGCCGACGCCCTGCGGTCCCCGGCCGTGGCCAACCAGCGCCGCGACCTCACCCTGCGGTCCATGGAGCGGGCCCACTTCGTGACCGGTCCCGAGGCCGAGCAGGTTCGGGCCCAGCCCGTGCAGACGTACGTGGTCGACCAGGGCAAGGCCGACCCCACCTTCGCCCTGGCCCAGAAGGGCACGCAGTACTTCGCCGAGTTCGTGCGCACGCAACTGCTCGCCCGCTACGGCGACGCCACCGTCTACGGCGGGGGCCTGCGCGTCCGCACCACCCTCGACCTGAAGATGCAGACGCAGGCCTACGACGCCGTGTACGGCCTGCTCAACCGGGGCGACGACCCGGCCGGTGCCCTGGTCAGCGTCGACTCGGCCGGCGAGGTCAAGGCCATGGTCGGCGGGCGCGACTGGACGCAGTCCAAGGTGAACCTGGCCCTGGGCGCGGCCGGCGGCGGGTCGGGGCGCCAGCCGGGGTCGACGTTCAAGCCCTTCGTCCTGGCCGAGACGGTGAAGGACGGCTTCACCGTGAACTCCACGTTCCCGGCCCCGCCCAAGATCGTGTTCCCGAAGGGCAACCAGGGCAAGGACTACGAGGTCGACAACTTCGAGGACGAGTCCTTCCCCGGCCCCCTCAACCTGATCGACGCCACCGCCCACTCGGTCAACACCGTGTACGCCCAGCTGATCAAGGCGGTGGGCCCGGCCAAGGTCGTGCAGCTGGCCCACGACATGGGCGTGACCTCGCCGCTGTCGCCCAACCTGTCGCTCACGCTGGGGACCAACGAGGTGTCCGTGCTGGACATGGCGTCGGCGTTCTCCACGTTCGCCAACCGGGGTGAGCACGTCGACCCCGTCGTCATCCTCGAGGTCAAGACGGCCGACGGCCGGGTGCTGGAGCGGGCCAAGCAGGTGCGCACCCGCGTCATCACGCAGAAGGTCGCGGACACGGTGACCTACTGCCTGCAGCAGGTGGTCGCCCGGGGCACGGGCACGGGGGCCGACATCGGCCGTCCGCTGGCGGGCAAGACGGGCACCACCGAGGACTTCGGCGATGCCTGGTTCGTGGGCTACACGCCTCGGCTCACCACGGCCGTGTGGATGGGCTACCCCGAGGGCAGCACCCGCAAGATGTCCAACGTGCGGGGGCGCAAGGTCAACGGCGGATCCTTTCCGGCCACCATCTTCAAGCGCTTCATGACCCAGGCCGTCGCCGACGGCGACTTTGGCGGCTCGTTCCCGCCGGCCCCCGCCTTCAGCGGCCGGGCGGTGCCCGTGCCGTCGGACACGGTGATCCCCACCACCACGACGACCTCGACGTCGACCACCTCGACGTCCGTCCCGGCCCCGGCCCCGGCTCCCTCGACATCGGTGCCGCGGGCCACGACGACCTCGACATCGGTGCCGGCGTCGTCGACCACGACCAGCACCACGAAGAAGCCCTAGTGACCTGAGTCGGTAGTTCGCTGAATCGTTGAAGGAGGGGGGCGGCGTCGTCGCGAACTGTGTCGTCACCGACGACGATGGAGGTTGCGATGAGCCGGCGAGCGACGTTCGAGCTGACCGATGGCGAGCGTGAGGT
>DASRGI010000027.1:0-9490 GCA_035651095.1 Acidimicrobiales bacterium | reverse complement strand
TTCGAGACCCTCGCCGGCGCCCACCCCGGCCTGCCCATCATCGGCGGCAACGCCTCGGCCGCCTTCGGGCCCGGCGGCAACCGCCTCGTCCTGGACGGCACGGTGACCACCAACGGAGCCGTGGGCGCCTTCCTGGGCCCGGGCGTGCACGTCACGACGGTGGTGTCGCAGGGGTGCCGGCCCATCGGCAACCCATACGTGGTCACCAAGTCGGAGCGCAACGTCATCTACGAGCTGGCCGGCCGGCCCGCCCTGGAGCGGCTGCTGGAGATGGCCCGCTCCGGCGTGGTGCCCGAGGAGGACGTGCGCCTGATCAACCAGGGTCTGCACCTGGGGCAGGTGATCGACGAGCACAAGGACCGCTTCGAGTCGGGCGACTTTCTGGTCCGCAACGTGCTGGGCGCCGACCAGGAGGTGGGCGCCATCGCCGTGGGCGCGGAGGTGGAGCTGGGCCAGACCGTGCAGTTCCACGTGCGCGACGCCCGCACCGCCGACGAGGACCTGCGCGTGGCCCTCGACGGCCACGGCGCCGCCGGCGGCGGCCTGCTGTTCACCTGCAACGGGCGGGGCCGGCGCCTGTTCGGCCAGCCCGACCACGACGCCGAGGTGTTCGACGAGCGGGTGGGCGCGCCGGTGGCGGGCTTCTTCGCCGCGGGTGAGTTCGGCCCGGTGGGCGGGCGCAACTTCGTGCACGGCTTCACCGCGTCGATGGCGCTCTTCTCCGACGGGTAACGGGGACAAGGGAAGCCGCACGGCTGGGTAGGGTGCGAGCATGACCACGCCGGACCTCGAGCAGCTGGGCATCAACGTCATCCGGGGCCTGGCCATGGACGCCCCCCAGAAGGCCAATTCCGGCCACCCGGGAACGGCCATGGCCCTCGCGCCCCTGGCCCACGTGCTGTTCACCAGGATCATGAAGTACGACGCGACCGCGCCCGACTGGCCCGATCGCGACCGCTTCATCCTGTCCGCCGGCCACGCCTCGATCCTGCTGTACTCGATGCTCTACCTCACCGGGTACGGCCTCACCCTCGACGACATCGAGCAGTTCCGCCAGTTCGGGTCCCGCACGCCCGGGCACCCCGAGGTCCACCACACGCCCGGCGTCGAGGTCACCACCGGGCCGCTGGGCCAGGGCTTCGCCAACGCCGTGGGCATGGGCATCGCCGAGCGCTGGCTGCGGGCCCGCTTCAGCCCCGAGGTCGTCGACCACCACACGTTCGTCATCTGCAGCGACGGCGACCTGGAGGAGGGCATCAGCCACGAGGCGGCATCGCTGGGCGGGCACCTGGGCCTGGGCCGGCTGGTCTACGTGTACGACGACAACCACATCACCATCGACGGCCCCACCGAGCTGGCCCTGTCGGACGACGCGGCCAAGCGCTTCGAGGCCTACGGGTGGCACGTCGACAACGTGGGCGAGATCGCCAACGACGTCGACGGGCTGGAGTCCGCGCTGCGCCGGGCCATGGCCGTGGAGGACCGGCCGTCGCTCATCATCCTGCGCAGCCACATCGGCTGGCCCGCCCCCCACAAGACCGATACCAAGGAGGCGCACGGCGAGCCCCTGGGCGAGGACGAGATCCGGGCCACCAAGGAGATCCTGGGCCTGCCCCCGGAGCAATCGTTCTGGGTGCCCGACGACGTGCTGGAGATGTACCGGGAGGCAGGCCGCCGGGGCCAGGCCCTGCGGCAGGCATGGGAGCAGCGGTACGAAGCGTGGACAGGCGACAAGGCGGAGTTCCAGGCCTGCCTCCAGGGCCGGGGCCTCGACGGCTGGGAGGCCAAGCTGCCCACCTGGGAGGCAGGCGAGCGGCTCGCCACCCGGCGGGCCATCAACGAGTGCCTGAACGCCACCGCCGACGTGGTCCCCGGAGTGCTGGCCGGGGGGGCCGACCTCACCGGCAACACGGGCGTGAAGCTGGACGGCGCACCCCTCCAGTCGCGGGAGCATCCCGAAGGCCGGGCCATCGCCTACGGCATCCGCGAGCACGGCATGGGCGGGATCATGAACGGCATGGCCATGCACGGCGGCGCCATCCCCGTGGGCGGCACCTTCTTCAACTTCAGCGACTACATGCGGGGCGCGGTGCGGCTGGCGGCCATGTCCGAGGCCCACGTCGTGTACTCGTGGACGCACGACTCCGTGGGCCTGGGCGAGGACGGGCCCACCCACCAGCCCATCGAGCACCTGGCGTCGTTCCGGGCCATGCCCCAGCTGCGGGTCATCCGGCCGGCCGACGCCAACGAGACGGCCCATGCCTGGCGCATCGCGGTCAACGGCAGGGGGGCGACCGCCCTCATCCTCACCCGCCAGACGGTGCCGGTGCTGGAGGGCACGGCCGAGCAGTACGAGGGCGTGGCCAAGGGCGCCTACGTCCTGCGGGACGACGGCAGCGGTGAGCCGGATCTGATCCTGGTGGGTACAGGTTCGGAAGTGAGCGTGTGCTTGGGTGCGGCCGACCTGCTGGAAGCCGAGGGCCGGCTGGTGCGGGTGGTGTCGATGCCGTCGTGGGAGCTGTTCGACGCCCAGACCGACGAGTACCAGGAGTCGGTGCTGCCGGCCGAGGTGCCCACGCTGTCGGTCGAGGCGGCGTCTTCGTTCGGGTGGGCCCGCTGGGCAGACGACTTCGTGGCCATCGACCACTTCGGTGCCTCCGCTCCCGGCGAAGTGGTGCTCCGGGAGTTCGGCTTCACCCCCGAGCACGTGGCCGACAAGGCTCGCGAGCTGCTCGAGGAGTACGAGGGGGGCGGCGAGGACGACGGCGAGGACGGCGGCGGATACGACGAGGAGGACGAATCGTGACCAAGCTCCACGACCTGTACCGCGAGGTGGGCCAGAGTCCCTGGCTCGACAACCTCAAGCGCGACTACCTCCTCGACGGCCAGCTCGCCCGCCTCCGGGACGACGGCATCCGGGGGGTGACGTCCAACCCGACCATCTTCCAGAAGGCCATCGCCGGCGGATCCGCCTACGACGAGCAGTTCCGCTCGCTCGTCGAGGCCCACTCGGTGGAGGACGCGTACTGGGAGCTGGTGATCGACGACATCCTCGAAGCGCTGGCCGTCCTCCGCCCCGTCTACGACGAGAGCGGCGACGACGGCTTCGTGTCCATCGAGGTGGCGCCCGCCATCGCCAACGACACCGACGCCACCATCAAGGCGGCCGCCTTCTTCCACGACCGCATCAACCAGCCCAACCTGCTGGTGAAGATCCCCGCCACCAGAGCGGGCATCCCCGCCATCCGGGAGATGACCGCCCGGGGCAAGAGCATCAACATCACGCTGATCTTCAGCCTCAGCCGCTACGACGCCGTCATCGAGGCATACCTGTCCGGGTTGGAGGCGGTCGAGGGCGACCTGGCCAACGTGCACAGCGTGGCGTCGTTCTTCGTCAGCCGGGTCGACACCGAGGTGGACCAGCGGCTCGAAGCCATCGGCACGCCCGAGGCCCTGGCCCTGCGGGGCAAGGCCGCGGTCGCCCAGGCCAAGTTGGCGTACAAGCTGTTCCGGGAACGCTTCTCCGGCCCCCGGTGGGAGGCGCTGGCCGCCCGGGGCGCTCGCCTGCAACGCCCGCTGTGGGCGTCGACGTCCACCAAGAACCCGGCCTACCCCGACCTGCTGTACGTCGAGACCCTGATGGGCCCGGACACGGTGAACACCATGCCCGACGCCACCATCGAGGCCTTCCTCGACCACGGCACCGTGGCCCGCACCATCGACCAGGGGGCGGACGAGGCCGAGCAGACCCTGGGCGCCATCGAAGCCCTCGGCATCTCCATGGAGGACGTCGGCGACACGTTGGAGGAGCAGGGCGTGGCCGCCTTCCAGAAGTCCTTCGACGAGCTCATCCAGGCCCTATCCGACAAGGCCAACGCCCTCCAGGCGAAATGAGCCCCGCCGCCAGCCCGGCCGAGCTGGCCGAGCGTCTCTTCGCCCGGGACACCACCCTGTGGCCCGACGGCAACGTCGCTCCGAGTCGTCTCGGCTGGCTGGACGTGGCCGAGCGGATGCGGGCCGAAGCCGCCGACCTGCGGGCGTGGGCGGACGGCATCGGCCACTCCCGCGTGGTGCTGCTGGGCATGGGCGGGTCTTCACTCGGGCCCGAGGTCCTGCGGGCGGTGTCGGGCGAACAGCGGATGTTCGTGTGCGACACCACCGACCCCGAGACGGTGTCGTCCGTCGACCCCGACGACACCTTCTTTCTTGTGTCCTCCAAGTCGGGCACCACCCTGGAAGTGAAGACGCTGTTCGCCCACTTCTGGGACAAGGTGCCCGACGGCTCGTGCTACGCGGCCATCACCGACCCGGGCACGCCCCTCGACGAGCTGGCCGTCGACGCCGGCTTCAACCGAGTGTTCCGCAACCCGCCCGACATCGGGGGCCGGTACTCGGTCCTGTCGTACTTCGGTCTGGTGCCCGCCGCGCTCTTGGGCCTGGACGTCGAGCAGCTGTGCAGCCGTGCGCTCACCGCCGACCGGGTGGAGGCGGCCGAGCTGGGCATCGCCATGGGGCAGGCGGCGCTGGACGGCCGGGACAAGGTCACGGTCGTGGTGCCCGAGGACTTCCGGGCCTTCGGGCTGTGGGTCGAGCAGCTCATCGCCGAGTCCACCGGCAAGCAGGGCCGGGGTTGCGTGCCCGTGCCCACCACCGACCTGGAGCAGGGCCGCGACCGGCACCACGTGCTGCTCGAGCTGTCCGACATCTACGACCTGGGCGAGCAGTTCATGCACTGGGAGATCGCCACCGCCGTCGCCGGGCACGTGCTGGAGATCGACCCCTTCGACGAGCCCAACGTCACCGAGTCGAAGCAGAACACGGCCAAGGTGCTCGACGACCTTCCCCTGCCCGCCATCGACACGGCCGACCCCGGCACCGTGCACGACTGGCTGCGTGAGCAGGTCCGCCCGGGCGACTACGTGTCGCTGCAGGCGTACCTCCCCTACGGGCAGGACGAGCACCTGGAGGCGTTGCGCCAGGGCGTGCGGGACGGGCTGGGCGGCCTGGCCGTCACCGCCGGGTACGGCCCCCGGTTCCTGCACTCGACGGGCCAGCTGCACAAGGGCGGGCCGAACGAGGTGGTAGCCGTGCAACTGCTGCGGCGCACGCAGGCCCCGGCGGTGCCCATCCCCGGGTACCCGTACGACTTCAACACGCTCATCTCCGCCCAGGCGCTGGGCGACTACCAGAGCCTGCGGGACCACGGCCGGCGGGTCTTGCGGGTGGCGGTCGACGACCTCAAGGAAGTGCGATGAGACGCCCCCTCTGTGTTCTCCGGCAACTCAGTTTCGGGGGCCGGAACTCAGTTGCAACAGAACGGGGGGTGGGGGCGTCATGAGAATCGGCATGGTGGGCCTGGGGCGCATGGGCGGGAACATGTCCAAGCGCCTGGTGGAACACGGCCACGAAGTGGTGGCCTTCGACCGCAACGCCGAGTCGGTGCAGGCGGCCGGCGCCGACGGTGCCATCGGCGCGTCGAGCCTGGCCGACCTGGTGGGCAAGCTGGAGCCGCCCCGGGCCGTGTGGGTGATGGTCCCGTCGGGCGACCCCACCACGGCGACCATCAACGAGCTGGCCGGGCTCCTCTCCCCCGGCGACACCATCATCGACGGCGGCAACTCCAACTACCACCACGCCATGCAGCTGAGCGCCGAGCTGGCGCCCAAGGGCATCGCCTTCGTCGACGCCGGTGTGTCCGGCGGCGTGTGGGGTCTGAAGAACGGGTACTGCCTCATGGTGGGCGGCGCACGGGAGGCGGTGGCGCGCATCGAGCCCGTGTTCCTGGCGCTGGCGCCCGAGGACGGCTACGCCCACGTGGGGCCGTCGGGTGCCGGCCACTTCACCAAGATGATCCACAACGGCATCGAGTACGGGATGTTGCAGGCATACGCCGAGGGCTTCGCCCTCCTCGAGTCGGCCACCGAGTTCGGCCTCGACCTTCACCAGGTCGCGGCCCTCTGGAACCACGGTTCGGTGGTGCGCTCGTGGTTGCTCGAGCTGGCCGAGATGGCCCTCGCCAAGCCCGAGGAGTTCAAGCACATCCGGGGGTACGTGGAGGACTCCGGCGAGGGTCGCTGGACCGTCCAGGAATCCATCGAGCGGGCCGTGGCCACGCCGGTGATCACCGCCTCGCTGTACGCCCGGTTCGAGTCCCGCGACGACGAACGCATGGCCGCTCGCATCGTCGCCGCCCTTCGCAACCAGTTCGGCGGCCACAAGTTCCTGTCCGAGTCCGGGGCGGCCGAGGTGGCGAGGCAGAAGGACATGGACGGCGGGGTCACCGCGCCCGAGGCGGCCGGCAGCCAGTGACCGACGCCGAGCTCCCGTCCAACCCCCTCATGGAAGGACTGGAGACGGAACGGCGGGCGCCGCCGTGCATCCTCGTGGTGTTCGGGGCTTCGGGCGACCTCACCAGCCGCAAGCTCATGCCCGCCCTCGCCCGGCTGGCCGACAACCGGCAGCTGCCGGCTGCCTTTGCCGTCGTCGGCGTGGCTCGCACCGAGCTGTCGGACGACGACTTCCGCCAGCGCATGTTGCAGGCCGTGGAGAAGCCGTCGGCCGCATGGGAGAACCTCGTGAGCGGCTTCCGCTACGTCGCCGGCGACTACGGCAACCCCGAGACGTTCCAGCAGCTGAAGCGGGTGCTCGACGAGGTGGACCAGGAGCGGGGTACGGGCGGCAACCGCGTGTACTACCTGGCCACCATCCCCTCCGTGTTCGCCGAGGTGGCCGACGCCTTGGCCAACGCCGGGCTGAACCGGCCCAAGGACGAGGCGTCGTTCGTGCGCATCGTCGTGGAGAAGCCCTACGGGAGGGACCTGACGTCGGCCCTCGAGCTCGACGCCGGAATGCACCAAGCCTTCAGCGAGTCGCAGATCTACCGGATCGACCACTACCTCGGGAAGGAGACGGTCCAGAACGTCCTCGCCCTGCGCTTCGCCAACGCCATCTACGAACCCATCTGGAACCGGCGGTACGTCGACTCGGTGCAGATCACCGTGGCCGAATCGCTGGGCGTGGGCCACCGGGGCGGCTTCTACGAGACGGCCGGTGCCCTCCGGGACATCGTGCAGAACCATGTGCTCCAGGTCCTGGCCCTCACCGTGATGGAGCCGCCCGCCACCATCGACGCCAAAGGCATTCGGGACGAGAAGGTCAAGGCCTTGCGGGCCGTCGACCTCCTGTCCACCGACGAGGTCGCCACCGAGGTGGTGCGGGCCCAGTACGACGCCGGTTGGGTGGAGGGCGAGCCCGTGGTCGGATACCGGGAGGAGGAGGGCGTCGACCCCAACAGCCAGACGGAGACGTATGTGGCCATGCGCCTGCGGGTCGACAACTGGCGGTGGGCGGGCGTGCCCTTCTACATCCGGACCGGCAAGCGCCTGCCCAAGCGGTACACCGAAGTGGCCATGCGCTTCCACGACGTGCCCCATCTCCCGTTCGGGCCCAAGGAGGCCCGGGGCCTGGGGCCCAACGCGCTGGTGCTGCGCATCCAACCGGACGAGGGCATCACCCTGCGGTTCGGGGCCAAGGTGCCGGGCCAGGCCTTCCGAGTGCGCAGCGTGTCCATGGACTTCTCCTACGGCGCCGCCTTCCTGGAGGAGACGCCCGAGGCCTACGAGCGCCTGCTGCTCGACGCCATGATCGGCGACCCCACCCTCTTCATCCGCACCGACGAGGTGGAGCAGGCGTGGAGGATCGTCGACCCCATCCTCACCGCCTTCGCCGAGGGAACGCCCCCGCTGGCGCGGTACCAGGCGGGCGCGTGGGGTCCCCGGGAGGCCGACCTGTTGCTGGAGCGGGACGGGCGGACGTGGCGGACGCCGTAACCGCGGGGGCGCCCTTCACGGTGCTCGGGTCGTGGCGGGGCGAGAGCGTGAAGATGGGCGACGTCCTCGACGCCATGGAGGGCCTGCGCCGGGGCGAGCAGCGCACGGCCACGCGCACGTCCGTCCTGTCGCTGGTGATCGTGGCGTCCGACGCGGCCGACGCCCGCCGGGCGGCCGAGGCCGTGCGGGGCCTGGGCGGGCGGCACCCGGCCCGGTGCGTGCTCGTCGTCACCGAGGACAGTGGGTCCGAGGCCGAACCCCGCCTGTGCGACGCCGAGGTCGAGTTGGTGAGCGCCCAGGTCGACGGGAGGATCGTGTGGTGGGAGGAGGTCACCCTCACCGTCACCGGCGCCATCGCCCAGCACCTCGACTCCCTCATCGAGCCCCTCACCCTGCCCGACCTGCCTGTCGTGGTGTGGTGCGCGGGTGTGATGCCGGCGCCGTCGGACCCGTTGTTGCGGAGTGCCGACACCGTGCTGGTCGACAGCAAGCAGGTGGGCGACGTCGACGCCTTCCCGGCCATCGTCGAGCTGTCCCGCCGGCACACGGTGGTCGACCTGTCGTGGGCCCGGCTGGAGCCGTGGCGGGAGTTGCTGGCCGGGCTGTTCGAGGGCCGCCACTTCCGGCCCTTCGTGGCGGGCGTCCACCACGTGTCGGTGGCGGGCAAGGAAGGGCCGCGACATCTTTTGGCCGGGTGGTTGGCCAGCCGCCTGAAGCTCTCCCGCAACGTGTTCCACCTCGAGGACGCCCGGCACGTGAGCCTGCTGCTCCGGGCCTCGGGGCCCGGTGGCGAGCCCAACGCCGAGTTCGCGGTGGAGCGGCGGGAGGGCGAGCGGATCGTGCGGGCGTGGGCGTCGGTGGAGGGCGGGCCGTCCCACCGGGACGTGCTCCCCCTGCCGGACGACTCGCTCCCCTGGTCGCTGGCCGATGCGTTGACGCATCTCGTCTACGACCGCACCTACCAGCAGGCGCTCGGCGGCGCTCTTACGTTTGTCGTCCCCCCGGCTCCCGACAAATAGGCTCCGCGCCCATGAATGGCGAGCTCGTCGTGGTCGACGACGTGCCCGGCGAGTTCGCCGAGCGGGTCATCGAGGCGTTCCACAACCGGCCCGAGGACACGTTCTCGTTCGCGCTGTCCGGCGGGCAGACGGCGCGCCGGAGCTACGAGCGGCTGGCCGTCGACGGCGCCCAGCAGGTCGACTGGTGGACCGTCGACATCTACTGGGGCGACGAGCGCTGCGTACCGCCCGACTCGCCCGACTCCAACGAGCGCCTGGGCCGGGAGGCGCTGCTCGAGAAGGTGGGCGCGGCCAACGCCGTGTACCCCATGCGCTGCGACGAGGGGTCCGACGCCTACCAACTGCGGGTCAGCGAGGCCGGCCGCATCGACGTGATCCACCTGGGCATGGGCGCCGACGGGCACACCGCATCGCTCTTCCCGGACTCGCCCGCGCTGAACGCCGACCCGGGCCGGCTGGTGGTCATGAACCACGACCCGTTGGGCCGGCACCCGTACGAACGCATGACGCTCACCTTCTCGGGCATCGCCCGGGCCCGCACGGTGCTGTTCACCGTGGCCGGTGAGGAGAAGCAGGAGGCCATGCAGCGCATCGCCGACGGCGAGGACCTCCCCGCCGCCCGGGTGCGGGCCGACCGGGTCA
>DASRGI010000026.1:0-3007 GCA_035651095.1 Acidimicrobiales bacterium | reverse complement strand
GGGGTGGCGGGCTGGCGGACCCGGCCGGCCCTGAAGGCGGACCGCAGGTGGTCGACCCCGAACCAGGCCGCACCCACGACGGCCGCCACCACAGCAGCGTGCCAGTAGGCGTGCCCGGTCTGGCGCAGCAACGACGCCCGCTCGTGCCCGTGAGGCGCGGCCACCAGGTAGGCGACCGAGTGCCCGATCACCGTCCCGGTGACGGCCAACGCGAGGCGGGGGGCGCGACGGGTCACCCACCATCGATACCACGGCCTGCACCTGGCCGAAAGTCCCGCGCCCTGGCGTGGGGCGGCGCCCGTACGGCCGCCGCGCCTTGGGGGGGAAACGCGGCGGCCGAGGGGGCGAAGGCGCCGTTGGCCCGCAACCACAGGATCCCAAGCCGGCGTTCCCGCCGGGTTGCCGCCGTGTCAATGCCCTGTGAACGAGCGCTTGGCTCAGGCGCCGGGTTCTTCGAGCCACCCGGCCCGCCATTGGTACGGCGCCCTGGGAGGCCCGGTGGACGAGCGCTCAGGCGTCGGCTTCTTCGAGGGCCCGGCGGACCAGCACCCGGGCCAGGTGGCGGCGGTACTCGGGCGAGGCGTTGAGGTCGGCCATGGGCTCGGTGCCCTCGTCGGCCACGGCAGCGGCGTCGGCCGGGCCGCCCCCACCCGCCACCGCCTGCTCGGCGGCCCGGGCCCGCAGGGGTGTGGACCCCATGTTGACCAGACCGATGCCGGCGCTGCCGTTCACCCGCACGCACGCCACCCCGACGATGGCCCAGTCCTGGGCCCGCCGGTTGAACTTCTGGAACGACCAGCCGGCGCCGGGTGTCTTGGGGACGCGGATCTCGACGAGCAGCTCGTCGGGCCGCAGGGCGGTCTCGAGGAACCCGGTGAAGAAGTCGTCCACCGCGATCTCCCGGTCGCCGCTCGGCCCGCGGGCCACCAGCGTGGCCTGCAACGCCAGCAACACGGCGGGCAGGTCGGACGCCGGGTCGCCGTGGGCCAGCGAGCCGCCGATCGTGCCCCGGTGGCGCACCTGGGGATCGCCCACCTGCCCGGCCGCGTGGCGCAGCAGCGGGGCGGCCTGGCCCAGCAGGTCGGAGCGCTGGATGTCGTGGTGGCGGGTGAGGGCGCCGATGGCCACGTGGTCGCCGGCGTCCTTGACGTACGACAGGCTGGTGAGGCCGCCCACGTCGATGACCACCGAGGGCGTGGCCAGGCGCAACTTCATGAGCGGCAGCAACGAGTGGCCGCCGGCCAGCAGCTTGGCGGCGTCGCCGTGAGCGGCGAGCAGTTGCACGGCGTCTTCGGGCGACTCGGCCCGCACGTAGTCGAAGGCAGCAGGGATCATCGGGCCTTCGCCTCCTGGATCAGGCGCCACACCCGTTCGGGCGTGGCGGGCATGGGCACGTCGGTGATGCCGAACGGTTGGAGGGCGTCGACCAGGGCGTTGACCACGGCCGGGGTCGAGGCGATGGTGCCGGCCTCGCCCACGCCCTTCACGCCCAGCACGTTGGTGGGCGACGGCGTCACGGTGTGGTCGAGCTGGAACGAGGGGAACTCGGCTGCCGAGGGCACCAGGTAGTCCATCAGCGTGGGGTTGCGGAGCTGGCCGTCCTCGTCGTACACCGCCTCCTCCCACAGGGCCTGGGCCACGCCCTGGGCGATGCCGCCGTGCACCTGCCCGTTCACGATGAGCGGGTTGACCTGATTGCCGCAGTCGTCCACCGCCGCGTAGTCGATGAGGGCGACGCCGCCGGTCTCCTCGTCGATCTCCACCACTGCGACGTGGGTGCCGAAGGGGAACGTGAAGTTGGGTGGGTCGTAGGTGACCTCGGCGCTGAGGTTGGGCTCGATGCCGTCGGGCAGGTCGTGGGCGGTGAAAGCGGCGAAGGCGATGGCCTGGATGGGCACGGCCTTGGACGGCGTCCCCCGCACCTGGAACTGGCCGCTCACGAACTCGAGGTCGCCGGGGTTCGCCTCCAGCTGGTGGGCGGCGATCACCTGCGCCTTGTCCAGCACCTTCTGGGCCGCTTGGGCCACGGCGACGCCGCCGACGGACAGGGACCGGGAGCCGTAGGTGTCCATGCCCAGCGGGCTGATGAGCGTGTCCGAGTGGAGCACCTCGACGTCGTCCGGGTCGATGCCGAACTTGTCGGCCACGATCATCGACCACGACGTCTCGTGGCCCTGCCCGTGGGGCGTGCAGCCCGACACCACCTGCACCTTGCCCGTGGGCAGGAGGCGCACGGTGGCCGACTCCCAGCCGCCGGCCGAGTAGTTCAGCGAGGCCAGCACGCGCGAGGGGGCGAGACCGCACATCTCGACGTAGGTCGAGATGCCGATACCGAGATGCTTGGTGCTCCCGGCCCGGCGCCTGTCGGCCTGCTCCTTGCGCAGCCCCTCGAAGCCGACCAGATCGAGGGCCCGGTCGAGGGTGGGTTCGTAGTTGCCGCTGTCGAAGCTGAGGCCGGCGACGGACGCGTACGGGAACTGGTCGGGGCGGATGTAGTTGCGCCGCCTGATCTCGTCGGTGCTCACGCCGACCACCCGGGCCAGCGCGTCGATGGCGTGCTCGATCGCGAAGGTGGCCTCGGGCCGGCCCGCACCCCGGTAGGCGTCGGTGGGCGTCTTGGTGGTGAACACGCCTGTGCACTCGAACGAGTAGGCGGGCACGTCGTACACCCCGTGGTAGAGGAAGGCGCCCAGCAGGGGGACGCCAGGCGTCACCAGCTGGAGGTAGGCGCCCATGTCGGCCAGCAGGTGGACGCGGATGCCGGTGATCTTGCCGTTGGCGTCGGCCGCCAGCTCGATGTCCTGGACCTGCCCCCGTCCCTGGATGGTGGCCACCGCGTTCTCGGTGCGTCGCTCCGTCCAGCGGGTGGGCGCGCCCAGGCGCCGGGCCAGGGCCATGGCGATGAGCTCCTCGGCGTACACGTTGAGCTTGGAGCCGAATCCGCCACCCACGGACGGGGCGATGACGCGCACCTTCTGCTCGGGGATGCCCAAGGTGAGGGCGGCCA
>DASRGI010000025.1:0-2161 GCA_035651095.1 Acidimicrobiales bacterium | reverse complement strand
CGTTGTCGACCACGTCGACGCTGATGCCGGGGATCGCACGCATCGCCGAGCCCGGTTTCGTGGCCGTGACACCGGGCAGCGGGCTGACCATGATGCCGCCGGTCTCGGTCTGCCACCACGTGTCGACGACGGGGCAGCGGTCACCGCCGATGTTCTTGCGGTACCACATCCACGCCTCGGGGTTGATGGGCTCCCCCACCGACCCGAGCAGGCGCAGCGACGACATGTCGTGGGCCTCGGGGTACTGCGTGCCCCACTTCATGAAGGTGCGGATGGCCGTGGGCGCGGTGTAGAGGATGGTGACGCCGTACTTCTCGACGAGGGACCACCAGCGGTCCTTGTCCGGGAAGTCGGGCGTGCCTTCGTACATCACCGACGTCGCCCCGTTGGCCAGGGGCCCGTAGACGATGTAGCTGTGGCCGGTGACCCAGCCGATGTCGGCCGCGCACCAGTACACGTCGGACTCGGGATGGAGGTCGAACACGTACTTGTGGGTGAACGCCACCTGGGTGAGATAGCCGCCCGTGGTGTGCATGATGCCCTTGGGCTTGGCCGTGGTGCCCGAGGTGTAGAGGAGGTAGAGCAGGTCTTCGGAGTCCATGCGCTCGGGCTCGCACCTGGGGAACGCATCGGCCATGACGTCGTGCCACCAGTGGTCCCGGCCCTCCTCCATGTGCACGTCGTTGCCGGTGCGGCGGACCACGACCACGTGCTCGATGGACGGCGTGTCGATCAGGGCCACGTCGGCCGCAGGCTTGAGGGGCACCACGTTGCCCCGGCGGTTGCCACCGTCGGCGGTGACGACGACCTTGGCCTCGGCGTCGTTGATGCGATCGCGCAGGGCGTCGGACGAGAAGCCGCCGAACACCACCGAGTGGGCGGCACCGATACGGGTGCAGGCGAGCATGGCCACCGGCAGCTCGGGGATCATGGGCATGTAGATGGCGACCCGGTCGCCCCGCTGCACGCCCAGCGACTTGAGCACGTTGGCGAAGCGCTGCACCTCGTCCAGCAGCTGGGCGTAGGTGATGGTACGGCTGTCGCCCGGTTCGCCCTCCCAGTGGTAAGCGACCTTGTCGCCCCGGCCCGCGGCCACATGGCGGTCGAGGCAGTTGTACGAGACGTTGAGGGTGCCGCCCACGAACCACTTGGCGAAGGGCAGGTCCCATTCGAGGATGCTGTCCCACTCGTCGTACCAGTCCAGGAGATCGAGGGCCTGCCGCGCCCAGAAGCCCTGGAAGTCCTCGGCGGCCTCGTCGTAGAGCGCCTGGTCCGTGACGAGGGCCTGCTTCTTGAAGTGCTCCGGAGGGGGGAAGGTGCGGTCCTCCAGGTAGTACGCCTCGATTGCGGCGGCCCGCTCGTTCGGGGGCACGTCGTTCCCGTCAGCCATGGCGCGCAGCCTAGGCACGCGGGCAGGGCATCCAACAGGGGACCACGAAGTTCTGTCCGTGCGTTGGTTACGGGTCGTCGCGGTGGCCGGGCTGCTGGCCGGTGGGCTGGGGAGCGTTCCGGCCAGGGGGTATTTCACCAACGGAGCCATGGCGGTCTACCGGGTGGGGGCGGCGACGCGGGACATTACGCCAACCACTGTTACCAACCTGGGCGGGTTCGGCCTGGGCGACGGATCGGTCCTCCCGGGCGCCGTCGTCGGCCGCGGTAGCACGGCGGCGCCGGGCAAGGACCGCATCCAGGTGCGGGCCCTGGTGGTGGACGACGGCACGACCGCGGTCGCCATCGCCGACGTCGAGACGCAGGGCATGTTCGCGGCATACAAGGGCGGGGCCTACGGGCTCTCCGACATCACCGCCCAGGTGGCCGCCGACCGGGCCGGGCTGCGCGCCGACCGCATCATCGTGGCCGCCGACCACACCCACTCGGGGCCCGACACCATCGGGGCGTGGGGCTTCGTTCCCGGTTCCTACATGAGGGCCATCAAGGACGCGACGGTGGCTGCCATCGAGGAGGCCTACGACCGGCGGGTGGAGGCCCGGCTGGACGTGGGCGGGTCCGAAGCCCGCGGGCTGGTCTACAACCAGAACTGCACCGAGGCGTTGAACCAGAAGCCGACACCGGACTACACGGGCCCGGCCGCGTGCAACGTGCCCGACCAGGACCTGATGGACGCCCGGGTGCGCGTGCTGCAGGCCCGGGCGGTGGCGGA
>DASRGI010000024.1:0-5647 GCA_035651095.1 Acidimicrobiales bacterium | reverse complement strand
GTGGCCAAGACCATCCTCGGCCACTTCATCGATGGCGCCACCCAACCGGAAGCGGTGACGGCCCGGCAGACGAGCGCCATCGTCACCTACCTCACCACCCTCGACCCGCCGGCATCGTCCTTCTCCCAGGGCACCATGTCCCCTTCGGCCCAGCGGGGGGAGCTGGTGTTCCAGGGCAAGGGCGGCTGCGTGGGCTGCCACCGGGGCCCGCTGTTCACCGACAACCTGCTCCACAACACGGGCGTGCCCCAGGTGAAGGGCGGTACCGACCCGGGCAGCCCCAACCCGCCGGCCTCGTTCAACACCCCGCAACTGCGCGACGTGCGCAACACTGCGCCCTACATGCACAACGGCGTCTTCACCACCCTGCGGCAGGTCGTCGACTTCTACGACACCAACACCGTGCTCGGACCCCTCGGGCTCACCGAGCAGGAGAAGGTCGACCTGGTCGCCTACCTCGACGCCCTCTGATGCGGGCGGTCGTCCAACGGGTGTCCTGGGCGCGCGTCTCCGTTGACGGCGAGGTGGTGGGCGCCATCGGGCCCGGCCTGTTGGCGCTGGTGGGCGTCACCCACGACGACACGCCGGCCGCCGCCGCCAAGCTGGCCGACAAGGTGTGGAACCTCCGGGTGTTCGACGACAAGTCGTGCGCCGAGGTGGGGGGCGAGGTGCTCGTCGTCAGCCAGTTCACGCTCTACGGCGACACGTCCCGGGGCCGGCGCCCGTCGTGGATGGCGGCGGCCCGGCCCGAGGTCGCCGAACCGTTGGTGGACGCCGTGGTCGAGGGCTTGCTGGCGGCCGGCGCGACCGTGGCCACGGGCCGGTTCCGCACCCACATGGACGTCGAGCTCTGCAACGACGGTCCCGTCACCGTGCTGCTGGAAACCTGAGCAGCCGGACCGACCAGCCTCACGCGCAGGAGGTGAAGCGCAACGGCGAGTCGGCCGAGGCCCCCCCGGTGAGCGTGCTGCCCGGGTGGCGAGCCACCCACTTGGCCAGGGCGGCCCGCAGCTCGTCCAGGTCGCGGGGCGTGTCCATGCGTGTGTCCACCCGCACGCACGTGCGCGACGCCTCGTCCCAGGCGACGTAGCGGTCGCCACCCCATCCCGCCGCGGCCCGCAGCACGGCGTCCTCGGTCAGCCCGGGCGTGCCCTCCAACTGGAGGATGAAGCCGAACTCGCCGAACACACCCCGGTCGATGACCTTGCCGTTGGCGGGCGGATCGGCCACAGGGATGGCGCCCTCGCCGGCCAGGTACTTGTCGGGATGGATCAGCTGCTCGGACGTGCTCGGGGGCGAGGCGAAGGCGGCATCGAGGCGCGCCTGCCCGCCCGCGGCCAGCACCGCCTTGGTGAACCCCGGTCCCACTTGGTACGGGAAGCCCAGCAGCTGCAACAGGATCTGGGGGATGTCCGGGCTGATCTGCTGGGCCTGGTCCGACTCCTCGGCCGACACCGCGGCCTGATCCTTGGCCGACATGCTGGCCACGTAGGCGTCCTGCACTCGCACGGCATCGCCCTCCACCAGACCGGTCCACGCCTGGTCGGACTCGTCGTCCTTCTTGGACAGGTCGGACCGGTCCAGGTTGAAGTGCTGATCCTGCACGGCGTGGGTGAGCTCGTGAACCAGCACCTGGCGCACCGCGGGCGTGGGCTTGGCACCCCGGACCACGAGCTGCTTGGCCTTGATGTCGTAGAAGCCGGCCACGGCCGCCGACAGGAGCGACTTCTGGGACTTGGCCAGGTCCGTCCCGGCGGGGACGAGGTCCAGGGCCCGCAGCACCCGGGTGTTCTTGTCGGCGGTGGCCTTGTCGATCTGGCTCTGGGCGTCGATGCGCTTCTTGAACTCCTTCTCGCTCAACAGGGTGACGGGCACGGGCCGCTGGAAGGTGAGCCCCCGGGTTCGCTCCACGTAGTGCTCGAGGTCGGTGATGAGGGCAGCCAGCGCGGGCGGGAGGGCCGTGGTGGAGGACGTGGTCGTGGCCCCGGCGACCACCACGGGAGCGGCCCGGCGAGGCCCCTGGTGGACGGCCACCCCGGCCACCCCGGCGACCAGGAGGACGGCCACGGCCAGGGCCACGACTCGGGTCTGCATCACCAGAGCCTGCCGCACGATTCGGGGATAGCGTGCGCGCATGGCCGACACCACGTGGCTCGACGCCACCGAGCAAGCCCGGTTGGTCCGCGACGGGGAGGCCGCACCCGCCCAGCTCGTCGACGCCGCCATCGAGCGCATCGAGAAGGGCAACGACGAGCTCAACGCCGTCATCATCCCCTTGTTCGACAAGGCCCGGGCGGCCGCGGCCGGCCCGCTGCCCCGCGGGCCCCTCACGGGTGTGCCGTGGGTGCTCAAGGACCTGGTGGCCCGGTCCGAGGGCGACCCCCACTACGCCGGCATCGCCGGGGTGAAGCGGGCCGGCTGGGTGGGCGAGCGAGACACCGCCCTCGTCCAGCGCATGCGGGCGTCGGGTGCCGTGCTGGTGGGCAAGACGAACACGCCCGAGCTGGGCCTGTTCCCCACCACCGAGCCCCAGGCCTGGGGTCCGTCCCGCAACCCCTGGGACACCACGCGCTCCACGGGTGGGTCGAGCGGGGGCTCGGCCGCGGCCGTGGCCAGCGGCATGGTGCCCATCGGCCACGCCAACGACGGCGGCGGGTCCATCCGCATCCCCGCCAGTGAGTGCGGCCTGGTCGGCCTCAAGCCCAGCCGGGGCCGGGTGCCCCTCCAGCCCGACATGGTGGAGTCGTGGGGCGGCCTGGTGGCCGAACTGGCCGTCACCCGCTCGGTGCGGGACACCGCCCTCATGCTCGACGTGCTCGGCGGCGCCCTGCCCGGCGACATCCACACGCCCCCGGCTCCGGCTCGCCCGTTCGTGCAGGAGGTGGGCGCCGACCCGGGCCGGCTGCGCATCGGCCTCCTCACCGACGCCACCGACGGCACCACCTCCACCCAGCCCGACGCCGTGGCCGCGGCCGAAGGCGCCGCCCGCCTGCTGGAGTCGCTGGGTCACACGGTGGCGTCGGCCGCCCCGCCCGCGCTGATGAACCCCAACCTGGTCAACGACTTCCTGCCCTGTTACGGCGTGTGGGCGGCCGCCGATCTCGACGAGTGGGGTGCCCGGATCGGCCATCCCCTCACCGAGGACGACACCGAGCCGGGCACGTGGGCCATCGCCGAGATGGGCCGCACGGTCACCGGCGTCCAGTACGCCGGCGGCCTGCGGGCCCTGCAGAACTACTCGGCCGCGGTGCAGGCCTGGTGGGCCGAGGGCTGGGACATCCTCCTCACGCCCACCATCCCCGAGCCGCCGCCCACGCTGGGCCAGTTCACGGCCCAGCCCGACAACCCGCTCCAGGGCGTGTTCCGGTCGTCGGCCATCGTGCCGTACACCATCCCGTTCAACATCACCGGCCAGCCCGCAGTGTCCCTCCCGCTGCACTGGACCGCGGCAGGCCTGCCCATCGGCGTGCAGTTCGTGGCCGCCTACGGCCGCGAGGACCTGCTCATCCGCTTGGCGTCGCAGCTGGAGCAGGCCCAGCCCTGGGCCGACCGCCACCCGCCCCTCCCCTGACCCTGGCGTTCTCGTAACGTCCACGCCCACATAGGCGGCGCCAGCGTTACGAGAACGGAGAGGGGCTACTTCAAGACGAGGTCCTCGCCGGCCACGTCGACCCGCACCACCGACCCCTCGGCATAGCGGCCCTCCAGCAGGTCGAGGGCCAGCTTGTCGGCGATCTCCCGCTGGATGAGCCGCTTCAACGGCCGGGCGCCGTACACCGGGTCGTACCCCTTGTGAGCCAGCCAGTGCTTGGCCTCCTCGCTCACCTCCAGCGTGAGGCGCCGGACCGCCAATCGAGCTTCGAGCCCTCGCAGCTGGATGCCCACGATGTGCTCGATGTCCGCCTCGGTGAGGGACCGGAAGCGCACGATCTCGTCGATGCGGTTGATGAACTCCGGCTTGAAGTACGCCTGGGGATCGCCCGGGATGTTCGACGTCATGATCAGCACGGAGTTGGTGAAGTCCACCGTTCGCCCCTGCCCATCCGTCAACCGGCCGTCGTCGAGCACCTGCAGCAGCACGTTGAACACGTCGGGGTGGGCCTTTTCGATCTCGTCGAGCAGCACCACCGCGTACGGGCGCCGCCGCACCGCCTCGGTGAGCTGGCCACCTTCGTCGTACCCGACGTAACCGGGAGGGGCGCCCACCAGCCGCGAGACGGTGTGCTTCTCCTGGTACTCGCTCATGTCGATGCGGACCATGGCCCGCTCGTCGTCGAACAGGAAGTCGGCCAGGGACCGTGCCAGCTCGGTCTTGCCCACGCCGGTGGGGCCGAGGAACAGGAACGAGCCGATGGGCCGATGGGGGTCCGACAGGCCGGCGCGCGAGCGCCGGATGGCGTTGGCCACCGCGGCCACGGCGGCGTCCTGGCCGACCACCCGGTCGTGCAGGACCTCCTCCATGCGCACGAGCTTGGCGATCTCCCCTTCCAGCAGGCGGGAGACGGGCACGCCCGTCCACTTGGAGACGACCTCGGCGATGTCCTCCTCGTCGACCTCTTCCTTCAGCATCTTCTGGGTGCGCTGGAGCTCGGCCAGCCGGGCCGTGGCCGCGTCGACCTGCTTCTCCAGCTCGGGGATCTGGCCGTAGCGGATCTCGGCCGCTCGCTCCAGGTCCTGCTCCCGCTCCACCGCCGTGCGGGCCGCCTCCAGCGCCTCCTTCAGCGCCCGGATGTCGGCGATGGCGTCCTTCTCCTGCTGCCAGTGCGCCTTCATGGCGTCGGCCTGCTCCCGCAGGTTGGCCAGCTCCTCTTCCAGCTTGGACAGGCGCTCGGCCGACGCCGGGTCGGTCTCCTTCTCCAGCGCCACCTTCTCGATCTCCAGCTGGCGGATGCGCCGCTCCACCACGTCGATCTCGGTGGGCAGCGAGTCGATCTCGATGCGCAGGCGGGACGCGGCCTCGTCCACCAGGTCGATGGCCTTGTCGGGCAGGAAGCGGCCGGTGACGTACCGGTCGGACAGCACCGCCGCGGCCACGAGGGCGGCGTCTTGGATGCGCACACCGTGGTGCACCTCGTAGCGCTCCTTCAAGCCCCGGAGGATGGCGATGGAGTCCTCCACCGACGGCTCGCCCACGTACACGGGCTGGAACCGGCGCTCCAGGGCGGCGTCCTTCTCGATGTGCTTGCGGTACTCGTCCAGCGTGGTGGCGCCGATCATGCGCAGCTCGCCCCGGGCCAGCATGGGCTTGATCATGTTGCCGGCGTCCATGGCCCCCTCGGCCGCCCCGGCGCCCACGATGGTGTGGAGCTCGTCGATGAAGGTGATGACCTCGCCCTCGGCGTCGGTGATCTCCTTGAGGACGGCCTTGAACCGCTCCTCGAACTCGCCCCGGTACTTGGCCCCCGCCACCATGGATCCCAAGTCCAACGACAGCAGGCGCTTGTTCTTCAGCGACTCGGGCACGTCGCCCTCGACGATGCGACGGGCCAGCCCTTCCACGATGGCGGTCTTGCCCACGCCCGGCTCGCCGATGAGCACGGGGTTGTTCTTGGTGCGCCGGGAGAGCACCTGCATCACCCGCCGGATCTCCTCGTCCCGTCCGATGACGGGGTCGAGCTTGCCCTTGCGGGCTTCCTCGGTGAGGTCC
>DASRGI010000023.1:0-3162 GCA_035651095.1 Acidimicrobiales bacterium | reverse complement strand
CGCTTCGTCCACGGTGGGCTCGGGGTACTGGATGGTGTCGGGCCCGGCTGCCCTGGTGCGGGGCGCCTTCGGCCCCACCGTGACCGACCTGCAGCGCCGGCTGAACGACCTGGGGTACTGGACGCCGGTCGACGGCCAGTTCACCGAGGTCACCCGCCAGGCGGTGTACGCGGTGGAGAAGGCGGCCGGCCTGCCCCGCAACGGTTCGGTGGGCTCGGCCGAGCGCAGCGCCCTCGAGAACGCGGTGCGGCCCGTACCCCGGCCCCAGAGCGGCTACGGCGTGCAGATCGACAAGGCCCGGCAGCTGATCATGGTCGTGCAGGACAGCGTGCTGCTCTACACGTTCAACACGTCGACCGGCACCGAGCGGCCGTACACCGCACCGGGCGGCGGCCGGGCCGTGGCCCACACGCCGGAAGGGCGGTTCGCCATCTACCGCACGGTGAACGGGCCCGATGACGGGCCCCTCGGGCCGCTGTTCCGGCCCCGCTACTTCACCGGGGGGTACGCCATCCACGGCTCGCCCAGCATCCCGCCCTTCCCGGCGTCGCACGGGTGCGCCCGGGTGTCCAACGCCGCCATCAACTTCATCTGGGCGGCCAACCTCATGCCCATCGGCACGCCCGTCTGGGTGTACTGACCCCGAGCGGTCAAAGGCCGAGGGCGGTGCGGCGCACCTTGCCCAGGGCGGTGCGGGGAAGGTCGTCGATGAGCACCAGTTCCTTCGGGGCGGCGTAGGCGGGCAGCCGCTCCTTGGCGTGGGCCCGGAGCTGTTCGAGCGACGGCGGCGCCGCGCCGGCGCCGGCAGGCACGACCCACGCCACCACCCGCTGGCCCCACTCGTCGTCGGGCCGGCCGGCCACGGCCACGTCGGCCACGCCCGGGTGGTCGCGCAGCACGGCTTCCACCGCCGCGGGCCAGACCTTCTCGCCCCCGGTGACGATGACGTCGGCCAGGCGGCCGTCCACGCGCACGGTGCCGTCGCCGTCGATGGCACCGCCGTCACCGGTGGCGAACCAGCCGTCGGCCGTCTTGGGGTCGGTGCCGTCGCGGTAGGCCCGCAGCAGCATGGGCCCTCGCACCCACAGTTGCCCGCCGCCGTCGGCCCGCACCTCCACGCCGTCGAGGGGCCGGCCGTCGTACACCACGCCGCTGGCCGTCTCGGTCATGCCGTAGGTCGTCACCACGTTGGCCGGCAACTTCGAACGGTCGGGCGGCGCCTGGCCTCCCAGCAGCACGGCCCGGAAGCGGGACACGTCCATGCGCCGCAGTTGCGTGGGCACGAGCGACGCCAGCGTGGCGGCGGCGTCGCCGGCATCGAAGCTGAGCCCCATCCCCGCCAGCAACGCCCGGGTGATCACCGACAGCCCGCCCACGTGGGCGAGGGGGAGGCACGAGAGCCACACATCGGTGGCCGGGTCGGCGTTCAGGCGGGCGTGGGTGGCGGCGGCCGACGCGGCCAGGGCGTCGTGGGTCAGCACCACGCCCTTGGGGGCCCCAGTGGTGCCCGACGTGGCCAGCACCAGGGCGTCGCCCGGCGCCACGTCGTGGCCCGGACGCAGGGCGTCGAACAGGGCGGCTCGAGCGGGCGGGGGGAGGCGGGGGTCGACGGGCAGCACGGCGTCGCCCCGTTCCCACGCGGCGGCGAGGGCGGCGACGAAGGGGGGGCCGGGCTCGGCCTCGACTGCGACCAGCGTCGGCACCCCGAGTACGGTAGTCGACCGTATGAGCGATCACTCTCAGAGTCCGATACGGCCGGGCGCGGACTGGCAGCAGGCCGGCGACTTCGGCGACATCAAGTACGAGTTGGCTGCCCCGGACGGCGACACGGCCCGCATTGCCAAGATCACCATCAACCGGCCCGAGGTCCGCAACGCCTTCCGGCCCCAGACGTTGTTCGAGCTGTCGGACGCCTTCCGGCGGGCCCAGGACGACCCCGAGGTCGGTGTCATCGTGCTCACCGGCGAGGGCCCGCTGGCGTTCTGCTCGGGTGGCGACCAGCGCATCCGGGGCGACGACGGCTACATCGGCGATGACGCCGTGGCCCAGAAGGGCATCGGCCGCCTCAACGTGCTCGACCTCCAGATCCAGATCCGGCGCTGCCCCAAGCCGGTGGTGGCCATGGTGGCGGGCTACGCGGTTGGTGGCGGGCACGTCCTCCACGTGGTGTGCGACCTCACCATCGCCGCCGACAACGCCCGCTTCGGCCAGACCGGCCCGAGGGTGGGGAGCTTCGACGGCGGCTTCGGGGCCAGCGTCCTGTCGCGGCTGGTGGGCCCGAAGCGGGCCAAGGAGGTCTGGTTCCTGTGCCGCCAGTACGACGCCCAGCAGGCGCTCGACATGGGCCTGGTCAACACCGTCGTGCCCCTCGCCGACCTCGAGGTCGAGACCGTGCAGTGGTGCCGGGAGATGCTCGCCCTGTCGCCCATGGCCCTGCGCCTGTTGAAGGCGTCGATGAACGCGGCCGACGACGGGCTGGCCGGCATCCAGCAGTTGGCCGGCGACGCCACGCTGCTCTTCTACCTGTCGGACGAGGCCCAGGAAGGTCGGGACGCGTACGTGGAGAAGCGGGCGCCCGACTTCGCCAAGTTCCCGCGTCGCCCGTGAGCCAACCGCTCGACCTGCGTTCCAAGTGGATCGCCGGCGCCCGTCCCCGCACCCTGCCGGCGGCCGTGGCCCCCGTGCTCGTGGGCACGGCCGTGGCCGCGGCCCAGGGCGACGTGGTGTGGTGGCGGGCCCTGGCCGCGCTGACGGTCGGCCTGGCCGTGCAGGTCGGCACCAACTACGCCAACGACTACTCGGACGGTGTGCGGGGGACGGACGACGCCCGGGTGGGCCCGGTGCGGCTGGTGGCGTCGGGCCTGGCCTCGCCTGCCGCCGTGAAGTGGGCGGCGTTCCTGGCCTTCGGCGTGGCCGGCATGGCCGGGTTGGCACTGGCCCTCGCCGTCACGCCGTGGTTGCTGGCCGTGGGCGCCGCCTGCTTCGTGGCCGGATGGTTCTACACCGGCGGCCGCCACCCGTACGGGTACGTGGGCTTCGGCGAGCTGAGCGTGTTCGTGTTCTTCGGCCTCGTGGCCGTGGTGGGCTCCGCGTACGTGCACCTGCACCGCATCACCATGCTGGCGGTGGTGGCGGCCGTGCCCGTGGGGCTGCTGGCCACGG
>DASRGI010000022.1:0-5781 GCA_035651095.1 Acidimicrobiales bacterium | reverse complement strand
GGATGGGCGCCATCGTGCTGGCGTCGATGAGCGGCTTCATGCTCGCCCTGCTGATGTTCCCCGGGCCTCTCCCGCAGTCGGTGTGGGGCGAGCGCCGGGCCGGTGTGGCCGACGAGGCCGAGGACGCCGAGGCGACCGACGTCAACGGCGCTGCGGCCCGCCCCCTGCGGGCCCGCACCGTGGCCGCGACCCGGGTGCGCCGGGACATGGCCCAGCCCAGCCGGGCCCGGGCCGGGCACGGGACGGCCCAGCGCACCGCCGGGCGCACCGCCGGCCTCGCGGCCACCGACCCCACCCATCGCCGCCGCTCCACCAGCCGCTGACTCCCAGTCATCTCTGTCGCGTCTGTCGCGCGAGGACGCTGGGGGGTGCCGGGGGGCGGGCGTCAGGCGGAGGTGTGGAGGAGCTGGCGGACGTCGTGGGTCGACATGGTGATCACCTGGTCGGCCGACGTGCGCAGCTCGGGCCCGAGGGCCACACCGCCCAGGCTGACCAACGCCACAGCCCTGCCGAACTGGCCCTGGGCCAGCCGCACGGCTTGGGCCAGGTCCTCCTCGCCGGCCAGCAGGAAGGCGACGTCGTAGCTGGCCTCGTGGGCCAGGCGGATGAGGTCGACGGCCAGCAGGATCTCGGCGCCCGGCTCCACGGCCCGGGACCGCGACCAGGACGCCCCGCCCCCGTGCCCGTGCCCGTGCCGGACCGTGACCCGGCGCCGGGCGCCGTCCCGGTCCAGCTGCAGGGCCACCGCCCGCTCCGCGCCGCGGCTGGCGTCGAGGTCGCTCTCGTACACGTAGACATGGGTGAAGTGGCCGTGCACCAGGGCGCCGGCCCGGTCGGCCAGCCAGTGCACGAGCCTGTCCATGTGGACCTCGTACCGCACGGTGGACGTGCCCAGCACCTGGGCGCCGGACCTGAGCAGGAATCCGAGGTCGACGAAGGCCACGACCTGCCGGGCCGGGGCCCGGCCGAGGAGGCGGCGACCGAAGGGCATCGAACTGGTCATGCGTCCATCACCAGCGGGAGGGTCACGACGAAGCACGATCCGCCATCCGGTTTCCTTTCGTAGTCGACCCGCCCGCCGTTGACACGCGCGAGAACGGCGACCGTGGGGAGGCCGAGGCCCGCCCCCGATCGCCGCCCTGGGTCCGTCCGCTGGGGGACGAACGTCTCGAACAGCGAGGGGACGAGGTCGGGGGCCACGCCCGGCCCGCTGTCGCACACCTGGAGCGACACGCCGGATTCCGTGCGTTCGGCGGCCACCGTGACCGGATCCGTTCCGTGGACGACGGCGTTGGCCAACAGGTTGCGGAGGATCCGGTCGAGGTGCAGGGGATCGGCCCACACAGCCAGGCCGTCGTCGCACGTCACCTCGACGTCCAGCCCGGCGCCGGCCACGACCCTCCCGACCGCGCCGGCCACCTCCACCCGCTGCTCGTCGGCCTCCCCATCGGCCTCGGCGTGGGCGAGGAGCAGCAGGTCGTCGGCCAACGTGGCCATCCGGGCGGCCTGCTCGTCGATGGCGGCCAGGCAGATCCGGCGGATGTTGCCGTCCAGTTCGTCCTCCCGGTCGAGCAACGTCTTGGCGAACCCGCTCAGGATGGTCAGCGGCTGGCGCATGGCGTGTACGACAGTGCCCACGAAGCGCATGACGTCGCGGTTGAGGGCGGCCGGGACCCCGGTGGGGTCGAGGGCCTCGACCGTGGCGGCCAGCTCGGCCGTCGCCCGTGCCCGCTCGGCTACCCGGCCCAGGTGGCGGCTCACCACGGTGAGCGACCATTTGCGGGTGTCGTCAGGCTCGAGGTACCGGCTCGAGAAGAACTCGAGCACGGCGACGGGTTCGCCCTTGTCCAGCACGGGCAGGGCGAACCCGGACCGGAGCCCATAGGAGGCGAGGTTCGGGCCGCCCGGGACCACCGGCTCGGCATCCAACTCGTGCTGCCACGCCGCCGCCCGCCCCACGGCCGCCCTCCGCCCCAGCCCGCTGGCCGCGGGTCCCGGGAGGGAGGATCGCGCCAGCGGGCCGAAGCGATGGTGGTCGGTCACGTGCCACAGGTGCTCCCCGGTCGCCCCACCGTGACCCGCCCGGCGGTGGTACCAGGCGTGGGCGACCGGGATGTCGTAGTGCAGGCACACCTCCCGCAATGCCGACTGGAGCGCCTGTGGGAGGGTCTTGGCCTCGTTGCACGCGGCCGCCACGCCGTGGAGCAGCCACACGGCCCCGCCCTCGTCGGCGGCGATGGCCGAGAGTGCGGTCGTGTCGCGAAGCGCCGTCGCCGATGGTGGAGCGAGCGTGCCCTGCCGTTCTGAACCGTTTGCCCCAGCCATGGTCGCCTCCTGACACTCGACTGCTGTGGGCGCCGGGGGCCGGGGCGGGGTGGTACCGGTGAGTGTACGCCTGTGCCGGGGAGCCGACAACGCGTACCGCTCACGGTGGGAGGAGATGGACGAGGAAGGTCGAGCCGGGTGGCGGGTCGTTTCGCCAGTAGGAGATCGAGGCCCCGATGGCGTCCAGCAGCGACTTCACCAGCCACAGCCCGAGCCCTGACCCGGGGATGCCCGCATGGCCCTCGGCCACGGGCCCTCGCTCGAACGGGGCGAACACGTCCACGCCGTCGGGCACACCCAGGCCGGCATCCTCCACCAGCACCGCGGGACGGGACGCGACCACGTGGCAACGGGTCGTGATCCGGCCGCCGCCCGGCGAATACTTCACCGCGTTCTCGAGCAGGTGGCCGAGGACGGTCTCCAGCACGGCGACGTCCACGGTGGCCAGCACCGGCTCGCCCGGCGTGTCGACGTGGAACGAGTGCCGGGACGACAGGCCGGACACATCGTCGACCACCCGGCGCACGGCCGGGCAGAGGTCGAGGACGTCGAGGGCCAGGTCGAGCCCGCCGTGCTCGGTGCGGATCTGCTCCAGCAACAGCGTGGCGTCGGCCACGGCCCGCTCTGCGCCCCGGTTGATGGCGGCCACCGCCTCCCGGCGCTCGCGATCGGAGAGGACGTCCCACCGGGCGTGCAGGGTGGCGGCCCAGCCCTGGACGATCAGCAGCGAGTTCTTGACGCGGTGCTCGGCGCCGGCGAACACGAGGTCCCGGGCGCGCAGTGCCCGCTCGGCCGTAACGGCCCGCCGGTGCTCGCGCATGGCGGCCGCCTGGGCCGCTCGGGCCTGTACCTCCAGGTGACGCGGGTCCGGCTCCACCAAGAAAGAGCGTGGCCCGAACGAGCCCCTGTGTCCATGGTCATCGTGCAGATGCCTCGGCCGGGTGTCACCCGATCGAGTCGCTGTGCATGGTCACTCAGCGGCCCTCGGCGGCGTGCCACACCTGCATCCCGATGGGGCGCTCCGCCTCCTCGGTCAGGTGGGCCACGAGCCCGGCCGTGCGGGCGATGAGCACGAAGCCCCGGGCGCTGGCCGGGGGGACGCCGAGGTCGGCCAGGACGGCACCGGCGGCGCCCGCGCCGTTGATGGGGAGGCGCTTGCCCGTGACCTCGGCGTGGACCTCGGCCACCAGCCGCAGCAGCTGGAGGTGGGGGCCGAGCACGCCCTCCTCCTCGGCGAGCTGGTAGAGCCGGCCCGTGCGGGGGTCCTCGACCTTGTGCACGGGATGGCCCAGGCCGGGCACCCGCAGGCCGGCCCGGCGGCGCTCGTCGACGGCCTCTTCCGCCAGCGCCCGCGTCGGACCGGCGTCGCCCCCGCCGGCCAGGGCGTCGGCCAGGAACTCGGCCGTGTCTCCGGTGGGCCCGAGGAGCACGCTCCCGGCGCCCAGCAGGCCGGCGGCGATGGCCGCCTGCGGGGCCTCGGGCGCGCCGGTGTAGGTGAGGCGGGTGGCCAGGGCGCTGGGGGTGAGGCCGTGGTCGGCGAGGGACACCAGCACGGCGTCGAGCAGGCGGCGCTGCCCGGCGGTGGGGTGCTGGTGGGTGATGAGGTAGTACGCCAGCTCGGTGAGGGTGAGCGTGCCCATGATCTCGCTCGGTAGGTCGAGGCCGCCGATGGTGATGCTGTCGGCGGTCGACGACCCGATCCAGGTCTCGGCGATGTCCATCGTCAGTGCTCCATATCGATCTCGTCGGGGGTGCGGTCGGTGGGCAGGTGGTGCTTGGCCAGGCGGCCGGTGGGGGTGTGGGGCAGGTCGGCGACCACCTCGAAGTAGCGGGGCACCTTGAAGCGGGCCAGCTCCCCGAGGGCGAAGGCGTGCAGGGCGGTCACGTCCATCGCGGCGCCCGGCGCGGCCACGACGAACGCCTTCACGTCGTCCTCGGACAGGTCGGAGGGCACGGCCACGACGGCGGCCTCGGCCACGTCGGGGTGGCGCTCCAGCGCGGCCTCCACCTCCGCGGGCGAGAGGTTCTCGCCCCGCCGCCTGATCACTTCCTTCTTGCGGCCGACGAACGTGTAGGTGCCGTCGTTGTTGGGCGTCACCAGGTCGCCGGTCCGCAGCCAGCCGTCGACCAGCACGGCGGCCGTCTCCTCGGGCATCTCGTAGTACCCGCGCATCACCACCGGGTTGCGCAGCTCCAGTTCGCCCACGGCGCCGGAGGGCACGGGCCGGCCGCGCTCGTCCCGCACCCGGGCGTCGTTGATGTGGCCCAGCTCCGGGTGCTGGCGCGGGGTGCCCAACGTGCCGAACGGCCGTCGCCCGTGGGGCCAGATCAACCCGTAGGGCGACTCGGACATGGCGTACCCGCACACGACCTCGATGCCGAAGCGCTCCTCGATGTCCAGGTGGCGTTCCTTTTCCGGCGACGGACCCGTGTAGCACCGGCGCAACGGGTTGTCGGCGTCGTCGGGCCGGGGCGGCTGGCGCATGAGGATCTCGAGCATGGCGCCGATGGCGTTGAACTCGGTGGCGCCGAAACGCCGGGCCTCGTCGATGAAGCGGCTGGCCGAGAACGACGGCAGCAGCACCAGGCTGGCCCGGGCCGCCACCGAACCGAGCGTCGAGTAGGCGGGGGCGTTGATGTGGAACAGGGGGAGCGACGTCATGAGCCGGTCGTCGCCGGTGAGTTGCATCCACCACGGGAACCCCTCGCCCGCCAGCACGTAGGCCAGGTGCGTCTGCATCACCAGCTTGGAGCGGCCGGTGGTGCCGGACGTCGGGATCATCACGGCCAGGTCGCCGGGGTCGACGGCCACCGGCCCGCGCCCGTCGGGGCGCCGGTCGAAGAGGGCGGCCACGTTGCCGTCGTCGACGACCAGCGCGGGCTCCACCTGCCGCACCAGGCCGTCGAGCTCGGCGGCCGACGACGCCGGGTTCACCGGCACCTGGATGGCGCCCACCTCCATGAGAGCGAACCAGGTGAAGAGGAACTCGGGTGTGTTGCGGGCGACGACTAGGACGCGCCGGCCCGGGCCGATGCCGGCGTCGCGCAGAGCCGTGGCCGCGCGCTCGATGCAGTCGAGGGCTTGGGCGTACGTCCACTGGCGCCCGCTGTCGCCCGCGACGAGCCACACCTTTTCGGGGACGTCGTCGACGGCGGCCCGGAACAGGGCCGGGATCGTGCGGGTGCTCAGGGGGCCGACGTTCAGGCGGCGCAGACTAATGAGGATCGACCAGCTCGTTCGGTAGACGGATGAGGCTGGCCAACTGAGCCGCCGGCAGGTGAGCACTGGTGTCGACAGAGCGCTGAGCTCTACGCCTAGATCGTGCCCCCGCCGGTCGGTGAGGTTGCCTCGACGGCTGGTGGGATGTCGTGCCCCGAGCACTGATCCATTAGTGAGCTGCTGGCGGCCTCGAGGCTCCGATGGTGCCAATTGATCGAGGAGGAGCGGATGATCTT
>DASRGI010000021.1:0-4403 GCA_035651095.1 Acidimicrobiales bacterium | reverse complement strand
CGCCCGACGGGCGGTGGCAGCGCGGCGCGGTGGTCGAGGTCTTCTACCTGGCCGACAGCGAGGAGACCGCCTGGGCCGAGTGGTACCGAGCGCTCGTCGAGCTCGGCCTCCCCCCGCACCGCAGCCTGCCCCGCGACCTGTGGGCCTTCAGGGTGAGCGCCACCGTGGCCGACCTGTCGAGCGCGCCCCGGCTGGCCGCCGTCGGCCTGTCCCCGCCGCGGCCGGGTCGCTCGCAGTGGCCCGCCTACCAGCGCGTCGGCGAGCAGCTGGCGGCGGACGGGTGGCGCGGCCTGCTGGCGCCGTCGGCAGCCCGGCCCGAGGGGCGCGTCCTGTGCCTCTTCCGGAACGACGATCCATTGCGGGGCGCCACGCCCCTCCCACCGCCGGAGCACGTCGTCGACGCGCCGGCGCCCCCGCGCGGCATGACCACCTGACTCCCGCACGAGCCCCGCCTCGCCGCGTTGCCGGACAGGCTCGACGGCTGGCAGGGCCATGCACCCCAGAGGGCCCGGCGACCATGGCGACGGCGGCCCACGTGTCGGCTGGGACGGCAACGCCTACCACGGGCCCGCTCCGGCGCAACCGTCGGCTCGACCCACTCCCTCGCTGGCGCTCACTCGCTAGGGCGCTCGCCTCGCCTTCGGCGCCGGTTGCCCCTCCGCTCTGCGCCCGTGGTCCTCCGGCGTCGCCGCCGACACCGGGGCCGCCGGCGGCCTTCAACCCGAGGCCCTTGTGGGAGGACGCATGACCGACATCGTCAGGTTCGAGCCGTGGCCTGACCCCGAGGTGGAGGCGCTCGGCTACCACGTGCGGGACCCGTACGTGGAGTCGTGCTGGACGTGGATCCTGGGCCCCACCTCGCTGCTGCTCCTGCGGGCGGTGGCGACGGAGTTCGCCGTCGAGAACGGCCCGTTCGTCGTCGACCTCGGCGAGGTGGCGCAGCGACTCGGGGTCGGCACCGGCACCGGACGGCACTCGGTGATCCGGCGCACACTCGGCCGCCTCGAGCGCTACAAGTTCGCCGTCGAGCTGCCCGAGGGCTTCGCGGTCCGCCAGCACGCCCGGCCGCTGCCGGAGCGGCTCTGGAAGCGGGCGCCCGCATCGGTCCGGGAGCTCGACCTGGCCTTCGCCCAGCGACGGCATCCGTCGCACCGGGCGGCATAGATCGAGGGCCATCAGGCCGGTTCGGGGAAGTGCCGGTCGGCCCTCCGGGGGCCGTTCCGCTTCGGCGGGGCGGCCCCCCTCTTCGCGCGTTCACCGGGTTGTGAGGGGGACGGCCCGGGTGTTCCACACCGGCGGCCTTCTTCCGTCAAGGGCTGCGCAAGCCGGGGCGGGGCCGGGCTGCGGGGACTCCGCTCCGGCAGGGCCTCCGCTACGTGTCCTCGCCCTCGCTGCGCGCCCCGCCCCGGCCCTTGACGGCGGCCGCCGGTGCGAAGGGGGCGCTCCCAGAGCGGCAGGCCCCGGGAGGGTCCTGCCGCTCGTGGGACGAGCGGCCACCCCCGACGATGAAGGAGAGGCGCATGCAAGAGCGCGACAAGGTCGCCCGGCTGGTGGAGCGGCTGCAGGAAGGGATCGCCGCCCTGGTCACGGGCGAGGACTGGCAGCGGTTCATGGAGATCGCCAGCCGCTTCCACCGCTACAGCGTGTGGAACACCATCGCCATCCTCGTCCAGCAGCCCGAGGCCACCCAGGTGGCGGGCTACACGACGTGGAAGCGGGTCGGCAGGCAGGTCCGGCGGGGCGAGAAGGGCATCAAGATCCTCGCCCCCTGCACGTACCCGGTCCACCGGGAGGACGACGAGGGCGAGGGCGACACGCCCGCCCGCGTGGTGCGGGGGTTCAAGGTCGTCCACGTCTTCGACGTCCACCAGACCGAGGGCGCGCCGCTGGCCGACGTGCCCGCCGTCCTGCTCGACGGGGACGCCCCCGCTGCCCTGCTCGACGGGCTGGCCGCGCAGATCGAGGCGGCGGGCTTCTCCTACCGGCGAGGCCCGATGCCGTCCCAGCACGCACGGGCCAACGGCCTGACCGTCTACGGCACCCGCAGCGTCGTCGTGCGCGACGACCTCTCCCACGCGCAGGCGGCCAAGACCACCGCGCACGAGCTGGCCCACGTCCTGATGCACGGCCCCGACGCCCCCGAGCACACCCGGGAGCGGTGCGAGGTCGAGGCCGAGAGCGTCGCCTTCATCGTGTGCGCCGCCTGCGGCCTGGACAGCGGGGGCTACACGTTCCCGTACGTCGGGCGGTGGTCGATGGGCGACCTCGACCTCGTGCGCTCGACGGCCGAGCGGGTCATGGCGACGGCCCGCCAGGTCATCGAGTCCCTGCCCGTGGCCGACGACTCGGCCTCGATCCCCGCCGCCTGATGCGGGCGCGGGCACCGCAGTACCGGGTGGTGGCGGGCGGCGTGCGGGTGGGCACCGGCCCCCTGGCCTTCGCCGCAGCGCTGGCCCGGGCCGTGGCCCTGGCGGGCGAGACCGCCCGGGTCATCGACGCCGAGCGCAACACCGCCGCCGTGCTCGTCAGGGACGGCGTGGCCGTGGCCGAGTACCGGCCCGACCTCGTCCTGTTCCCCACGTCCTCCGGGGAGCCGCTGTGGCTCGCCCGGCTCAACAGCCTGCTCGCCGAGCAGGGAGAAGAAAGGAAAGCGCAGTGAGCACTAACACCACGACTGACCCCACCCCTGACAGCACGACCGACGAGGTGTTCGTCCGCCTGCCGGTGGACCGCATCGTCCCCGACCCTGAGAACCGCAAGGCGGTGCTCGACGCCGAGTTCGTCAACAGCGTGCGCGAGCACGGCGTGCTCGATCCGGTGTGGGTCAAGCCCGACCCCGACAAGGACGGCATGTACCGGCTCATCGCGGGCGAGCGCCGATGGCGGGCGGCGGTCAAGACGGAGAAGGCGACGATCCCGGCCCTGGTGCGCGACATCAGCGACGAAGAGGCCATTGAGCAGCAGATCGTCGAGAACCTGCACCGGCGCGACTTCCGCCCGGTCGAAGAGGCCATGGCCATGTTCCGGCTCATCGAGCGGGGCAAGTCGCAGAAGGACCTGGCCAGGACGATCAACCGCTCGTCCAAGTACGTGGGGACCCGGCTGCGGCTGCTGGAGCTTCCCGCCAAGGCCCGCAAGCTGGTGGACGAGGGCGAGATCAGCATCGACGACGGCATCAAGCTGCTGGCCCTGGTGGACCACCCCGAGCACCTGGACCACGTGATCGACAACAACTCGCACAACGTGGAGTGGGCGGTAAAGATGCGCCAGCGGGAGATCGAGCGGGAGGCCGAGGTCGCCTCCCTCGTCGCACGGTGCGAGGCCGATGGCGTGGCCGTGCTCGACGACGGGTACTCGGGCGAGTACACGCCGCTGGGAGAGCGCCTGCGCCTCGACCCCGACGACCACAAGGCCGAGCGGTGCCACGCCGTGCTGATCTCCAATTCCACCAGGCCGGTCGTCGTCCCCGTGTGTCTCGACAAGAAGCGCCATGCGGCGCGGGGCGACAGCAAGATCAAGGCCGAGAAGGCTCCTGCGGACGAAGCCAAGGCGGCCGAGCGGGCCGAGCGGGAGGCCAGGAAGCGGGCCAACGCCGAGCGGTGGGAGTTCATGTCGGCCCTGCTGGCCGGGCGCATCGCCAAGGGCGACGCCCTGGCCCTCGTCCTGGGCGACTACCTGGGCCAGGCCACCTACGACGAGTGCGAGGCGGCCTGCGAACTGCTCGGCGTCGAGGCCGACGGCGACGCGTGGGACCGCTGGCTCCCCGCCTTCCGAGCCTACGCCGACGTGTCCGAGGCGAGCGCGCTCCGGGCTGCGGTCGCCCTGGCCTGCGTGCGGGCGCACGACCGCATAAAGCGCGGCCACGCAGGCGACGACGGCCAGCGCCTGCTGGCCTGGCTGGCCGAGCAAGGGTTCGAGCCGAGCGGCGAGGCGGTCGACGCCGCCTGAGCCGAACAACAACCGAACCACCACGGAGGCCCCGCCGCCCAGGCGGGGCCTCTTCGCGTCCAGGCAGGGAACCCACCGGAACACCAGGACCAACCACGACCGACGAACGACACCCGAGGACGAGACGACGCAGGAAACCAACCACCACGACAGAGGACGACAACTCACGTCCACTGACAGCAAGGGCTAGGAAGGCGCACACACTGGCACACAAGGTGTGGGCAGGCGGAGCGCACCGGTCCACCACCACTTGACAGTGGGCCGCGACGCTCTCGCGGTCGGCTTCCGGCGGGGTCTGACCCGCACACTGGCTGACGCCCCGCGGGGGGCGGTCCTTCCTTGTGAACTGTCGGCCCCGCCGGGAGCCGACCGCGGCTCTGCGCCGGTCGGCCGTCGTGACCTACTAGTGACCTGAGTCGGTAGTTCGCTGAATCGTTGAAGGAGGGGGGCGGCGT
>DASRGI010000020.1:0-19483 GCA_035651095.1 Acidimicrobiales bacterium | reverse complement strand
ATGCGGCGCACGCGCCCGGGCCAGCTCCAACATGGCCCGGGCCGCGTCCAAGGCGACGACCCGCTCACCCAAGTGCGGCGTGTGCCGGCCGGCGCCGCAGCCCACGTCGAGCACGGGCAGACCCGGCACGGACCGGGCGGCCAGCGCCTCGGCGGCATCGACCCGCCGCGGGGGCCGAGCGGCGGCGTAGGCCGACGCCTGGGCCTGGTAGATGGCGACCGTCCGGGGCTGCACCTCAGCGAGCGCTGGACCGCGGGCGGCCAGCCGACGGGCGGCCAGAACGCGGGCCCCGGGCCGACACCGCCAGCCGGAAGATCTGGCGCCACCCCGGCATGCCCAGCCCCATGGCGGCCAGGCGAGCCTCGCCGTCAGCCCGCGCCGCCGTGTCGTCCAAGGCCTCGCCGGCCGCCACCCGCACCACCGCTTGGAACAGGCGGTCACCGGTGCCGTCCACCAGCTCGGTCACCTGCCGGAACACCGCCTCGGCCTCGTCCCGGTGATCGAGCTGGGCCAGGGCGAACCCCCGCGCCAGCCCGGCCAGGGCGGCGTCGAAGTAGGTGAAGCCGGCCACGTCGGGCACCTGGCGGGCGGTGGTGAGCGCCTCTTCGGACGCACCGGCGGCCGCCTGGGCCAGGGCCAGGGTGGCCAGGGCGTTGGCCCGTGGTCCTTCGGCCACCGCCGCGCTGGTGGCCCGGTCGAGCTCGTGCACGGCATGGCGCACGTCGCCCAACTGCAGCAGCGCCATGCCCAGCAGGGTGAGCCCCTCGCTGTGGCCCATGTCGCCCGCCATGTTCACGCCCTGACCGCTCTGGGCCAGCGCCTCCATGGCCTCGCCGGCCTCGCCCAGGTGCATGAGGGCGCCGGCGATCATCATCGTGGCCGCCGCCTCGTCTTCGTTGGAGAGACCGTCCACGGCGTGCAACCGCTCGGCCAGGAGCTCGCGCGTCTCGGCCAGGCAGCCCGACGCGGCGAGGGCCCGGGTGAGCCCACCCGTGGCCTGGAGATAGCCCCGGCGGTCGCCCAGGGCGGCGAACAGCTCGGCCGCCTCCCGGGCCGGGCCCACGGCTTCGTCGGTGCGCCCCTCCCACAGGCGCACCCCGGAGATCAGCTGGAGGGTCATGGCCAGAGCCCACCGGTCGCCCAGCTCGCGGGCGTCGCCCAGGATGGCGAGGGCCAGGGCCTCCGCTTCCTGGCGCCGGCCCTGGAAGAAGCGCACGTAGCCCAGCAGCCCCAGAGCCCATCCCAGGGCGCCCCAGTCGGCGATCTCGCCGAACAGTTGTGCCGCTTCGTTCAATCGTTGTTCGGCTTCGAAGATCCGTCCCTGGGCGAAGGCGTTCCAGGCCAGGCTCCACAAGGCCCACGCCTCGTCCTGGCGAGCGCCGACCTGGCGGGCCAGGGCCAGGGCCTCGCTGATGTCGGCCTCGGCGCCCTCGGGCTCGCCCGTGAACAGCCGGGTCATGCCCCGCTGGCGCAGGGCGCTGCCCAGCAATGCCGGTTCGTCCAAGGCCCGCAATCGTTCGACGGCTTCATCGAACGTGGCGATGGATGCGACGAAGTCGTCCTCCTTTTGCAGGATGTCGCCCCGGATCACCAGCGCCCGGGCCAACGCTGATTCGTTTCCGTCGGACGATGCGACGACTTCGTCCAGATCTTGTCGCGCTTCGTCCAACTGCCGGACCTTGGAGTGGGCCCACGCCCGCTCCAGCAACACCCGCACCCGGTGGTCGGTCTCCGACTCGGGCAGCAGGCGCAGGGCATGGTCGAGCAGGCGCAGCGACACCAGCGGCGTCTCCTGCTGGCGGGCGCGGACGGCGGCTCGCTCGATGGCCTTGAGGGCGGTGTGGCGGACGTCTTGGGCCACGCCCGGCACCGGCCCCAGCTCGTTCACCAACTCGGCCGCCGTGCCCCAGTGGTAGGCCAGCCGTTCGAGGTGCTCCTCCTCCCGGCCCGTGCCCTGCGTGGTGCTGGACAGCCACTCGGCCAGGGCGGCGTGGCGCCGGGCCCGCTCGGCCTTGGTCAGCGTCTCGTAGGCGACCTCCCGCACCACCTCGGAGCGGAACTCGTAGTGGCCGCCGTCCAGGCCCAACAGCTCGCGTCCGGCCAGCTGGTCCAGGAGCCCGGTGGCGCCGGTCTCGCCCCGGGCCTGGCCCAGGCCCACCAGGGCGTCGACAGGACCGGTGCGCCCGACCACGGCGGCGTCCTCCAGGAGGGACCGCTCGCGTCCCGGCAGGGCGTCGAGCCGGGCCGACACCAGCCCTCGCAACGTGGCCGGCAGTTCTGACGGCGAGACGGATTCGCCCAACAGTGCGACGAGCTCCTCGAGGAACAGCGGGTTGCCGCCGCTGCGTTCCAGCAACAGGGCGCGCAGCTCGGGCGTGGGATCGTGCCCGAGCAAGGCGGCCGCCATCTCGGCCGCGGCGTCGGGCCGCAGGGGGTCGAGGTGGAGCAGCACGAGGTTCGATCGGCCGGTCGACGGCGACCAACGTTCCTCCAACTCGGGCCGAGCCGTGGCCACGACGGCGAAGGGCAGGTTGCGCAGCCGTTCGAGCAGATGGTCGAGGAGTTCGAGCACCACGTCGTCGGCCCAGTGCAGCTCGGAGACCACCAGCACCACGGGCTGGGCGGCGGCCAACCCTTCGAGCACGGCGACGAACGATCGGCGGGCGTCGTCGCGCGCCCGCAACGGGTCGACGTCGGCCAGGGCCTCGCGGTCGCCCATGAGGTAGAGGAGGCCGTCGACGATGCGGCCCAGCCCGCTTCCCGACCGGTCGAGGCGCGTGGCCTGGGCGGCCGCCGCCCGGCATTTGGCCGCGATGGCAGCAGCGTCGTCCTCGGGCGTGATGGCGCAGACCTGGCGCAGGGCGTCGGCCACCGGCCACCACACGTTGGCCTCGCCGTACGGCAGGCAGCGTCCTTCCAGCACCAGCGCGCCCTGCTGGTTGGCGGCCACGTCCGCCAGCTCCTGGGCCAGGCGGGACTTGCCGACCCCCGCCTCGCCGAGCAACAGCGCCATGTGGGCCCGGCGCCGAGCGAGGGCCAGCTCGAGACTGTTGCAGAGCACGCCCAGCTCCTGATCGCGCCCCACGAGGGGCGTGCCCGATCGACGTGGCCGGTGACCGGGCGGGGCGAGGGGCACCAGCGCCCGCCACGCGTTCACAGGCTCCTCACGACCCTTGGCCTGCAGGGGCCCGAGCGGTTCGTACTCGACCACCTCGCGCGTGGCCGCGAACGTGGCCGGGCCCACCACCACCGTGCCCGGTGCGGCGGTGCTCTGGAGGCGGCTGGCCACGTTCACCACGTCGCCCATGGCCGTGTAGTCCCCTCCCGCGCGCAGGGCCCCCACGAGGACCTCGCCCGTGTTCACGCCCACCCGCAGGCGCACGTCCTCGAAGCCGCACATGGTCTGCTGCATCTGGAGGGCGGCCCGCACGGCCCGCTCGGCGTCGTCCTCGTGGGCCACGGGGGCCCCGAAGAGGGCGACGATGGCGTCTCCCACGATCTTGTCGACCCGGCCGCCGAAGGCGGTGACGTCGGCCACCAGCCGGGAGAAGCAGTTGTCGATGAGGTTCTTCACCCGCTCCGGGTCACGGGCTTCGGAGAGGGTGGTGAACCCCACGAGGTCGGCGAAGAGGACCGTGACGATGCGGCGCTCGTCGTTGCGAGCCTCGAGCTCCGATCCGCACGACGGGCAGAAGCGGGCACCCGCGGGGGCTCCCGATCCGCACGACGGGCACGTCATGCGATCCAGCGTAAGGCGCCACGCCGCGCTGGGGCGAGGTGGTTAGGGCGGGCTGGCCGTCGTGGTGGAGGTGGTGGTGGTCGACGTCGCCGGTGGCGCCGTGGTGGTCGTCGTGGCCCGGGCCGCCGTGGTCGTGGTCGTGGCCGGCGGGGCCGTGGTGGTCGTCGCCGGGAGAGCGGTGGTCGGCGAGGTGAGCTCCGACGTGCTGGTGGTGGATGACGACGTGGTGGTGGACGAGCTACTGGTGGTGGTCGGCTGGGGCACGGTGGGAGGCGCCTGGCCCAGGATGCGGAGGGACAGGTCGTCGGGCGTTGCCGTGTCGATGTCCTGCACGGGCATGCCCTCGACCGCGGCGCCCATGTAGCCGGCCCAGATGCGGGCCGGGAAGCTGCCACCGGTGACCTTGGTGCCATGCACGTTGATCATGGGCGTGACCTTGTCGACGTACCCGACCCACACGGCCGTCGAGAGTTGGGGAACGAAGCCGACGTACCAGGCGTCCCCGTGGTTCTCGGTGGTACCCGTCTTGCCCGCGGACGGACGCTTGATCTGGGCCGCCGTGCCCGTGCCCTCTTCCACCACGCGCTGCAGGGCGGCGTTGAGGACACCGACCTCCTTGGCGTCGAAGGCCTGATGGGTCTTGAGGTCGTGCGTGTAGATGACGCGCCCGCTGCGATCACGGATGCGGGCGATGGAGTAGGGCTCGGCGAACACGCCCTTGGCCGCGAAGGTGGCATAGGCGGCGGCCTGTTCCAGCGGGGTCACGCCCTTGGTGATGCCGCCCAGGGCGACGGCGGGATTCTGCCGGTCGACGTCGAGCACGTTCTTGGGGATGCCGGCGCCCTCGGCCGTGTTGACCACGTTGTCGAGCCCGACCGACAGGGCCAGTTGGCTGTAGACGACGTTGATGGAGTGGGCCATGGCGGTGTCGAGGTCGACCTTGCCGTGGCCCTCGCCCTCGTAGTTGTGCACGGTGAACGTGCTGTCGCGGTACTTGAGGGTGCGGGGTGAGTCGGCACTCAGGCGGGACTGCGGGCTGATGCCGTCGCGCACGGCGGCCAGGTACACGTAGGGCTTGAAGGACGAACCGGGCTGGCGGCGGCCCTGGCTGGCCACATCGAACTTGCGGTCGAAGGACAGGCCGCCGAACAGCATGCGGATGGCGCCGTCTCCCGGCTCGACCGACACGACCGCAGTGGCCGGGTCCGTGGGGCCGCCCAGGTTGCCCTGCACGGCCTTGACCGCCTGGTCGTACCACTGGGGGTTGAGCGTCGTCTCGATGGTGTAGCCACCGGTGAACAGCTCGTGGCCGCGGGACTCGGCGCTGCCGCCGAGGGCGTCGATGCCCGCGGCCTCTCGCTTCACGTACTCGACGAAGTGGGGCGCGATGACGGGGCCACGGGCGGGCGAGGTGGGCGCTTCGGGCACGACGGTGAGGGGTGTGGCCAGCGACTGCTGCAGTTCCCCGTCGTCGAGCCAGCGGTGCTTGCGCATGTTGCGGAGCACCTGGTCCCGACGGGACTGGACGGCCGCCGGGTCGCGGCGGGGGTCGAGCCCTTCGGGCGAGCGGATCTTGCCCGCCAGGGTGGCGGCCTGGGCCGGCGTCAACTGCTCGGGGGGGACGCCGAAGAAGGTCTGCGCGGCAGCGGCGATGCCGTAGGCGCCGTCGCCGAAGTACACCTGGTTGAGGTAGCGCTCGAGGAGCTCGTCCTTCGTGTACGAGCGCTCCAGCCGCACCGCGTACTGGACCTCACGCAGCTTGCGCAGGAGGGTGCGTTGCGAGTTCGTGTAGTTGATCTTGGCCAGCTGCTGCGTGATCGTGCTCCCGCCCTGCTGGTACCCCTGTCCGGTGCGGATGACGGCTCGTACGACGGCGGTCGGGTCCACACCGCCGTGGTGGTAGAAGTTCGCGTCCTCGGCCGCCAGCACGGCGTGCGGCACCTGGGGCGGCAGGTCCTTCAGGTGCACAGGCTGGCGGCGCTGCGATCCGTCCAGCTCGGTGAGCAGGGTGCCGTCGGCGGCGACGATCTTGCTCGCCTGCGGGAGGTCCTTGAAGTGGCCGATGCCCGGTGCGAGAGGTGAAGCGAGGGTGAGAATGACCTTGCTGGCGCCCAACGCCGCCGCCCGCCGCAAGGGAGCGACGAGCGCCACCACGAACAGGACGACGGCGACGGCCAGGAGCACCTTGACGGCCCGGCGTCCGGTGACGCGACCGCGAAAGGGTCGGGGCCAGCGCCAGCGGGCGCCGCGCGCGGTGCCGGCGATGACCTGTCCTGCCACGCCGGGTGTTGTGCCCGCCGCAGTGCGCCGCAAACGTGCACTGTCCGCGGCCCTAGGGTGATGCCCATGTCCGGAGACTTCCTCACTGATGTCGAGACCCTTCGTCGCAGCGCCCGAGAGAAGATGGACGAAGGCCCCGTCACCGACGCGTACGGCGCCGACCGCGAGCGGGTGATCGCGGTCCTCAACGAGGCATTGGCCACCGAGCTCGTGTGCTATCTGCGCTACAAGCGCCATTACTTCACGGCCGAAGGTCTGAACGCGGGGCCGGTGGCCGCCGAGTTCCTGCAGCACGCCAACGAGGAGCTGGGCCATGCCGATCAGTTGGCCGCTCGCATCACGCAGCTCCAGGGGATGCCGGACTTCAACCCGACAACGCTCACCGCGCGCAGCCATGCCGAGTACGTCGAAGGCGACTCTCTCCTCGACATGGTGAAGGAGGATCTGGTAGCCGAGCGCATCGCCATCGCGTCGTACCAGGAGATCGCTCGTTGGCTGGGCGACAAGGACGCCACCACGCGCCGGTTGCTCGAGGAGATCCTCGCCATCGAGGAAGAGCACGCGGACGACTTGCTCAGCCTGCTGAAGGGGATGGGCGCGCTCTAGTTCGAGGTCGCGTCAGTCGACGCGCAAACCGACGGTGTCGCCGTCGACGCGAAGCACGACAGGAAGTCCCAACAACGCCAGCGCGCGGTCATCGCGACGGGCCGCGCCCACGCGTACGACCTCTCCCTTGTGGTCACCGCTGCTCACCACGACATCGATCGCGATGGTGCCGTCATCGCGTTCTGCGACGTCGACGACCACTCCGTCGTAGGTTCCGTCCGCAAGGGGCTGTATGAAGAAAAAGCCTTGCAAACAAAGGGGAGTTCGTCCATCCCCCGCCAATTCCCCTTGTGCCGCAAGGGAGAAATGCTTGACCTTGCGCGCCAAACACTCTTTGATGTGAAGAAACTTCCCCAAGGACTCGCCAGGAGGTGGCGTGAACAAAGCCGAACTCGTCGAAGCAGTGAGCAGTGCCGCCGAGATCACTCGTCGGCAGGCCGAGAACGCTGTCGAAGCAATGATCAACTCGATCGTCGATACGGTGAAGGCCGGCGACCGGGTGAGCATCCCTCGCTTCGGCACCTTCAACCAGACGAGCCGGGCGGCACGCACGGGCCGCAACCCGCAAACGGGTGCACCGGTGAAGATCGCAGCTTCCAAGGCAGTCCGCTTCGGACCCGCGCAGGCGTTCAAGGATGCACTGAACGCCAAGGGTGGGGCCAAGAAGGCCGCCGGCAGCAAGACGGCAGCAGCCAAGAAGGCCGCCCCGGCCAAGAAGGCCGCCAAGTCCAGCAGCACCTCGAAGAAGACGGCACCGGCCAAGAAGGCCGCGAAGTCCACCAAGAAGCGCTAGCGAAAGGCGGCACGAATGAGCCCGACCAAGAAGGCCGCTCCTGCGGCCAAGAAAGCCACGGCCAAGAAAGCCACGGCCAAGAAGACCAGCGCGGCGAAGAAGACGACGGCCAAGAAGACCACGGCGGCCAAGAAGACCACCGCCAAGCGGGCACCGGCCAAGAAGACCACGGCCGCCAAGAAGACGACGGCCAAGAAGACCACCGCGAAGAAGGCTCCGGCCAAGAAGGCCACCGCTCGCAAGGCGACGGCGGCCCGCAAGCGCTAGGACGAACTGCACGAGGGGGCCGGCGACGGCCCCCTCTCGTTCACGCTCGTGGCGTTCCGGCTCGCTGCGCGAGACAGGACGCGACGATCGTGCTCGTCACAACTCGGCGATGCGCTTGAACGCCTCGCCCCGGGCTACGCCCGCCACCGCTCCGTGCTCGGCCAGGCGGCGGTCCACCCGCTCCCGGAATGCCGCCACCTGCGCGGCGTCTTCCTCGTCGTCGACGTGCATCGTCGAACGCAGCTGGCTGCGGTGGGCGAACAGGGCGGCCAGCTTGGCGTCGTAGGCGGCGTCGTCCAGCTCCTCGACGTGGTCGGCCTCATCGGCCTCCCACAACAGCAGAGTCGACGGCCGGTGGGGCGCGATCTGCTGTTCGGGGAAGAAGTGCGGGTCACGGGCGGCCACGATGCCCTCGACGGCCAGGAACCCGGCGTGACGGTGGTCCGGGTGCAAGCGGTAGCGCCGCCACGGGTCGTGGCCCAGCACCACGTCGGGCTGCAGCGCCCTGATCCAGTACGCCACCTCCCACCGTTGGCGCAGGCCCGACTCCAGCTCACCGTCCCGCCAGCCCAGGAACACCACGTCGCCCTGCCCGCCCAGGGCTTTGGACGCGGCCCGTTGCTCCTCCTGCCGCAGGGCAACGAGCGCGGCCACGTCCTCACCGGGGTCCCATGATCCCTTCGACCCGTCGGTGCACACCAGGTGGTGGATGCGGCAACCGCGGGCGGCCCACTTGGCCAGCGTGCCGCCGCACCCGAACTCCACGTCGTCGGGGTGGGCGCCGATGGCCAGGGCGACGGTGGGGGTGGCCAGGTTCGAGTGAGCTGTCATCGCCGTGAGGCGTAGTCCAAGTCGGCGGGAAGGTCCACATCCCACGCCAGTTGGGGCTCGTGCACGACCCGCAGTCCTCGGCCCGTCGCCCGGGCTTCGGCCACGTGGCGCTCGAACGATCCGGGGCCGTACGAGAAGGCGAAGGGGACGTCGGTGGGCACGCAGGCCACGTTGGTGCCGTCCCGGCGGCGGTCGGGTACGAGGGTGACGCCGGGAAAGTCGGCCAGCCATGCCAGATCCGTGGCGAGGGGGAGATCGGCGTGGGCCACGATCACCTGCCGGGCGCCGAGGCCGGCCAGATGGGACACGCCCGCGGCTACGGCACCGTTCAGCCCCCGGCCGGGTTCGTGGACCACCAGCGCGCCCCGCTCGATGGCCCACGCGGCCACGCCCTCGTCGTCGCACACGACCGCGACGGGGAGCGTTCCCGCGGCCGCCAGCACCCGCCCCGCCATCTCCTTGGCCAGTGCCGCTCGTTCGGCCGGCGGGAGGGCGGGTGCCAAGCGAACCTTGGCCTCGGCGAACGCTTTGACGGGTACGAGAACGGCCACCGGGCCCACGGGCTGAGTCTAGGGGTGGACCAGTAGGGTGACGCCGTGCCCACCAAGGTCGCGGTGATCGGAGCCGGCTCATGGGGGACGGCGGTGGCCTCCATCGCCGCTCGCAACGTGCCCACCGTGCTGTGGGCGCGCCGTCCGGAACTGGCCCAGGCCATCACCGGATCGCATGAGAACGCCGACTACCTGGCCGGCTTCCCCTTGCCCGACGCCCTCACGGCCACGTCGGACTTCGGCGAAGCCCTCGACGGCGCCGACGTGGTGGTGATGGGGGTTCCGTCCCACGGGTTCCGGGAGATCCTGGACGAAGCCAGCGAGGGCATCGGTCCCGGCGTGCCCGTCGTCAGCCTCACCAAGGGCGTGGAGCAGCAGACCCTCAAGCGCATGACCGAGGTGATCGCCGACATCGTTCCCAGTAGCCCTCGGGGTGTGCTCACCGGGCCCAACCTGGCCAAGGAGATCATGGCCGGCCAGCCCGCGGCCAGCGTGGTGGCCATGACCGACGAGAGCCTGGGTGAGGACATCCAGCGCATCTTCTCCACCGAGGTCTTTCGCGTCTACACGAACCCCGACGTGGTGGGCTGCGAGGTCGCCGGGGCGCTGAAGAACGTCATGGCCATCGCCTCGGGCATGGCCGACGGCATGGGCTTCGGCGACAACACCCGCGCCGCCCTCATCACCCGGGGTCTGGCCGAGCTCACCCGCCTCGGCGTGGCCCTGGGCGGCCAGCCGCTCACCTTCTCGGGCCTGGCCGGCATGGGCGACCTGGTGGCCACGTGCATCAGCCACCAGAGCCGGAACCGGCACGTGGGTGAGGAACTGGGCAAGGGCCGGTCCATCGAGGAGATCGTGGCCGAGATGAAGATGGTGGCCGAGGGCGTGAAGACGTCCCGAGCCGTGCTCGATCTGGCGGCGCGAGTCGGCGTGGAGATGCCCATCGCCGAGCAAGTGGTCGCTGTGCTGTACGAGGGCAAGAAGGCAGCCGACGTCATCCCGTCGCTCATGCGCCGTGAGGCCAAGCCAGAGCTGCACGGCATCAGCGGCTGATGGCGGGCAGCATCGGCCACACCACCAGGGTGGCCAGCGTGGGGTCGACCAGCCGAGCGGTGGTCGACGAACGGGGCCTGGTCACGCCCCATCCCCGCGGCTGGTCCCTCGACTGGTGGATCGGGGCCGACGACCGCTGGCACCTGCCCGCCACCGATACCGGCGTTCGCCAGCAGCTGTTCGAGCGCGGTCCCGTGGTCGAGACGGCCATGCGCGTGCCGGGGGGCGATGCCGTGCAGCGCGTGTACGCGGTGCCGGCCGGGGGCGACGACCTGGTGGTCGTCGAGATCGAGAACCGGTCGCCCGTTCCCTTTGCCGTGGCCCTGGCCGTGCGCCCGCGCCTGAAACGCGTGCGCATGCAGGGCACCACTGTCCTCGTGGACCGCCGGCCTGCGTTGTTGCTGCCCAAGGCACCTGCTCGCATGGCCGCGTCGACGGCCAAGGATGGCGACGTGGTCGACGTCGTCACCGGCGGCGCCGCGGGCACGGCCCTGCCCGATCGCTTCAGGTGCCGGGCCCGGGGCGGCACCGCCGCCTTCCTGTTCCCCCTGGCCCACACCGCCGTGCTGCGCGTCGCCATTCCCTTGTCGGCCCGGGCCGCAGTCCATGCCCCCACCCCGTTGCCCCCGTCGGCCCAGGTGGCCAAGGGCTGGTCGGTGCAGGCCGACCGGGGCATGCGCTTCGAGTTGCCCGAAAGCCGGCTGGCCGACGCCGTGGAGGCCAACCGGCGCTACTTGCTCATGGCGCCGGCGGCCAATGGGCGGGGGCGCCAGGCCGACGCCACCTTCGAACGGCTGCAGGCCCGTCTCGACGCGGCCAGCCCCACCTTCACGTGGCCGGACGACGACGGTGCCGGCTTCGTGTCGTTGGTGGCCGGCGCCCTGGTGCGGGAGACGGCCGACGGGTTGGCCCTGTGCCCGGAGTTGCCCGAGGCGTGGGCGCACCAGGGCCTGGAGGCCTACGAGGTGCCGACGCGCTTCGGCGTGGTGTCGTTCGCCGTGCGCTGGCACGGCGAGCACCCGGCGTTGCTCTGGGAGGTCGACGGCGAGGACGGGGGACGGCCGGTGCGGATCACCGCGCCCGGCCTGCACCCGTCGTGGTCCACCACCGAGCGGCGGGGCGAGGCCCTGCTGTCGTGAGCGACGTCGAGGCCATCCGTTCCTTCTTGCGCGACAAGGGCGTTTCTCCGGCCGACATCGACACGGCCGAGGCAGAGGGCTCGCTTCACCTCCTCGTCCTCGAGCATCTCATCCTCCCCGAGCCGCCCGTCTACACGCCCGTGCAGGTGGCCGAACGGGTGGGCATGCCCCTGGAGCGGGTGCGCCAGTACTGGCGCAACCTCGGGTTCCCCGACGTCCCCGACGACACCGTGGCCTTCACCGACTACGACGTGGACACCCTCGCCGTGCTGGGCGCGCTCATGAAGCACGGCATGGTGGACGAGGACGCGGCCGTGCTCATGGCCCGCGTCATCGGGTCGTCCATGGCCCGCATCGCCGAGGCCGAGGTGACGGCCTCGCCCGCCCTGGCCGGCCGGGACGCCGACGTGGAGCGAGCCCAACTCCTGGCCGACACGGCGGACACCACCATTCCCGCCCTGGCCGGGGTCCTCGAATACGCCTGGCGCCGGCACCTCCAGGCCGCGGCCCGGCGGGCCACGGTGTGGCGAGCCGACGGCGATGCCGGCACGTCCGGTGCGTCGGGCGCCGAGCTGGCCGTGGGCTTCGTCGACCTGGTGGGTTTCACCGCCCTGTCCCAGCAGCTCTCCGGCCCCGCCCTGGCCGACGTGGTCGGTCGCTTCGAGGAAGTGGCCTTCGACGTGGTGGTGGCCGGCGGCGGGCGGGTGGTGAAGATGATCGGGGACGAGGCCATGTTCGTGGTGGCCGACCCGGCCGATGCCGTGCGCATCGGGCTCGACCTGTCCGAGGCCTACGCCGAGGAGGAGGGTCTGTCCGAGGTGCGCGTGGGCATCGCCTACGGCTCGGTGCTGCCGCGCGAGGGTGACTACTTCGGGCCCGTCGTGAACCTGGCCAGCCGCATCGTCAACATCGCCCGCCCCGGAAGCGTGGTGGTCTCGGGTGCCGTGTCGGACGCGGTGCCTGAAGGCCCGGACGTGGCCTTCAAGACCCTGCGGCCCCGCTACCTCAAGGAGATCGGCCGGGTCCCGCTGGCCATCGCCATGCGCCCGGCCGCCGAGCGTGGCGCGGCACGCGGTCGCACGCGGCGCAAGGACGGCGTGCTCAACCTCCTCACCGATCACCAGCGGGAACGGCTCGAACACGCCCGTTCCCACGGGGCCGCCTTCCTGTCGGCGCTGAGCGGTGCCGACGAGGAGCAGTAGTGCGCATCGCCTTCGGTACCGACGAACGCACGCCCCTCACCGACGAAATCACCCGCGCCCTGGCCGAGCAGGGCCACGACGTCGTGGTCGTGGGCGACGGCCAGCCGTGGGCCCAGGTGGGCGAAGCCGTGGGCCAGGCCGTGAGCCGGGGCGACGCCGAGCGCGGTGTCGTCTGCTGCTGGACGGGCACGGGCGTATCCATGGCGGCCAACAAGGTCGTGGGCGTGCGGGCCGCCCTCTGCACCGACGCGGAGACGGCCCGGGGAGCGCGCCGCTGGAACGACGCCAACGTGCTGGCCATGGGCCTGCGCCTCACGTCCCCCGAGGTGGCCAGGGAGATGCTCACGGCCTTCCTCGGCACCGACGCCGACGAGTCCGAACGCGACCAGATCGACCGCCTGGGCTAGGCACCTCGGTATAGCGTTCGCCCATGCCGAAGTACCTGATGTTCTCGACGCTCGGTCCGGATGGGGCGGCCACGCTGCGGGAGCACCCGGAGCGGCTGAAGGAGGTCAACGCCGAGGTCGAGGCGCTCGGAGTACGGGTCATCGAGCAGTACGCACTGCTCGGCGCCTACGACTTCTGCAACATCCTCGACGCCCCCGACGAGCACGCCATGGCCCGGGTGGCGATGACGCTGGCGTCGCGGGGCACGGTCAAGACCCTCACCATGGCCGCCATCCCGGTCGACGAGTTCATCGAGGCGATGAAGCGCTGAGCACGGTCCTGCGGTTCAGCGTGCCCCCGTCAGTACCACCAGAACCCCTGGCGCTTGTGCTCCTTGCGCACGTCCTCGCCGCCGAACTCGGCGGGCAGGATCGAACCGTCGGAGAGGCGCCGCAGGCGGTAGCCGCGGTCCACCACCTCGGCCACTTCGAACCCGTGCGCCCAGCGCCCGTCGAAGCGGCTGCGGACCTCCACTCGCGTGCCGGGCTTCAGTTGCTCGTCCACGATCAGTTCGACACCCGTTGCCAGCGTGCTCGTCGTGCTCGCCATCGCCTCGCGCCTCCTGTTGCCTGCCCCGGGGCCCCCGCTTCGTGCTGAACGGCTTGCGCGTATTGGAGCGGGGAAGCCACGCCGCCTTCGCCGGTCGGCTGCTGGTGGTCTGCGGTGCCACGGTGGGACTGGACCGGGGGAAGGACGGCACCCCTATGGTGCGTCCTTGGTGCGATCAGGGCAAGGCGGAATTTCAGGACGTTCCGTACGACCTGGTCATCGACGGTCGAGGGGCCGGAGCGGCACCAACTGACGCTTTCCCGAGCGTGCCCACCGCCCGGGTCACCCCCTTCGGCGAGGACGGACCGTGGGCCGGCTGGCGAGCGAGTGAGCTGGTGCACCAGGCCCTCTCCGGCTTCATGGCCCTCGACGGGTACGACGGTCCCGACGAGCCGCCGGTGATGGCCGCGGGCGGGCAGGCCGAGATCGTGGGCGGTCTCATGGGGGCTGTCGCCGCCCTGCTCGTGCTCAACGGGGCCGGGCAGCGGGCGGCCACGTCCTGGCACGAGGCGCTGTCGGTGGGCCACGAGACCGAGTTTGCCGCGTGGACGGCACGGGGGGAACGGCTGCTGCGCCACACCGGCCAGCACGCGGCGGTGGAGGAGCACCCGCGGCGATGGCAGTGGCGGGCGGCCGACGGGCGCTACGTCAACCTCATCCTTCCGACCCTCACCACCCAGCGGTGGGCGTCCATCGTCGACTGGTTGTCCGGGCGAGGCATGGCCGCCGACCTCACTGACGAGCGCTACCTGAAGGGCCGGGTGCGCCTGGCCGAGGAGCGCCACATCTACGAGGTCCTCGGTGCGTTCGTCGGCAGCATGACGGCCGAGGAGGCCTTCGAGGGCGGCCAGGCCCGCGACCTGCCCTGGGGCATCGTGCGCCGGCCCGAGGAGAACCTCGCCGACCCCCAGTTCCTGGCCCGTCCCGTGTTCGAGACGGGCGCTCCCTGGCGGGTGACGGAGGGCCCCGTGCCCCCGGCGTCGTGGACCCGCCGGCCCGGCCCGGTGCCGTCGCTGCGCGTGCTCGACCTCACGTGGCAGGTGGCCGGCCCGACCATCACCCGGATCCTCGCCCACGCCGGCGCCGACGTCGTCAAGGTCGAGCGTCCGGGCAAGCCCGAGCTCATGCGCTACATGCCCGTGGGCTCGTCGTCCACGTTCGACACAGGCGAGGGGTCGCCTTTCTTCGCCAATCTCAATGCCGGCAAGCGCTCGGCCGCGCTCGACCTGGCCGACCGGTCGCTGCTGTTGCGCTTGGTCGCCGCCGCCGACGTGGTGGTCGAGAACTTCTCCTCCCGGGTGATGGACAAGCTGGGCCTCTCCTTCGAGGACCTGGCCGCCGCCAACCCGTCGGTCGTCTACGTCTCGCTGTCCGGCTTCGGCCACGAAGGCCCCCGCCGGGACTACGACACCTGGGGACCGACGGCCCAGGCCATCAGCGGCTGCACCTGGATGTCGGGCCTGCCCGGACGGGAGCCGGCCGGCTACGGCTGGTCCTACCTCGACTACGTGGGCGGGTACTTCGCCACCGTCGGCCTGCTGTCCGCTCTGTGGGCCACCCGCGGGGATGGCCGGCCCCGCTGGGTGGACGTGAGCCAGGTGGAGTGCGGGCTGGTGTGCGCCACCGACGCCTGGTCGGCGCCGGGATCGGTTCAGCTCGGGAACGACGGGCCTGTGGTGCGGGCGGGCGACGGCCGCTGGGTCGTGGGCCTGGAGGAGGCCGACGTGGGCGCCGACGCCTATGCCGCCGTGCTGGCGGCCCAGGGCGCGGGCCGGGCCGCGGCGGTGGTGCAGGACGCGGCCGACCGGCTGGAGCACGACCAACAGCTGCGCCACCTCGGCACCTACCCTCTGCTCGACGGCGTGCCCTACGAGGCCACGCCCGTCCGCATCGACGGCCGCAGCCTCTCGCTGCGCCACCCCGCCCCCCGCCTGGGCGAGCACACCGAGGAGGTCCTGGCCCAATGGCTGTGACGGACGTGAACGTGAAGCTCACCGAGTGGACATCGTGCGGCGGGTGCGCGGCGAAGTGGGGCGCGGCACCCTTGAACGAGTTGGTGCAATCGTTGGCCGCTTCGGCTGAAGGGTTGCTCGTCGGTCTCGCTCCATTCGACGATGCCGCCGTCTACCGGCTCACCGACGGCACCGCCCTGGTGTCCACCACCGACTTCTTCCCCCCGCTGGTCGACGACCCCGCCGACTTCGGCGCCATCGCCGCCGCCAACGCCTGCAGCGACGTCTTTGCCATGGGGGGCAAGGTGATCCTGGCCCTCAACATCTCGGCCTTCCCCGAGCGGCTCCCGGTCGACGCGGTGGCCGCCATCCTGTCGTCGGCCGCCGCCGTGGTGGCCGAGGCCGGCGGGGTTGTCGCCGGCGGCCACACCATCCGATCGGACGAACCGATCTTCGGTCTCGCCGTACAAGGGTTGGTCGAAGCGGCCGAAGTGTGGACCAAGGCGGGCGCCCGGCCGGGCGACGCGCTGGTGCTGTCCAAGCCGGTGGGGACGGGGATCGTGCTGGCCGGGGGCACGGACGGGGAGAAGGCGGCGGCCGTCGGGCGCATGCGAATGCTGAACCGCTGGGCCGCGGAGGCGCTCGCCCCCCGTCGGCCCCACGCCGTCACCGACGTCACCGGCTTCGGCCTGCTGGGGCACAGCTGGGAGATGGCTGAGCGCTCGGGTGCCCGCCTGGTGGTCGACGCCGGGTCCGTCCCCCTCTACGACGGGGCGCTGGCCGCGGCCGAGCGGGGCGTGCGGACCGGGGGCGACGCCCGCAACCGGGCGCACCTGGAAGGGCGGGTGTCGATGGGCGTCGGCGTGTCGGCCGCCATGGAGGCGCTCATGTACGACCCGCAGACGTCCGGCGGATTGCTGGCCGCCGTCGACCCCTCGGTGGTGGCGTCGCTGCGCGAGCACTTCGTCCCCATCGGCCGGGTCGAGGCGGGCGAGCCCGGCGTGACCCTCGGCCTGGCGCTCGACGTGCCCGTCTAACCTCGCCCTCGATGGCGTCACGCCGCCAACTCCGCCCGTCGCTGGTCGCCAGAGCGCCGTCGCTCAGCTACGAGCGCCCCCTGTGGGACGCTGGCCACGACGTGATCGTGGGCGTGGACGAGGTGGGCCGGGGCGCGTGGGCGGGCCCGCTGATGGTCGGCGCCGCCGTGCTGCCCCGGGACAAGCGGGTGAACGGGGTGCGGGATTCCAAGATGCTCACCGAGCCCGAACGGGAGCGGCTGTTCGATCGCATCGCCGGCTGGTGCCGGGCCTGGGCCGTGGGCGCCGCCAGCCAGGAGGAGTGCGACACGATGGGCATGTCGGCCGCCCAGAAGCTGGCCGCCCGCCGGGCCATCGAAGGCCTCGGGCTGGTGCCCGACGGCGTGCTCATCGACGGCCGCTGGGACTTCGTGGGCCTGAGCAACACGCAGCGGCTGGTGAAGGGCGACGCCAAGTGCCTTTCCATCGCCGCCGCGTCGATCCTGGCCAAGGTCACCCGGGATCGGGTCATGCGCGCCGAATCGGAGCATTTCCCCGCCTACGATTTCGATCTGAACAAGGGGTACCCGTGCCCCCGCCACAAGATGGCGCTCCGAGCGTTCGGTCCGACCTCGATCCACCGGCGGACGTGGGTGTTCATGGAGCACCTCCCCTGGGGCGTGCACCCCGTGGCCGACCCGGCCACCCAACTACCGCTGTTCGAAGGAGCTTCCGGATGAGAGTCGTTCGTGCCGTTGCCGCCGTTGCCTGTGTGGCCCTGCTCGCCGGTGCCTGCTCGAAGGGCAAGTCATCGAGCAGCAGCACGGTCAACGGCAACACGGTCGAACAGGGTCGGGCTCTGAAGACCGTGTCGGCGGGCAAGCTCACGGTGTGCTCCGACATCCCCTACGCCCCGTTCGAGTACAACGACGACGCCGGCACCCTGCGGGGGATCGACGTCGACCTGGTGAAGGCCATCACCGGCCGGCTGGGGATCTCGGCCGACTTCCAGGACACCGACTTCGACGCCATCTTCGCCGCACTCAAGGCGGGAAAGTGCGACATGATCGCCTCGTCGGTGTCGATCACGCCCGACCGGGAGAAGCAGAACCTGTTCTCGCAGGGCTACTTCCAGATCCACCAGTCGCTGCTGGTACGCAAGGGCGACGAGAACAAGTACAACGACCTGCCCGCCCTGAAGGGCAAGACCATCGGCGTGCAGTCGGAGACGACGGGCGCGGCCTACGCCAAGGCCCACAACCCGGGCGCCAGCCTGCGGGAGTTCACCAAGGCGGACGAGATGTTCACCGCCCTCAAGGCCGGTCAGGTCGACGCCGTCCTGCAGGACGAGCCGGTGAACGCCTACAACGCCAAGACCACGGGTCAGACGGTGCTCGCCAAGGTGTTCACCGACCAGGCCGCCGAGAGCTACGGCTTCGTGATCCCCAAGGGCCGCGAGGACCTCAAGAAGGCCATCGACGACGCCCTGTCCCAGATCCGCTCCGACGACACGTACCGCACCATCCTCACGAACTATCTCGGGAGCACCGCCGGGCAGGCATAGGCACGGAGGGCGGTCGTCGTGCACAAGCTGCTGACCGAGTTCTTCAACTGGTCGGTCATCCGGGAGATGTTCCCGGGCATCCTGACCGAGGCCATGAAGAACACGGTGATCCTCACGGTGTTCAGCTTCACGGGCGGGATCGCCCTGGGCATGGTGCTGGCGCTGTGCCGCATCAGCCGGCGCCGGTTCCTGCGCTGGCCGGTGGCCGTCTACATCGACCTGTTCCGGGGCCTACCCCTGCTGCTCGTCATCGTGTTCGTGGGCTTCGGCCTGCCCATCGGCCTGGGCGTGCGCTTCCCGTACGAGCCCCTCACGCCCGGGTGCCTGGCCCTGGCCATGGTCTACGCCGCGTACATCGCCGAGAGCATCAGGGCGGGCATCGAGGCCGTGCCCCAGGGGCAGATGGAGGCGGCCCGGTCGCTGGGGATGCCGTACGGGATGGCCATGCGCCACGTGGTGGTGCCCCAGGCGCTGCGGATCGTGGTGCCCCCGCTCACCAACGAGCTGTTGGCCCTGTTCAAGGACACGTCGCTGGTGGCCGTCCTGGGCACGCGAGCAGGCGGCAAGGAGATCACCAAGTACGCCCGCGACTTCGTGAACCACACGGCCAACTCGTCGCCCCTCGTGGCGGCCGGCCTCGCTTACCTGGTGATCACGGTGCCGTTGCTGCAGCTGGTCGCCTGGCTGGAGCGGCGGACCAAGGCGGCCGCCCGATGAGCTCGATGATCTCGGTGTCCGGGCTGCGGAAGTCGTTCGGCGACCACGAGGTGTTGCAGGGGATCGACCTGTCCGTGGCCGAGCGCGAGGTGGTGGCCGTGATCGGGCCGTCGGGCTCGGGCAAGTCGACACTGCTGCGCTGCATCAACCGGCTGGAGTCGCCCGACGCCGGGTCGGTGGTGGTCGACGGCGTGGACGTCACCGCCCCGGGGGTCGACCTGGACCGGGTGCGCACGACCATGGGCATGGTGTTCCAGTCGTTCAACCTGTTCCCCCACAAGACGGCGTTGGGGAACGTGACGCTGGCGCTGCGGCGGGTGCTGCGGCTGCGGCCGGACGTGGCCGACGAGCGGGGCCGGACCATGCTGACCCGGGTGGGGCTGGCCGGCCGGGAGGGCGCCTACCCGGCCCAGTTGTCGGGCGGCCAGCAGCAGCGGGTGGCCATCGCCCGGGCGCTGGCCATGGAGCCCAAGGTGATGCTGTTCGACGAAGTGACGTCGGCCCTCGACCCGGAGCTGGTGGGGGAGGTGCTCGAGGTCATGCGCGACCTGGCCCAGGGCGGCATGACGATGGTGGTGGTCACCCACGAGATGGGCTTCGCCCGCGAGGTGTGCGACCGGGTGATGTTCATGGACGGGGGCGTGGTGGTCGAGGAAGGCCCGCCCGCCGAGCTGTTCGGCGCCCCCCGCGAGGCCCGCACCAAGTCGTTCCTCTCCAAGGTGCTGTAGCGCCGCGCCGGAGCCTTCGAGCGATTCTCGTGCAACTGAGTTTCGGGGC
>DASRGI010000019.1:0-12001 GCA_035651095.1 Acidimicrobiales bacterium | reverse complement strand
GCCCGACATCCGCTCGGCCGAGCAGGCCCGGGCCTACGTGTCCGAGCTGCGGTCCATCCTGGTCGCCACCGGCGCGTCCGACGGGAAGATGGAGGAGGGCTCCCTGCGGGTCGACGCCAACGTTTCGGTGCGCCCGCGCGGGAGCACCGAACTGGGTACCCGGTGCGAGATCAAGAACCTGAACTCGCTGCGGTCGCTGGGCCGGGCCATCGAGTACGAAGCCGCTCGGCAATGGGAACTGCTGCAGGCGGGCCAGGCCATCGTGCAGGAGACCCGGCACTGGAACGAGGCCGAGGGACGCACCATCTCGGGCCGGTCCAAGGAAGAGGCGTACGACTACCGCTACTTCCCCGAGCCCGACCTGGTGCCCGTCGCCCCGGACGAGGCATGGGTCCAGGCCGTGCGCCAGGCCATCCCCACGCTGCCGGCCGAGCGCCGGCACCGGTTGGCCGAGGTGGCCGCCGGCGCGGGTGACGCGGCGGCCACCGTGGTGGAGCTCGACCTCGACACCCTGGTGCTGGCCGCTGTGGCCGCGGGAGCCGACGGCCGGTTGGCGGTCATGCGGGCGGCCAACGAGCTGGCCGGCAATCTGGAGGAGGCCCACCGGCTCGACCCGGACGCCTTCGCCAAGCTCATGCTCATGGAAGGCCAGGGCCAGGTCACGGCCACCCAGTCGAAGCAGGTGCTGGCCGAGCTGCTGGCGGGCGGCGGCGGTGATCCCGAGGCCATCGCCAAGGCACGCGGCTTCGAGGCCCTGGGGGCCGACGCGCTGGCCGGCGTGGTCGACGAGGTGATCGCCGGCAACCCGGCCGAGTGGGAGCGCTTCAAGGCGGGCGACCCCAAGATCAGCGGGTTCTTCGTGGGGCTGGTCATGAAGGCCAGCAAGGGCCAGGCCAACGGGACCGAGGTGCGGGAACTGCTGCAGCAACGAGCGGCCAGCGACGGCTGAGGCTGGCCGCCCCCGGCGCCCGCGGCCACGCCGAACGTGCGGTACCAGAGAACGGCGGCGGGGAGCCGCTTCATCGTGACCAAGGTCACCTGCTCGGCGGGCGGTGCCCCGCGTAGGCTCGCGCCCATGCGTCGCTGGGGGATCGTGCTCGTCGTCATCGCGCTGTTGGGAGCGGGGTGTGGCGGGGGCAAGGGCAAGAACGCGGGCAAGGCGTCGGCCGCCGGGTCGAGCAGTCCGGCGACCACGGCCACCACCGGGCCGGTGACGCCGAACGCCGGCACCGGCGGCGCGAGCGGCGGCGGCTCGGCCACCACCGGCGGGATCAACAGCACGGGTGCCACCGCACCCACTCGTGCCGGCGGGGCGACGGCCACCACCGCCAAGGCAACGCCGGGCGGCTCGACGGGGGCGGGCAGCGGGGCCAACGCCAGCGCCAACGCCAACTCGGGCGATGCGGGCAATGCCACGAACGCCGCGCACGCGGCGGCCCCCGGTCGCTACACGTACAACCGCACCGGCTCGGCCAACAGCTCTGCCTTCGGCCAGCAGTCGCTCGACGGCCAGGTGCCGCTCCAGGTCGACCCGGCCAGCGGCACCGACCAGCACAGCATCGTCAACCCGGGCGGGAGCACGAGCGTGGAGCAGACCCTGCGCTTCCTGTCGGACGGCGCCTATTTCACCCAGATCAAGCAGTCCACCTCGGGCTTCGCCAAGGAGTTCCGCCCCGACCCGCCCGTGCTGGCCGTGCCCGCCAACGCCGCCAACGGCCGGTCGTGGCAGTGGAGCACCACGTCGACGGATGGGGCCACCACCCTCAACGGCTCCTTCACCGCCGTGCGCCACGAGACGCTGACCGTGGGCGGGCAAGCAGTGGACTGCCTGCTCCTCGACGTGGTCCTCAAGACCTCGGGCGACGTCACGTCCACCAGCACGCAGAAGGTCTGGATGTCCTACCGGTACGGCCTCATCGTCCGCCAGCAGGAAACCACCGACGGCACGCTCGGCAGCGTGACGTTCCACTCGACGTCCGACCAGATCCTCCAGTCGGTCACGCCGCAGTGATCGTCACCGGCACCCGGGTCGGCCTCGACGAACTGGAGGCGCGTACCGGGTGGTCGGTCAAGCCCCAGGGCGCGTGCAAGGGCGAGGTGTGCGTGCCCCTCCCGGCCGATGCCCGCCCCGACGCCGGGCCCGACGCCGGAGTCGACGCCGGGGCCGCCCCCACCGTCGACGTCACCATCCTGGCCGAGCGCCTGGGCATGCCCGTGGTGCACGACGCCGACCACGGCCTGTGGGCCGTGGGTCCCGAGACCAGCATCACGGGCCGGGCCCTGAGCACCGCCGCCCTGCCCGACATCACGCTCCCCACCCTCGACGGCACACCGTTCGCCCTCGGCAGCCTGCGGGGCCAGAAGGTGCTCCTCCTGGCCTGGGCGTCCTGGTGAGGCTGCCGCTTCGACCTGCCCGGGTGGCAGGCCCTGCGCACCGAGTTGCGGCCGCAGGGCCTCGAAGTGGTGACCGTGGCCCTCGACCTCGGGGGCGAGAAGGCGGCCCGGCGCTGGATCGAGGCGGCCCAGCCTGAGCACCCCTCCCTGATCGACCACGCCCACGTCCTCGACGAACACCTGGGCATCGTGAACGTGCCCAGCGGCGTGTGGATCGACGAGGACGGCACCATCGTGCGCCCGGCCGAGCCCGCCTTCCCGCACCGCCCGACCTTTGCCGACGTCGAACTGCCGCCGGAGACGCCTGCCCACCTGGTCGAGACGTTGGCCGAGGCCAGGAAGATCCGCATCGATCCCGATCGCTACGTGAGTGCCCTGCGGGACTGGGTGGCCCACGGCCCCGGCAGCCGCTTCGCCCTCACGCCCGGCGAGGTGGTGGCCCGTTCCCGACCCCGGGACGCCGACCACGCCCGGGCCGCCGCCTGCTTCGAGCTGGCCCAGCACCTGCACCGCGCCGGCGAGCCCGAGGCCGCCGTGCCCTGGTTCCGGGAGGCCCACCGCCTCCAGCCCGACAACTGGACCTACAAGCGCCAGGCCTGGACGCTCGTCGACCGCAACCAGGGTCGCACGGGCACCTTCGAGGGCAGCTGGCTGGACGACGTGCGGGCCGTCGGCGCCGAGAACTACTACCCGCCGCTCGACATGCCCGGCTGACCGTCGACACCGACCCCCGGCTAGGCGACGTCCCCGCGTGACAGCCAGCGCACGGTGAGCAGCCACGCCACCACCGTGAACACCAGGGGCACGATCAGGGCGGTGGCCCACGACGAGGCGTTCTTCGGCAGGGCGTGGTCGGCCAGGTGGGCGAGCACCGTGCGGGCGTGCACGTTGATCGACAGGCGGGCCGCGCCCCGGGCGGTACGGGCCACGGCGCCCTCCCACACCAGCACGTAGGCCAGGCCCCACACCAGGGCCCGCCGCACCCGCAGCCCCAGCCCGAGGAACAGCGAGCAGTAGGCGACGACCGCCAGCACGGACGATGCCACCGCGCCCCGCACGAGGGCGGCGCTTGCGCCGGTGACCGACACGGCGACGGCCAGGGGCACGACGGCCAGCGGGAGCGACACGCTCAGCGCCGCGGCCAGCCCGGCCAGGGCCAGCTTCCACCGGGCCACCGGCCGCAGCCACAGGTAGACGAGGGTGCGGTCCTCGGCCGGGTCGCCCAGGGCGGCCGACGCGAACACCAGCGACACCACGGGCACGAGCAACCCCAACCCGTAGCCGACCACGATGGCGTCGTACACGTGGTCGACGGGCACGCTGCTCGAACCGGCCCGCATGGTGATCGCCAGGAGGACGGGCAACAGTCCCAACAAGCCGAGGAAGATCAGCCGGCCCTTGGTCAAGAGGGTGCTGATCAGCAACCGGTAGGCGCTGGTCACGACGGCCAGCCCCTCACCGGCGCTCCACGAGGTACCGGAACACGCTCTCCAGGTCGTCGTCCAACGGCACGACCTCGTACAGCCGGGCGTCGCGGTCGCGGGCCACGCTGGCCAGGGACCGGCGCAGGCGGGCCACCTCGTCGGTGTCGATCAGCAGGTGGGTGCCCACGACTCGGGCAGCCAGCACGGCTCCCGTCTCCAGCAACCCGGCGGCCACCTGCCGGGGGTGCTCGCATCGCACCCGGAGACGGTGGGGGCGGTCGTCCATCAGCTCCCGGATGGCATGGAAGTCGCCCTCGGCGGCCAGCTTGCCCTGCACCATCACCAGCACGCGCGACCCGAAGCGCTCCACCTCGTCGAGCACGTGGCTCGACACCAGCACGGTGCGACCCTCGTCGGCCAGGCCCCGGAACAGCTCGATCATGCGCAGGCGCTGGCGGGGGTCGAGGCCTTCGAGGGGCTCGTCCAGCACGACGACCTCGGGGTCGTGCACCAGGGCGGCGGCGACCTTCACCCGCTGGCGCATGCCCTTGGAGTAGGTGGACACGGGCCGGCCGTCGGCCGGGTCGAGCTCCACCAGTCCCAGTGCGGCGCTGGCCGCGGCCGGCGCCCGACCGCCCAACCCCGACAGCTCGGCGCACAGGCGCACGAAGTCGACGGCCCGCAGCTGGTCGAACAGCGACTCCTGCTGGGGCACCAGCCCGAGCCGGCGGTACAGGTCGACGTCGCCCCGGGGCGCCGACCCCAGCACCCGCACCGAGCCCCGCGACGGCGTGGTGAGCCCGCAGAGGATCCGCAACAGCGTCGACTTCCCGGCCCCGTTGGGGCCGAGCAGGGCGGTGATGCCCGGCCCCACCTCGAAGGTCACGTCCGAGATGGCCACCAGGTCGCCGAACCACTTGGTCACCGCTTGGACTTCGATGGTGGGCGTCACCGCGTGACCTGAAGGCGCTGGTACCGCCACCACGTGAGCGCCAGCCCGGCCACCGTGTAGGCCGCCACCGCTGCCGCCACCACGGCCGTCGGCACGTCGGGGATCACGCCGGGCTTTCCATAGATCCGGGCCACCAGCTCCAGCGGGGGCACGTTGACGTTCAGCAGGAAGAACCCGTCCGACAGCCGCAGGGCGTTCACCACGACGCCTGCCACCACGCCCGAGCCGGTGATGAGCAGCAGCGTCCCGCCCGACGCGAAGGCGCGCCGATCAGTGAGGCTGGCCACGGCCAGCGACACGCTCGTGTAGAACGCGGCCATCGCCACGCCCGAGCCCGCGATGCGGGCCAGCACCGACACCACGCCGAGGACTCCGTCCGGCCCCGCGCCCTGCAAGGAGAGGCCGATGAGCAGCACGAGCGGCGGTCCCAGCGTGACCAGCAGCAGCACGGACGCCACTGCCGCGGCCTTGGCCAGCATGTAGGTGGTGCGGGTGAGGGGCGAGGCAAGGTACAGGCTCAACACGCGCGACCGCCGGTCCGGGCACAGTGCCTCGGGCGCCGCGAACGTCACGAACAGGAGGATGGCGGCGGTGATGAACCCGTAGTACCGGGCGTACCCGGGCACGAAGTCGAGCCGTCCGGGGATCAACGCCACCAGGCCCACGAACGTGATGGCGGGCAGGTAGGCGATGATCACCGACAGGAAGGGCAGGGCCTTGGTCCGGGCCGGGCGGCGCAGGCCCATCACCCGTTGCAGGGTCTGGCGGAACAGGCTGCGCACCGCCGCGCCGGGACCCAGCCGGGGGCCGTCGTAGTGGCGGTACCCCCCCTCGTGGATGCGGCCGCCGGCCAGCGGCACCGGCGTCGTCATTCGGCGTGCCCGGCGGCGAGGAACACGTCTTCCAGCGAGCTGGTGCGGGGCGCCATGCGGCGCAGGGCCGCGCCCGAATCGGCCAGCGCGTCGCGCACGAGGTCGTACACCACGGGCGCCTCCAGGGCGACGATCACGGTGTCGCCCTCAGCCACCGCAGCCACACCCCGCTCCTGCAATCGGGCGACGACGGCCGCGGCGGAACCGTCGTCGAGCGACACCACCAACTCGTCCTCGGTGCCTGCCCGCAGCTGGTTCAACCGGCCCGACGCCACCACCCGGCCGGCGTCGAGGATCACCACGGCGTCGCTCACCCGCTCCACCTCCTCGAGGAGATGGGACGACAGCACCACGTCGATGCCCAGCGCGTGCCCAACCCGCCCGATGAGGTGCAGCATCTCCTCGCGCTGCACGGGGTCGAGCCCATTGGTGGGCTCGTCGAGCAGCACCAGCTCGGGGTCGTGGGCGATGGCCTGAGCGAGCTTCACCCGCTGGCGCTGGCCAGTGGAGAAGGTGCCCACTTGCCGGAATCGCTCCTCGCCCAGGCCCACCTCGAACAACACGTCGCTGGCCCGCTCGGTGGCGGCCCGGCGGGGGAGGCCGTGGACCTCGGCCAGGTGGCGCACGACGTCGTGGGCACTCATGTCGGGAGGCAGGGCGTCGTGCTCGGGGGCGTAGCCCACCCGGGCCCGCACCGACGGCCCGAACGTCCACGGGTCGTGACCCAGCACCTCGATGGTGCCCGCGTCAGGCCGGTGCAAGCCCAGCACCATGCCGAGGAGCGTGGTCTTGCCCGCGCCGTTGGCGCCGACCAGACCGGTGACGCCGCGGGAGATCTCGAAGTCGGCACCGTCGAGCGCCCGCGTGGCACCCCAGTTCTTGGTGAGACCGCGAGCGACGACCACCGCCGACATGGAGCAAAAGCTAGACCGCCTGCCCTTCGCTCTATCCTCCGGGCATGGGCAACGACATGAAGCCGCGCTCCCACGAGGTCACCGACGGGTTCGAGCGAGCGCCGGCCCGGGCCATGCTCCGGGCCATCGGCATGACCGACGACGACTGGGGCAAGCCCCAGGTGGGCGTGGCCTCGTCGTGGAACGAGGTCACCCCCTGCAACCTCCCCCTCGACCGCCTGGCCAAGCGGGCCAAGGAGGGCGTGAAGGCGGCGGGCGGCTTCCCCGTCGAGTTCGTCACCATCGCCGTGAGCGACGGGATCTCCATGGGCCACGAGGGCATGCGGGCCTCACTGGTGAGCCGGGAGGTCATCGCCGACTCGGTGGAGACGGTCATGCACGCCGAGCGCTTCGACGCCCTCGTCACGTTCGCGGGCTGCGACAAGTCGCTCCCGGGCATGCTCATGGCGTCGGCTCGCCTCAACCTGCCGTCCGTCTTCCTGTACGGCGGGTCGATCATGCCGGGCCGGGGCGCCCACGGTGAGGCGCTCGACATCGTCAGCGTCTTCGAGGCGGTTGGAGCGCGGGCCACCGGCAGCCTCACCGACGAGGAGCTGTCCTACATCGAGCGCCACGCCTGCCCCACCGAGGGCAGCTGCGCCGGCATGTTCACGGCCAACACCATGGCGTCGGTGGGCGAGGCACTGGGCATGTCCCTCCCGGGGAGCGCCTCGGCCCCGGCTGTGGACGAGCGCCGGGACGAGTACGCCCGCCGCAGCGGCGAGGCCGTCGTCCGCCTGCTGGAGCTGGGCATCCGGCCCCGCCAGATCATGACCAAGGAGGCGTTCGAGAACGCCATCGCCGTGGTCATGGCCGTGGGCGGGTCCACCAACGCCGTGCTCCACCTGCTGGCCATCGCCAACGAGGCGCGCGTCGACCTCACCCTCGACGACTTCAACCGCGTCGGCGCCCGCGTCCCCCATATCGCCGACATGAAGCCCCACGGGCTGTACCACATGGTCGACCTCGACACGGTGGGTGGCGTCCCCGTCGTCATGCGCGAACTGCTGGAAGCCGGCCTCCTCCACGGCGACTGCCTCACGGTCACGGGCAAGACGGTGGCCGAGAACCTGGCCGAGCTCGACTCGCCCGCTCCCGACGGCAGGGTCGTGCACCCGCTGTCCCAGCCCATCCACGCCGATGGCGGCATCGCCATCCTCACCGGCTCGCTCGCCCCCAACGGCGCGGTGGTGAAGGTCGCCGGCATCGACGTCGACCACTTCGAGGGCACGGCCCGCGTGTTCGACGGCGAGCAGGGCGCGCTGGACGCGGTGCTGGCCGGGCAGATCGAGCCGGGCACCGTCCTTGTCATCCGCTACGAGGGGCCCAAGGGCGGGCCGGGCATGCGGGAGATGCTGGCCGTCACCGGCGCCATGAAGGGTGCCGGCCGCGGGGGCGACTGCGCTCTGCTCACCGACGGGCGCTTCTCGGGCGGCACCCACGGGTTCTGCATCGGCCACGTCGCCCCCGAGGCGGTGGACGGCGGGCCCATCGCCTTCGTGCAGGATGGCGACCGCATCGTGATCGACATCGCCGGCCGGCGCATGGACCTGCTGGTCGACGAGGCCGAGCTGGCCCGCCGCCGCCAGGACTGGAAGCTGCCCCCGCCCCGGTACACCACGGGCGTGCTGGCCAAGTACGCCCGCCTGGTCACCGGCGCCGACCGGGGCGCCATTACCGAACCCTAACCCCCAACCCGACCCGCGCCCTGCCCCCCACCCCACCCCGCTGCTTCTCGTAACGCCCACGCCCACATAGGCGGCGCCAGCGTTACGAGAACGGTTGGGGGGCTAGGGGTGGGATCGGTAGACGGCTGCGAACCGGGCGGCCACCACCGCATGCCCGGCCGTCGAGGGGTGGAAGCCGTCGCCGCTGATGTCGCGCCCCTCCGTGCCCGCGGCCCGCTCCGCCAGTCCGGCCGCGTGCAGGTCCACGAGCTCGGCGCCCTCGGCCGCCACCACCGCGGCGATGGCGGCGTCGTATCCGTCCACCGCCGTGTCGACCACGCTGGCCGGCACCAGCGCCCCGAACCGCGACGTGTATGCCGGCAGCCGGTCGAGGGGTGGCACGTTGGCCACCAGCACCCGGGCCCGGCCGCCCTGGCGCAACTGGTGCACCAGGTCCTGCAGCTGGCCCTGGTACCGGTCTCTGGTCACGAACGCCAGCATGTCGTTGACGTTCAGCCACACCGTCACGACCGTTGGCCGCTCCTTCAGGGCCCGGGGCAGCTCCTTGGCCAGCGCCTCCTGCACGGTGGCGCCGGAGATGCCCACGTTCACGTACCGCGAACCCTTGGGCAGGGCGGTGCGGGCGAAGACCGTGGGCCAGGCCTCGGTCGCCGGGTGGTCGGCGCCCACGCCGACGGTCTCGCTCGCGCCCACGGCCACGTAGACGGGTACGGCCGCCGGCCGTTTCTCGTTGCCGGAACAGGCGGTCGCAAAGAGGGCGATGGCCACGAGAACGGCAACAACCCGGCGCACGCCTACGAGCGTGCCAGCCGCAGCAACTCTGCGACAGTCACCACCTTGAAGCCCCGGGATCGCAGCCCGGCGAGCAGCACGGGCAGGGCCTGGAGGGTCGCGCCCCGGTTGGGGATGCCGCCATCGTGGGCCAGCAGGATGTCGCCGGGGCGGACCCGGGCCACCATGGCCCGCATGGCCGCGTCCGGCGTGCGCCGGCGGACGAACTTCTCCACGCACAGGCCCGGCGTCCACCCCGCGGTGGTCAGCCCGGTCGACCGCACGGCCAGGTCGTCCGCGGCGTTGAACGCACCCTTGGGCGGGCGGAAGAGCGCGGGCCGGGCGAGGCCGGCGGCCTCGAAGGCGGCCGACGCCCGCTCCAGCTGGTGCACGATCGCGGCATGGTCCAGCCGGCGCAGGTCGGGATGGTCCCATGTGTGGTTGGCGACCTCGTGCCCTTGGGCCGCCACCGCACGGGCCAGATCGGGATGTTGCTGCACGAACTGGCCCTCCATGAAGAACGTGGCCCGGTCGCGGTATGTCGCCAGCATGCGCAGGACCACCGGCGTGTACCGGGGGTCGGGCCCGTCGTCGAAGCTCAGGGCGACCACCCGTTGGTGGTTGGGCAGCCGCACCCGCACGATCTGGTTCTCCCGGTTGCGCTCGACCCGGCGCCCGTCCCGAGCGGGCGCGGCGCCGACGAGCACGATCACCGCCGTCGCCATGATCGCCGCCCGCCGTCGCCAGTTCACCGGCGCTTGATCGGCACCTGTGTGTGGCCTGTGAGGGTTCGTCCTTGCTTCATTCGCCCGGCTCATGCCAGACTGACCCTCGATGTCCCGTCCCACCGACCTTCTCGTAGTGATTACCTGAGCGCACGCCCACCTCTCGCGTGCGCTCTCACGACCTCCCAGCCGGGAGGTCGTTTTGTTTCCCGGCACCAGGACCAACAGGAGAATCGATGAAGCTGACCGGGGCGCAAGCCCTCATCAAGAGCTTGGAGATGGAAGGCGTCGAGGTCATGTTCGGCCTGCCCGGCGGCGCCATCCTGCCGGCCTACGACCCGATCATCGACTCGTCGATCCGCCACATCCTCGTGCGCCACGAGCAGGGTGCCGGGCACATGGCCGAGGGCTACGCCCACGCCACCGGGCGGCCCGGCGTGGCCCTGGTCACCAGCGGGCCGGCGGCGACCAACATCGTCACGCCCCTCTGCGATGCCTACATGGACTCCGTCCCCCTGGTCGCCATCACCGGCCAGGTGCCGTCCACCGCCATCGGCACGGACGCCTTCCAGGAGTGCGACACCGTGGGCATCACCCGGTCGGTCACCAAGCACAACGAGCTGGTGATGAACCCCCAGGACATCCCCCGGATCATCAAAGAGGCGTTCCACATCGCCACCACCGGCCGTCCCGGTCCCGTGCTCGTCGACGTCCCCAAGGACGTGCTCCAGCAGACGATGGACTGGGAGTGGCCCGACTCGGTCGACCTGCCCGGCTACAAGCCCAACACCAAGGGCCACCCCAAGATGATCAAGGAGGCGGCCCGCCTCATCACCGGCGCCCGGCGCCCGGTCATCTATGCGGGCGGCGGCATCCTCAAGGCCCGGGCCGCCGAAGCCCTGCGGGAGCTGGCCGAGATCACCGGCATCCCCGTGGTGACCACCCTCATGGCCCGGGGCGCCTTCCCCGACAGCCACCCGCTGTGCCTGGGCATGCCCGGCATGCACGGCAACTACACGGCGGTCACGTCCATGCAGAAGGCCGACCTGCTCATCGCCCTGGGCTCTCGCTTCGACGACCGGGTGACGGGCAAGGTGTCCGCCTTCGCCCCCGACGCCAAGATCGTCCACGTCGACATCGACCCCGCCGAGCTGGGAAAGGTCCGCCGGCCCGACGTGCCCATCGTGGGCGACTGCCGCCAGGTCATCGAGGAGATCGTCAAGGCGGTCAAGGCCCTGGGCGGTGCCGAGGTCCAGGCCGACCGCAGCGCGTGGATCGCCGAGATCCGCCAGTGGCAGGAGCAGTTCCCGCTCCACTACGAGCAGAGCTGGGGCGGCGACGGCAGCGACGACGGCGTGGCCCTCAAGCCCCAGTACGTCCTCGAGTGCCTGCGGGACTCCACCCCCGACGACTGCATCCTCGCCTCGGGCGTGGGCCAGCACCAGATGTGGGCCTCGCAGTACTGGCGGTTCGAGCACCCCTACACGTGGGTGAACTCGGGCGGCCTCGGCACCATGGGCTTCTCCGTGCCCGCCGCCATCGGCGCCAAGGTCGGTCGCCCCGACCGCATGGTCTGGTCGGTGGACGGCGACGGCTGCTTCCAGATGACGGCGCAGGAGCTGGTGACGGCCAGCGCCGAGCGCATCCCCATCAAGGTGGCCATCCTCAACAACGCCTACCTGGGCATGGTCCGCCAGTGGCAGGAGATGTTCTACGACGAGCGCTACTCCGAGGTGTACCTCTCGCCCGATCTACCCGACTACGTGAAGTGGGCCGAGGCCATGGGTTGCGTGGCCCTGCGGGTCGAGTCCCCCGAGGAGGTGCAGCCCGCCATCGACAAGGCCAACGAGATCGACGACCGACCGGTGGTGGTCGAGTTCCGCACCGACTCGTCCGAGAAGGTGTTCCCCATGGTCCCGGCCGGGTCGTCCAACGACGACATCGTGGTCGGCCCCGTGCCCGGTCAGGACGTGCGGCAGTGACCGGCCTCCTGCGCCACCACACGCTGTCGGTCGTGGTGGAGAACAAGGCCGGCGTGCTCGCCCGGGTGGCCGGCCTGTTCGCCCGCCGGGCCTACAACATCTACTCGCTGGCCGTCGCCCCCACCGACGACGAGCGCTTCTCCCGCATCACCGTGGTGGTCGACGCCGAGTCGGCCCCGCTGGAACAGATCGTCAAGCAGCTGTTCAAGCTCATCAACGTGGTGAAGATCACCGAGCTGC
>DASRGI010000018.1:0-5655 GCA_035651095.1 Acidimicrobiales bacterium | reverse complement strand
GTGGGACGAGATCTGGCAGGCCATGGAGACGCTCGTCACGCAAGGCAAGGTCCTCTACGTGGGGAGCAGCAACTTCGCCGGGTGGCACATCGCCCGGGCCAACGAGGCGGCCCGCCACCGCAACTTCCTGGGGTTGGTGTCGGAGCAGAGCCTGTACAACCTCAACGCCCGCATGGTCGAGCTGGAGGTCATCCCTGCTTGCCAGGAGTACGGGCTGGGCGTCATCCCGTGGAGCCCGCTGGCCGGTGGGTTGCTGGGCGGCGTGCTGGCCAAGCAGAGCGAGGGCCGGCGAGCCAGCGAGCAGATGCAGCAGGCGGTCGAGAAGAACCGGGACCGCCTGGAGGAGTACGAGCAGCTGTGCAAGGAGCTCGGCTATTCGCCGGGTGTGGTCGCCCTGGCGTGGCTGCTGTCCCGGCCGGCCGTCACCGGCCCCATCATCGGGCCCCGCACGGCCGAACAGCTGGACGAGGCGGTGAGTGCCCTCGACGTCGAACTGGACGACGACGTGCTCGCCCAGCTCGACAAGCTCTTCCCCGGTCCGGGCGGGCCGGCCCCGGAGGCATACGCCTGGTAAGAGTTGTGAACGACACATGAGAGCCAGCCTTCTCCGGCTTGCATGGCGAGCCAGGGCCGTTGGTACGTTTCTTCGACCGGAGCGGTTCGTGACAAGGGTGTTCTGGCGGAGAAGGGCGGAGGCAGGTGGCTTCGACAGCACGGATCGCGGACGCGGCGGTCGTGCCCGCGGACACCGTCGCTGTGCACGGGCAAGCGGTCGAGATCGGCACGTTCCGCCGCGACCGGCGCTCGGCCATGTTGCCGTTGGGCATCGGCCTCGTGCTGGTGCTGGCCGCCGTCCTCCGCTTCTCGGCCCGGTCCGCCCTGTGGCTGGACGAGGTCCAGACCGTGTCCATCGCCCGCCTGCCGCTGGGCCGCATTGCCGACGGCCTGCGTCATGACGGCGCCCCGCCGCTGTACTACTACCTGCTCCACTTCTGGATGCTCGCCTTCGGCACGGGTACGCGGGCGGTGCGAGCGCTGTCCGGGCTGTTCGGCCTGGCCGCCCTGCCCGTGGCCTGGCAGCTGGGCCGGCGGTTGGGCGGCCGCTCGACGGCATGGGCCACCACGCTGCTGCTGGCCACGTCGCCGTTCGCCGTGCGGTACTCGACCGAGAACCGCATGTACGCGCTGGTCATGCTCCTCACGTTGGGCGGCGCCCTGGCCGTCATGCAGACGTTGGAGCGGCCCACCCCCCGCTCCGCCGCGGTGGTGGGCGCTCTCACCGGGCTGCTGCTGCTCAGCCACTACTGGGCCCTGTTCCTGGTGGGCGCCACCGGCGCGCTGGTCGCCCTGCGGTGGCGGCGCACCGGGTCGAAGGGCGCGGCCTACGTCCTGATGGGGATGGGCGGCGGGGCAGTCGCCTTCCTGCCGTGGTTGCCCACGTTCCTGTTCCAGTCGGTGCACACGGCCACGCCGTGGAGTTCGCCGCCCAGCTTCGCCGGCATCGCCAGCGCCATCAGCGACTACGGCGGCGGCGACACCAGCGCGGGCTGGGCTCTCGGCATCATGATCTTCCTGCTCGTGCTCCTGGGTGGTTGGGGCCGGCCCGGCGCGGACGACGGGGGGAGCGGGCAGAGCGGCCAGATCGTGCTGGAGCTGCTGCCCCGGCCCGCCGTGCGCCCGTTGGTGGCCGCCACCTTCTGCACCATCTTCCTGTCCCTCGCCGGCGCCATGGTGAGCGGGAGCGCCATCACGCCGCGCTACACGTCGGCCATCTTCGCCCTCTGGGTCGTGCTCGCCGCCCTGGGGTTGCAGGCGGTGCCCGCGGGGTCGAGCCGCACGTCGGCCCTGGCGCTGGTGGTCGTGCTCGGCCTCGCCGCGTCGGTCGGCGTCGACGCCCACGCCCGCACCGAGGCCCCCCGCGTGGCCGACGCCATCGCCGATCGGGCGGAGCCCGGCGACGTCGTGGCCTACTGCCCCGACCAGCTCGCTCCCGCTGTCAGCCGCCTGCTCCCCGCCGGCATCACGCAGTACACGTTCCCCCGGTGGGGGCCGCCGGGCATGGTCGACTGGGTCGACTACCGGGCCCACGTCCAGCACGCCGACGTGGGCGCGTTCGCCAGCGACCTGGACTCGATCGCGGCCAACGGCCGGGTGTGGCTGGTGTGGTCGGACAAGTACGCGGTGACGGCCAGCGCCTGCACGGCGTTGCGGGCCGCCCTGGTGGCCACTCGTGGCGCCGAACAGGTGGCCCTGCACCCAGCCGGTCAGGCCGACGAGCGGGCCACGGTGTTCGAGTTCACCGCTCGCCACCTGGGCGCAGCCGGGGCGTAGCGTCCCGCGTCAGGCGCGGCGCGACCGACGCCCCAGGTCGGCCCGGTACGAATAGGCGCGGCGCCACGCCCTGCGAGGGATGCGAGCGGCGCGGTGCGCGCGATGGCGGATGCTCACGCGAGTTCGCGCTGACACCGATCCGCGATTCCGACGTCGTACGGGGTAGAGCGGGGCGCCCGCACGGCGGGCGTGATCGCACGCTGGGGGCAAGGTGCTCCGGGGGTGCGGGAAAGGGAGGAAGTGCCATGAAGAAATGCACGTGGAAACGCGGGGCCAGGTTCGCGCTGGTGCTGGCCACGGCTGTCGCCCTCGTTGGGGTCGGCCCCGCCCAGGCAGCGGGGATCAGCGGGGCGAACGGCATCATCGACGCGGGCCTGACCATCTCGCCCAAGGTGCCGACCGCCGTGGGCGAGTGCAACATGCTCAGCATCGTGGGAGCGGGCTTGGGCGAGATCCACATCGCCGGGTCGACGGCGACCGAGTTGTTCGCCGCCTTCGGGGGCGCATTCACCTTCGAGATCTCGGGGGCCAGCACGCTGTGCGAAACCGTGCAGGCGGGCGCGGGCGGGGTCCGGATCTACGGCTGTCAGAGCGTGCTGGTGGGTGTCATGGCTCCCGACGTCACGCTGAACCCGCCCCTGGCGTGTGAGCTGACCGGCAACTACACGAGGGTCGGCGCCAAGGTCATCGCCACCTTGACCGGCACGTTCACCGCGGGCAGCCATACATAGAACATCGGCCCCCTTCTCCCGATGGTGGTCGACGCCGACCTGATCATCACCAGCACCGGCAGCCCGAGCACGGCGGAACTGGCCGGGAAGTTCTGGAACACCACCGTGACGGGCTGATTCTCTGGCCCGGCAGTGGGTTTTGGCCCAATAGTCCTACCGGCAACGACGTTTGCCGGTAGGACCGGGCGTTGCCGCGGGTACGGCGCGCGCCAAGGAGGGACCCCGGGTCGAAGCTCCACGGACCCCGTGACCGACAGCGCCATGACCGTCATGCTCGACGACCTGGTCTGGTCAGCGCTTCTCGAGAAAGGCCGGGCGTGGGCGTGCGGACCTAGCTGTCCGGCATGAGAACCTCTCCACAACAGCCCAGGGCAGGGCGGTTGCACAGTCGTCGCGCCACGCAAAGGTCCGTCGCGACGGCCATGGCGGTGCAGCCCGACGATGACCATCGCCTGCGCGGCCCCTGGCTCAGACGACGACCAATTTGAGCAAGGGGTCAAGGCGTCGAAGATCGTCGGGGTCCGACGTGACCACCTGCTGAGAAGCCCTCCGAGCGCAGATCACGACGTGGGCGTCCGCGATGTCGGAGGTGCCGCTGCTTGACAACAGCCGTCCCACGCTCGTGGCATCGACCCTGTCGAGCGGGACAACGGCCGTGCCGGGTTGGCGGATCATGCGGGCGAGCCGGGCCTGTCGCTCAGGCCTGCGGATGGCCTGGGCCAAGGCGGTGGCCGGCACGGTCACGCGAGCGCCGACCTCGGTGGCGCGGGCCAACAGCACCAGGACGCGCCGGTCGCCACGGTCGACGGCGATCAGGCCGCCCGCATCGAACGTGACGCCGATCGTCACGCGGCCGAGCGCTTGCGGCGCTTGGCGGTGCCGAGGATTCGATCGGCCCACGCCTTCTCGTCGGCGCTCAGGTCGCCACCCGACTGGGCCAGGGCCTCTGCCAGCATCGCGCCCCATCCGGCGACGTCGTCCAGGGAGACGCCCACCGCGTGCTGAACGAAACCCGACACGCTCGCGGCCTTCCCCGACTCGACGAGCGAACGGATGCGAGCGAGTTGGGTCTCATCGAGCGTGACGGTGATCTTCTTGGTCGCCATACCGATCACCATACTCGGTGGGGGCGGCTGCTCGTGGGCGGCCCTGACGTCACACACCTGTGATTCTGGGCCTAGCTGTACGCCATAAGAACCCTGGCGGTCGTTTCGATTCATCGCCCCTGCGCTTGTCGCCACGCCACAGTAAGCCGCGGCTTCAAGGATCGAGTCGACCGAGCATCCCCATCCAGGCTCGTATTGATGAGGGTCAGTGGCACAGTGCGTTAGTGGCGCCGGGAGGGATCGAACCTCCGACCCAAGGATTATGAGTCCCCTGCTCTGCCCACTGAGCTACGGCGCCGTGCGCATCGCTGTGGGGCGCACTGCTCCGGGGGAGAGACTCGAACTCTCAACCAACGGATTAACAGTCCGCTGCTCTGCCGATTGAGCTACCCCGGAATAAGTCCGAGGAACGATAGCAGCGGGCCTCCTCGGGGCCTGGCGGCGTCACTCGCCCAGCCAGGCCGGCGCCCCCTCGAGCAGGTAGCGGCTGACGGCCAGGCAGCGGTCGAGCACGTCGCAGAGCAGCGTCTCCTCGCCGGCCAGGATGCGGGCCAGCGACACCTGCTGGCGGGCGATGATGGTGATGCGACGCTCGGGGGCGTCGGTGGCCGACGGGAAGGAGTCGGTGGCCGATACCTCCAGCGGCAGCTCCACGCCCCCGATCCCAGCCAGGTCGAGGTGGAGCTGGAGGAGGTCGGGGGGCAGGGGCAGCGGGGGGAGGGCCCACGTGAAGGTGATGGGAAAGTCGTACTCGTCGGGCGGGTCGGCGTCCTCGGGGAGCTCGACCACCACGTCCTCGAAGGCCAGCAAGATGCGAGGGTCGACCTCCAGGGCCAGGTGCACGTCGAGGGGCCCGCCGCAGCCCTCCTCGGGGTGGACGTCGACCTCCCAGGCCTGCCGGAGGGAGTAGGTCTCGACCAGATGGCGCTCGTCGTGCACGTGGAAACCGTGGTCCACGGCATGGGCCTTGAGGTCGGCCACGTACCCGGCGACGTCGATGACAGCCACGTTCAGAGAGGTTATTGGTCCTGTGTCCATCGGTACCGCGTCCAGCCCTCCACCGGCGCGGCGCCGAGCGAGCGGTAGAAGGCGATGGATGGCTCGTTCCAGTCGAGCACGGCCCATTCCACCCGCCCGCCGGTGAGCGTGCGCAGGTGCTGGAGGAGGGCGCGGCCGTAGCCCTGGCCTCGGTGCTCGGGTCGCACGAACAGGTCTTCCAGCCAGATTCCCGGCACTCCGAGGAACGTGGAGAACGTTTCGAAGAAGAGGGCGAAGCCTGCGACGGTTCCGTCGGACGTCTCAGCGATGAGCACGAACGCGGCCGGCCGCGGCCCGAACAGGTGGTGGCGCAGCTCGTCCTCGCCGAAGGTGACCTCGTGGGCCAGGCGTTCGTAGTCGGCCAGCTCCCGGATGAGGGCGGCGATCTCGGGCAGGTCGTCCTGGGTGGCGGGGCGGACGGGCACGGGGCCCGACCGTAGCTAGCGTCG
>DASRGI010000017.1:0-15736 GCA_035651095.1 Acidimicrobiales bacterium | reverse complement strand
GAGGCCCTCGGCGCCCAGGTCGTTGATCGACAGCAGGTGCCTCATCGCTTCACCACGTCCCCGATGGCCACGCCGTCCTCGCTGACGTCCACCATCTCAGCTCGCTTGGTGGGGAGGTTCTTGCCCACGTAGTCGGGGCGGATGGGCAGCTCCCGGTGGCCCCGGTCGACCATCACGGCCAGCTGCACGGCCCTGGGCCGGCCGTAGTCGTTGAGGGCGTTGAGGGCGGCCCGCACCGTGCGGCCGGTGAAGAGCACGTCGTCCACCAGGACCACGATGCGGCCGGTGAGGTCCATGGGGATGGCGGTCACCGCCTCGGGCAGCAGCGGGCGCAGGCCGATGTCGTCCCGGTAGAAGGTGGCGTCCAGCGTGCCCAGGGGGACGGCCGTGCCCTCGATGCGCTCGAGCTCGCCGCTCAGACGTTGGGCCAGGGCCACGCCACCCGTCTGGAGGCCCACGAGGATGACGTCGTCGAGCCCGTGGTTGCGCTCGACCACCTCGTGGGCGATGCGGGTGATGGCCCGGCGCAGGTCGTCGGCGCTCATGACCTGGGCCCGGGCAACGAAAACGCCCCCAACCGGGGGCGTCAGAGCACGTTCACGTTCGGCCACGGATCCTCCTGATCGTGCGGGCCTCACAGGACCCGCTTCACGGTCAGACGTTGATGCTACCAGCCATCCGTCGTGCAGAAGTGCCTCAACAGGTGAAGCGCTTCCGCACCACGGCGGTCAGGTCGTGGGGCGGACCTCGGCGGCCACGCTGGCCAGCACCCCGTTCACGAACCGGCCCGACTCGTCGGTCGAGTACTGCTTGGCCAACTCCACGGCCTCGGAGATCACCGCGCCGGTGGGGATGTCGGGTCGCTCGGTCAGCTCGTACACGGCCAGGCGCAGCACGTTGCGGTCGACGGCCGGCATCCGGTCCAGCGTCCAGCCCACCGAATAGGTGGCGATGAGCTCGTCGACATGCTCGTGGTGGGCGCCCACGCCCTGGACCAGGTCCACGACGAACGGGTCGGGCGGGACGGGCAGCTCGTCGAGCAGGTCGGCGGGCGTGATGCCCTTCATCTCGGCTTCGTAGAGCAGGGACATGGCCCGTTCCCGGGCTTCGTGGCGGGTGCCGCCGAGGGTCACCCGCCGGCCCGGGTGATGTACTCCCCGGAGCGGGTGTCGACCTTGATGCGATCCCCCGTGTTCACGAACAGCGGCACCTGCACGACGTGGCCGGTCTCCAGGGTGGCGGGCTTGCGTGCACCCGACACCCGGTCGCCCTGCACGCCCGGCTCCGTCTCGGTCACGGTCAGCTCGACGGCGGCGGGCAGGTCCACGCCCACGATCTCGTTGACGTACATCTGGAGCACGGCCGAGTCCCCCTCCTTGAGGAACTTGGCGGCGTCGCCCAGCGACGGCGAGTCGACGTGCAGTTGGTCGTACGAGGTGTTGTCCATGAAGACGTACTGCTCGCCGTCGCGGTAGAGGTACTGCATCTCCCGCTTGTCGATGATGGCCTGCTCGAGCTTCTCGTCGGCCCGGTAGGTGCGCTCGATGACGGCCCCGGAGCGGACGTTCTTGAGCTTGGTGCGCACGAAGGCGCCGCCCTTGCCCGGCTTCACGTGCTGGAACTCGACCACGCTGAACAGCCCCTCGGGCAGGTCCAGGGTCATCCCGTTCTTCAGGTCGTTCGTCGAAACACTCACAGCACCAGTTCCTTTGGCGAAGCGGTCAGGGCCACCCGGCCCTCCTCGGTGACCACGACGGTGTCCTCGATGCGGACGCCGCCGATGCCAGGGAGGTAGACGCCCGGCTCGACCGTGACGACGTGGCCGGCGGCGAGCGTATCAGGCGACTTCGACCACACCGCCGGGGCCTCGTGGATGTCCAGGCCCACTCCGTGGCCGGTGCCGTGCACGAAGGCGTCACCCCAGCCGGCCTCGGTGATGAGGTCCCGGCAGGCCTTGTCCACGTCGCTGGCGGGCACCCCCGCCCGCACGGCGTCGACCCCCGCCTGCTGCGACCGGCGCACCACGTCGTACATGCGCCGGGCCTCCGCGCCGGCCGGGCCCACGCTGACCGTGCGGGTCATGTCCGAGCAGTACCCGTCCACCAGGGCGCCGAAGTCGAGGACGACCAGATCGCCCCGCTCGATGCGGCGGGAGCTGGGCCGATGGTGCGGTTTGGCACCATTGGGCCCTGAGGCGACGATGGTCTCGAACGACGTATCCGACGCGCCCAGGCGGCGCATCTCCGTATCGAGGACGAGGCCGAACTCGGCTTCGGTGGGACGGTCGTCGAGCAGGGGCAGGGTGGCGGCCAGGGCCCGGTCGGCGATGTCGGCGGCGGCCCGGATGCGGGCCACCTCGCCCTCGTCCTTGACCCGGCGGAGGGCCTCGACCACGTCCTCGGTGGGGATCAGCTCCGCGTGCGGGAACCAAGTGGTTGCCATGGCCCGCTGCTGGGCCCAGGTGACGTTGCCCGCTTCCAGGCCGATGCGGTCGTAGGGCCGGGAAGCGGCGGCGATGGCGTCCTGCTGGTCCCGGACGCCGCCCACGTGGAAGGTCGCCTGCACCCCGGTGGCACCCAACTGGTCGGCCGACTGCTCCTTGTACCGGCCGTCGGTGGTGAACACCAGCCCGTCCGGCGTGACCAGCAGCAGGGCGGCCGTCCCCGTGAAGCCGGTGAGGTAGCGGATGTTGCGCAGGTTGGTGACGAGGAGCGGGTCGGGGTGGGCCGTTCGCAGCCGGGACAGGCGGCCGGCCACGTCCATGGGCGGCAGGTTCACAGGAGGCCGGCCAACGCGTCGATCGCCAGTTCGTATCCCAACCCGCCGAAGCCGACGATGGACCCGTTGGCCACCGGCGCCACCACCGACGTGTGGCGCCACGGTTCCCGGGCGTTGGGGTTGGACAGGTGCAGTTCGACGACCACGCCGTCGAAGGCAGCAAGGGCGTCGTGGATGGACCAGGCGTAGTGGGTGAAGGCGCCCGGGTTGATGACGATGGCCGCGCACCGGCGCCGGGCCGCGTGGATGGCGTTCACCAGGTCGGCCTCGGCGTTGGACTGGAGGTGTTCCAGGGTCCAGCCTCGCTTCTCGGCCGCAGCCCGGGCCCGCTCGACGTGGTCGTCCAGGGTCTCGGTGCCGTACACCTCGGGCTCGCGGTCGCCCAGCAGGTCGAGGTTGGGGCCGCTCAACAACAAGACGGTGGTCACATGGCCTCCAGTGCCAGGCGGACGTCGGCCTCGGGAACCCCGTGCACGACCTCCACACCGCCGGGGCCGTCGAGCACGAACGTCAGCCCGTCGAGGGCCTTCTTGTCGCGGCGCATGAGCGCCAGCAGCTGGTCGAGGTCCACCCCCGCCGGCAATTCGGTGGGCAGGCCATAGCCCCGGACCACGTGCTCGTGGTAGCGCACCCGGTCGCCATCGATCCGCTCCGTGCGCTGGGCCAGCCGGGCGGCGAACACCAGGCCGATGGCGACGGCCTCACCGTGGCGCAGGTCGTAGTGGCCCGCCGTCTCCAGGGCATGGGCGAGCGTGTGCCCGTAGTTGAGGAGGGCGCGGCGGCCGCTCTCGCGCTCGTCGGAGGACACCACGTCGGCCTTGATGCGAACACATGCGGCCACGCGCTCGTCGAGGGGCAGGTCTTCCAGCGCCTCGGCTCCGGGGTCGAGGAAGTGGTACTTGGCCATCTCCCCGCAGCCGGACAGGTATTCGCGGGGCGGCAGCGTGGACAGCACCTCGGTGTCGCACAGCACGGCGGCCGGCTGCCAGAAGGCGCCCACCAGGTTCTTGCCCTCGGGCAGGTTCACGCCCGTCTTGCCCCCGATGGCGGCGTCGACCTGGCCCAGCAGCGTGGTGGCCACGTGCACCACGGGCACGCCCCGGTGGTAGGCCGCGGCGGCGAAGCCGGCCGTGTCGGTGACCACGCCACCGCCCACCGCCACCACCACGTCGGCCCGGGTGAGGCCCCACCGGGCGAAGCCCCGGCACAGGTCCTCCACCGTCTCCAGCGACTTGGCCTCCTCGCCCTCGTCCATGAGGAAGGTGGCGTGCTCGACGCCGGGGTCGACGGGGACACCGACGCCCTCCTGGGTGACGACGGCCGCCCGCTGCACGCCGATGGGGAGCACCTCGAGCAGGCGGTGGCGCGCGCCGGGACCGACGAGCACGTCGTACGAACGGTCGCCCAGCTCGACGGGGACGGTGATCATCGGTCGCCCAGTTCGTGCACGATACGGTCGACCGCCTCGGCCGGGGTGATGTCGTCCACGTCGACCACCACGTCGGCCAGCTCCTCATAGAGCGGGCGGCGCTCCGGGTACAGGCGGGTGAGAGCTTCCTCGGGGCCGCCGCCGAGCAGGGGCCGGCCCTCGCCTCCCCCGACCCGGTCGGCCATGGTGGCGATCTGGGCGCGCAGCCACACGATCTCGCCTGCGTCCCGCAGGCGCTTGCGGTTCTCGGGGTCGAGCACGACGCCGCCGGCCACGGCCACGACGACGGGCGTGTCGGTGGTGGTGGCCTCGGCCAGGGCCCGCTTCTCCTCGGCCCGGAAGGCGGCCTCGCCGTCGGTCTCGAAGATCTCGGGGATGGTACGCCCGGTGTTGCGCACGACCTGCTCGTCGCTGTCGAGGTAGCCGAAGCCGAGGCGGTCGGCCAGCAGGCGGCCGACGGTGGTCTTGCCCACGCCCATCATCCCGACGAGGAAGACGCGCCGGGTCACCGCGAAGATGCGGACGGCGTGGCCCCCGCCCGGACCTGCTCGACGTAGGTGGCGTGGTTGCGCTCGAACTCGGCCACCGAGTCGCCCCCGAACTTGCGCACGGCCTCCCCCGCCAGCACCAGGCTCACCATGGTCTCGGCCACCACACCCATGGCGGGCACGGCGGTGACGTCGGTGCGCTCCTTGAACGAGACGGTCTCCTGCTTGGTCTCCACGTCGACCGTCTTGAGCACGGGCCGGTTGAGGGTGGCGAGCGGCTTCATGGCGGCCCGGGCCACCAGCAGGGCGCCGGTGGACATGCCTCCTTCGATGCCGCCGGCCAGGTCCGAGTCCCGCCGGTACTCGGCCGCTTCCGCGTCCCACGAGATGGCGTCGTGCGCATCGGATCCGCGGCGCCCGGCCACGTCCATGCCCTCGCCCAGCTCCACCGCCTTCACCGCCTGGATGCTCATGAGGGCTTGGGCCAGCAGGGCATCGAGCTTGCGGTCCCAGTGCACGTGGCTGCCCAACCCGATGGGCACGTTGTAGGCGAGGACCTCGGCCACCCCGCCCAACGAATCGCCCGCCTTGGCCGCGGCCTTGATCTCGTCGATCATGGCCGCTTCGGCCTCGGGGTCGAAGCAGCGGACCTCGGAGGCGTCGACCCGATCGAGGTCGGCGGGCGTGGGGCGGGCCGTGCTCTTGGCCACCACCGGGCCCAGCTGCACGACGTGGCTGAGCACGTCGACGCCGATGCGGGCGAGGAGCGCCTTGGCAACTGTGCCCGCCGCGACCCGGGCCGCCGTCTCGCGGGCGCTGGCCCGCTCGAGCACGTCACGGGCGTCGGCAAAGCCGTACTTCTGCATCCCCGCCAAGTCGGCGTGGCCGGGCCGGGGCTGGGTGAGCGGCGCATTGGTGCGGCCCGGCGCGGGCGACATCTCCTCGTGCCACTTGTCGGACTTCACCCACTCGCTGTTGCCCACCTCGATGGCGAGGGGCGACCCCAGCGTGCGGCCGTGGCGCATGCCGCCGAGGAGCGTGACCTCGTCCTGCTCGAAGCGCATGCGCGGGCCCCGGCCGAAGCCCAGCCGGCGCCGGGCCAGCTCGGCCTGGATGTCCTCGACCGTCAGGGGCAGACCCGCGGGCAGGCCCTCGACGATCACGACCAGGGCCTTGCCGTGCGACTCACCGGCGGTCAGGAACCGAAGCACCCGCCCATCGTACTGGCGCCACCCAACCGCTCCGAGGCTTGCCCTCGCCGTTCTCTTGCAACTGACGGCCGTATGTGGCGCCCGGTTGCAACGAAACGCTGGGGTGCGGCTAGTAGGCCGGTTTCAGCTCGCTGAAGCTGGTCCGGTCCCAGGCTGACTGGAGCGGGTTCAAGAAGTACGGCGGCGTGAGGTACTTCAGCCGCGTGTCGTAGTTGTAGTTCTTGTTGTAGCCGGTCTGGATCGTGTTGCCGGACCCACCGAAGGTGCCCACCGGCCCCCGGAACTTCTGGGCGATGACGCCGTTCACCGTCAGGTTGCCGAGCGGCGATCCCGTGGACCAGTTCTGCACGTAGAACGAGTGGTTGAGCGACAGGATGGCGGCGTCGATGCGCGGGTTGGTGATGCTGCCCGAGCCGTTGTTGCCGTTGCTCACGGGGTGGTACACGGCGACGTCGTTGTTGGCGATCAGGCCGAGCACGTCGTTGCCCGTCGGGTACTGGTGGTAGGTGACGTTGCCCGTGATCACGATGTCGTCGTCGGCCGCGATGGTGAGCTGTCCGGCCAGGCCGCCCGTGTAGCCATTGGCCGTGGCGCCGTTGCTCAGGTTCACATCACCAACGCAGCCCGAGCCGAAGCACGACGAGTAGTTCGGGTCCGACTTGGATGTGGGCACGCCCTGGACGTAGATCACGCCGTTGGCCGGCAGGGCCAGGTTGGTGCCCGGGCCGCAACCGGCCTTCGTCTTCTTGGTGGCCGGGCTGGTGACGTCCATGTAGCCGGTGTTGCCGACGTACTTCAGGGCGATGGTGGTCAGCCCCGTGTACAGGCAGCCGGGCCCGTTGACCGGGTCGGCCTGGGCCTCGATGGAGTTGTTGGCCGGCGGGAGAGCCAGCAGCGAACCCGACGCCGGGTCACCGTTGCGGGCGAAGGTCGGCTTGTTGGTGCAACTGTTCGGGTTGAGCCACACACCCGGGCCGCCGAACTTGGTGCTGCCGCTCACGCTCTGGGTGGTGGGCGCGTTGTAGTACGTGTCGAGGTTCCCGTTGAACTGCGGGTTGCCGCACATGTACAGGCCGTCGTTGGTGTGCGTCGGTCCGTTCAGGACGGCCGACGTGGTCCAGAAGATCAGGCTGCACTGGCTGGGGTCGGGCCCGTAGTTGCCGGTGGCGGCGTTCCGCTCCCACGCGTGGTACACGCAGCGGCTGGTGGAGTCGCCGGACAGTGCGGGGTCCACGATCTCGTAGTCGGTGAGGTACAGGTAGTCCAGGAACCCCAGGCGCCGGAGGCCCACCTTCACCGTGCGCACCACCTTGTTGGCCTTGCCGCTCGCGGTGATGGTCACGAAGCCGGTGGCGGCCGTGGTGCTGGTGTCGACCGAGTAGCGGAAGAACTCGTTCGTCCCGCCGCCGGGTACGGGCACCCACGTGCTGAACGCCTGGTTGTTGTCGGGCGATGACGCCGTGGTCGTGTACAGCCAGTACGTGTTGTTGTTGCTCAGGTGGTTGAGGTAGTCGTCCACGCCCGCTTCCGCGGCATGGAGAGCGGACTCGTGGTCCTGGTTCTGGCGGGCGATGGGCAGTTGCGTCACCGCCTGGCTGACGACGATCAACGGGATCAGCGTCATCAGCATCATGACGCCGACGGTGAGCACCATGGCGATGCCGGAGTCGTCGCGCTGGGCGAGGCGCTGGCTGAGCGTGCGGCGGAGCCGCTTGAGTCGAGAGGTCATCGGCCTAGTTGGGGTTGTAGTCGACGTTGCGGACGTGGACGCTCGTGGTCAGGGTCGTGGCCGGACTGGTCGGCGTGACGTGGGTGACGAGCGTGATCGTGATGGTCTCGATGCTGCGCAGCGCGGTGAGCGTGGTGATGGGCGTGGGGAGCTGCGTCAGGACGCCACCCGCGTTGGAGTAGTACTTGAAGATGACACCGGCGGTGTCCACGTACTTGCCGGTGATCCGAGGCTGCGCCACCCCGTTGTACGTGTAGTTGGGTGCCGAGCCGGCATCCGGGGGCGTCTGGTCCTCGTGGAAGGCAGCCACCGTGGTGCCCGGGATGTTGGACACGTACGCGTGCAGCAGCGTGGGACCGTTGGGGTCGGCCAGGCTGGCGTAGAAGGTGACGTCCTGGTCGCTGGCCGAGAGGAAGGGTGCGCCGGTGGCCGAGATGGCCACCGCGGCGCGCAGATCCTTGGTCAGGCGGGCGACGATGATCTGCGCCTCGCTCTGGGCTGCGAACCGGTCGGTAGTGGTCGACTCCGCCCTCTGCATCGACGTGACCGCCGTGAACGCGCTGGGCAGCACGACGGCCAGCAGGGCCACCGCGATGCTCAGCTCGACCAGGCTGGTCCCCGCCTCCGACCGGCGGACTCGCTTCCAGAGGCGCGCCATCATGCGACGGTGATCTTCACGGGAGCGGTGAAGAGGGTGGTGGCATTGCCGGAGGCGTCGACCGCGTAGGTGCCGCCCGGCTGCACCCAGACCTTGACGGATCCCGTCTTGGTGCCTGACGTCGCGGTGATCGTGTAGTGGCCGAGGGGAACGCCGGCCGTGGTCTGCCCGATGGGTGCCGCCGTGGTGGTGTTGGGCAGGCCGTACGTGGGGCTGCCACCCGGGCAGGTGCCGTTGGTAGCCGTCGCCAGCACCGAGACCGTCGCGTTGCCCACGGCCACGTTGCTCGTGTTCACGACCGAGACGGCCAGCGGGTAGAGGGGCACGGTACCCGTGGACGAGCCCGCGGGGGTGACCGCCACCGGCGTGGTGTTCGCACTCGGGTAGAAGGCGTTGCGGGAGTTGTTCAGGCCCAGCGGGTTGGCGTCCGTGCAGCTCCCGGCGAAGAGCGTGTAGCCCGTGGGGAATGGGTACAGCGGCGCCAGCGTCGTCGTGCCCAGGCCGAACGTGTACAGCCCGTACGGCTGCAACGATGTGTTCGCCACCGAGATCTTGATGTTGGTGGCGGCCGGCGTGGCGCCGGTGAACCCGGTGACGGTGACGGTGGCGGCCTGGTCGTAGTTGAACGTGAGGGCCGCGGTCTGGCCGGACGACACCGAGGCGGACTGGCTCGGGCTGCTGATCTCCTGGTCGCCCACGTACCCGGCGGCCGCGACCGTCACGGTGTACGTGCCCGGCGTGAGGTTGGCGAAGAAGGCACAGCCGTCGCTCGCCGTCACGATGCTCTGGGTGGTGGCGCCCGTGGCCGTGACCGTGACGAAGGAAACCGGCGCCGCCGCCGCGTTGATGACCTTGGCCGCGACGGAACCGGCATTGCTCGAGAAGGCGCCCACCGGGGGCGAGAACGTGGTGGCCGACTGCACCGGCGCCGTGTTGTGCATGCGAGGCCAGGTGATCACTGCGGTGGCACGAAGGATCTGGGTCCCGCCGCCGCCCGCGTCGCAGTTGCTGGCGGTCGCCCGCTGGCCCACCCACTGCACGTCCTTGGTGATCGTGTAGGTGGTGGCGCCGACCGTCTGGGTGGTCACCGTGCGGCCCGGCGTGAGGGTCGAGAACTGCGAGGGGTCGGTGGCCGTCGCCCGGATGGCCTCGAGTGACTGGGTCGCCAGGTTGGCGGCAACCACCCGGGAGCGCGTGTCGCCGGAGACCTGCATGCCCGACGTCAGCATCTGGGACGCGGCGAGGAGGCTGACCAGCAGCAATGAGATGGCCACCACGAATTCGATGACCGTGAAGCCACTCTCGTCCTCGGACAGCCTCGACCGAGGCAGACCACCTTCCCGCATGACCATCTCATCGGACTAGCCCGAACGCACCTTGAGCACGGCTAGGCGTGCTCAAGCCCTCCCAGCGGGGTGTCGACAGTAGGTACATGGCGTACTTCGCCGCGCCGAGCGGCACGGATGCTCCCCCGCGCCGGTGCGACGAGTGCGGGAGCGCAGTGCCGACGGGCGCGACATGGTGCCAGCGTTGCCTGCGCCCGGTCGCCTCGCGCACCGCTCCCCCGGCGCAGGACACGGCGCCCGGCGAAGCCAGGATGCCCCCGGCGGCACCGGACGACCAGCCGACCCGTGCACCCCGTGTCACCGGCTGGCCCCGCAAGGCCCTGCTGCTCGCCGGGACCGCGGTGACCATCGCCGTCGGGTCGACCCTCCTCCCCCGCTCGCCCCACACGGACCCGCTGCAGGCCGACGTCTACGCCTCGCAGCTGGCCGCCACGGTCACAGCCGTGGATGTCGCACGGGCAGGGGTCCGGGCCCACGCCCAGGACAACCGCTCACCGGCGGATGCCGACACCGTGGCCGCCCTGCTGCCCGCCTTCCAGGGGTGCATCACGACGCTCGACGACATGGGCGTTCCCCAGGGCCTCACACCTGCGCACCGGGAGTTGCGCCAGGCATGCGCGTCCTACGCCACGGCGGTCGACACCGCCCGGGCGTGGGAGGCCGACGGCCATCCGGGCGACCTGCTCAAGCTCCGCGTCGGGCTGGGCGTGGCCGACAAGAAGTGGGACCACGCCCTCGGTGTCATCGGCCACAAGGGCGGCCACATCGCCCGGGGCGGTCCCACCGCTCCCGTGGGAACGCCCGACACCCCGGGCGCACCGGCGGCACCGGGCGGGCCCGCCACCCCGGACGGCGCCAAGAACATGTAGCGAGCCGGCTCGGCCGGCCGTTGGGACGTGCGGGCGGGCCCGGCGCGATTCGCGGTTCGTGGCCATCCGAGCGGCAGCCGAGAGCCGCGGCCCGGCTACTTGAGGACCTGCTCCCCCTTGCAGAGGCGGAACTGGTCGTCCCCGAACAGGAACTGGCCGCAGTCCGTGGCCTGGGAGAGCGATACCGCCTTGAAGTTGGTGGCGAAGACCTGGCCGGTGGTGACCTTGTAGACGGTGTCGTTCACCTTCACGTTGGCCGTCACCTTGCCGCTCTCCACGAACACGTCGAGCAGCGACACCCGCTGACTCTGAGCCGGCTGGCTCGAACCGGCGCCCGACGTCCCTGACGTGCCCGAGGTGCCTGACGTGCCCGACGTCCCGCTCGTCCCTGACGTGCCCCCGGCGACCGTGGTGGCCGTCGTCCCGGAGGTGCCCGACGTCCCCGACGGCGGGGTCGTGGCCGGCGCCGCCCCCTTGAGCGGGATGAACGGGTTCTTGGTGGAGAAGACCTCGAAGCTCTGGGTGGCCGTGGTGCCGGGGGCGGTGGTCGTCGTGGTGCGTACCGGACCGGTGGCGAGCGTGGTGGGCGTGGAGCTGCTGCTTCCCCCGCCCCCGCCCAGAGCCTTCACCGCGAGAAAACCGACGAGGATGACGGCCAGGATCACGAGCACCACCAGCATGGTGCGCTGGCGATTGGCCTGGGCGACCGGGCCTGCCGGCGTGGGCTCCGTCACGGTCGGCCTCCTGGAGCCGTCGTCGTGGTGGAAGCACCGGCGGCGGCGGTCGTCGTGGTCGAAGCACCTGCGGCCGGGGCCGTCGTGGTCGTCGTGGTGGCGACACCTCCGGGGAAGCCGGGGGGCACCGAGCGCACGAACATGCGGCCCGTGAGGTTCACCGTGAGGACTCCCTGGTCGTCACCCGTGATGTTGACCCCGTCGACCACCGTGAGCCGGGGCAGGCGGTCCAACCGGTTGAGGAAGTCGAGCACCTGGAAGTAGCCGCCCTTGATCTGCAACTGCAGGTTGATCTCGGCCGGGCCGGTGGATACCGGGGTGGTGGTGGCCGTCGTCGCCGTGGCCGCCGCCGTCGTCGTGGTGGTGGCCGCCGCGGTCGTGGGCGTGGTGGCACTGGAGCGGATGACCGCGGCCGGCGGCGTGGGCGTGATGGAGATGAAGTCGATCCCGGCCTTGGATGCAGCGTCGTTGGCGTCGAGGATGAACTGGGCCAGGTTTGGCGTATCCGGGATGGCGGTCCGCAACGACTCGAGCTTGGCCCGTTGCAGCGGCTCATCCTTCTGGGCCGAGCGCAGGCGGTTCACCGCCGCCTCCAGCTGGGCCTGCTGGGCCTTGGCCTCGGCGGTGCGCTGCTGGGCCTTCTTGAGGTCGTTGTGGGACGGGTTCCAGAGCGCCAGGTACCAGAAGGCGAGGATGACGACGGCAGCGCCCACAACACCGAGTACCAACCTGCGGTTCACGGCGTGCCTCCGTTGAGGAACTGGCTGGCTCGGTTGGACCGGGCGGTCTGCGTGAGTTGGGCCGTCGACTGGAAGACCACGACCACGTTCTCGGCCAAGCCCTGCTTGGACGAGCTGGGCACCCAGTCACCGGTGAACTCCGTCAGGTCACCGAGGCGCAGCAGCCACCGGGCCGTCGACGTCTGGTCGAAGCCCTTGGCCTGGAAGGTCACCGTCCCGAGCGTGCCGGTGGTGCCGCCGGCGGCCGGCGTCGTGCTCGTCGCCACCGTCTTCTGGCCCTGGAACCCGGTGAGCCAGACGTCGCTCGGGATCACCGTGGCCACGTCCGTCAGCATCTTGGGCCAGGAGACGTCGTCCTGCAGCACGCCGGTGACCTGGGCCTGGCGCTGGGCCAGCTCCGTCTGGAGCACGGCCACGTTGCGGAGACGGGCCTGCTCGGCCTGCAGTTGGGCGGTGCGGGCCTCGGCCTGCTGGGCCTTGTCCTTCTCGCTCTGGACCTTGCTCTGCTGGCTGGCCCAGAGGAGGCCGAGCAATCCGGCGAAGACGGCCACACCGACGACCGCGCCCACCGCCTGGCGGCGCTGCTCCCGCACGACCGCGACCTCTTGGGGCAGCAGCGAGATGCGCCGCACGCCCTTCTGGGTGTCCCCGGCCAGGGCCAGCCCGATGGGGACGGTCATCAGCGGCTCGTAGTCGGCCAGCTGGGCCTGCGACAGCCGGATGGGCCCGACCTTGACGTCGGCGAGCGGGTGGGCGGGCTCGACCCGGCCACCCAGCTGCGACTGCAGCCGCTCCATCAGGCCCGGCAGGCGGCTGCCGCCACCGGTGACGAGCACCCGCCCGATGGGCGAGGACTGGGACTGGGCGAGGTAGTAGTCGAGCGAGCCGCGGATCTCCTCGACCAGCGGCGTGAGGCGGTCGGAGACGACCTGGCCGGCGCGGGCCACGGCTGCGTCCGACGACGCCATGTCGGCCCGGCGCTTGAGGTCCTCGGCGGCATCGAGATCGACGTCGAGGTCACGGGCGATGGCCTCGGTGACGTCGTCGCCGCCCACGAGGAGCACCCGCACGAAGCGGGGCACGCCCTGCTCGTGCACGACCACGTTGGTGACACCGCCGCCGATGCACACGATGGCCTCGGCCCTGCCGTCGGCGGTGAAGGACTGCGTGGCCCGGTCGTACAGAGCCCGGACCAGGGCGAAGGGGATGACGTCGACGGCGACGGGCGTGAGGCCGGCACCGGTGACGGCGGCCAGGTGCGTGCGCACCATGTCCCGCTGGGCGGCCGCCAGCAGGATGCGCATGCGGGGCTCGCCCTCGGGGCTGACCGTCTCCTCGAGGATCTGGGAGTCGAGGATGGCGTCCTCGACGGGAATGGGGATGAGCTCTTGGGCCTCGAACCGCAGGGCGGCCCGCAGGTCGGCCTCGCTCATGGCCGGCAGGTCGGCCTGGCGGACGATCACCCGCTGGTTGGCCACGCCGACGACGACCCGCTTGGTCTTGAACTTGCCCTCGGCCCACAGGCGGCGAATGGCAGCAGCCACGGCGCCGGGGTCCTGGACCTCGCCGTCCCTGACCGCGCCGGGCGGGAGCGTGACCTGTGCGAAGCGCACCAGCGTCGGCTGCCCACCGAGTTGGAGCTCGACGGCCCGGACCGCAAAGGTCCCGATGTCGAGCCCGATCGACCTGCCCGCCATCAGGCGCTCCCTCGCTTCAAGTAGGCGTTCACGTCGTCCTCGCTCAGCCGGTAGCTGCGCCCTACGCGAGCCGACCGCAGCTCGCCCGACGAGATCAGCCGGTACACGGTCATCTTGGAGACCCGCAACAGGTGCGCGACCTCCGCCACTTTCAGCCAGCGCTGTTCCGTGTTGCGCTGTTCCGTGTGGATGGACATACGGCCTCGATCTCGTGCGGCCCGCCCGCTCTGCGAGGCAACTCTACGCACTCTTCATAACATCGTCAACAAATGGCACTGCTTGAACAACATTCACTTCCTCCCCTCTAGTCATACCCCGTACCAGTGGAGGAGGGGCGTGCCCCAGAGCACGGCCACCAGGGCGCCGAGGGCCAGGAAGGGCCCGAACGGGATCCGATCCCGCCGGCCTCTCAGCCCCGAGACGATGAGGGCGATGCCGATGACGGCCGAGAACAGGAAAGCGGCGAAAAGGGCCAGAAGGGAATGGCCGACGCCCAGCCAGCCCGTCGCCATGCCGATCAGGCCGGCCAGGCGCACGTCGCCAAAGCCCATGCCCCGGGGCGCGGCCAAGTGGATGGCCAGGAGGATGGCGAAGCAGAGGACGCCGCCCTCGGCCGCCCGCGCCAGGTTGCCCCACCGGTGGGCGGCAGCCGAGGCCAGCACCAGGAGGGGCGCCGTGGCGAACAGGGTCGGGTAGAGGACGCGGTTGGGCAGGCGGTGCAGGTCGAGGTCGATGGCCGACAAGGCCACGAGGCCGGCGAAGAAGACGAGGTAGGCAGGCAGCACCCAGTCGGCGCCGAAGCGAACGGCGGTGGCCACGAACACCACGGCGGCGAGGAGCTCGACCAGCGGGTAGCGGGCGGAGATGCGTTGCCCGCAGGAGCGGCACCGGCCCCGGAGCAGCAGCCACGAGACCACCGGGATGTTGTCCCGCTCGGCCAGCTGGGCGCCACAGGCCGGGCAGTGGGAGCGGGGACGGACCACCGACTCCTCCCGGGGCACCCGCCAGATGACGACGTTGAGGAACGACCCCACGGCCAGGCCGACGAGCGCACAGGCGACAACGAGCAATCCGGTCATCCCGTCCTTCCTAGCTGCTGGCAGCAGCCCAGACGCGGAAGCGGGGCCCCCGCAGGGGCCCCGTTCCGGACTGCAGACTGCTCAGTGTGGATCGATTACCACTTGCCGAGGGTGGCGGTGCCAGCCGCAGCCGAGCCCAGGCACGTGGTGGAGCTGGAGTTGGGAGTGGACCCATAGAACGTGCCCTTGCCCCCGCCCGGGTTGTCGTAGATGTAGTAGCAGGTGTTGTCCTTGGACAGGGCCGCTGCGCCCCACGCACCGGTCGCGGTGGCGTCGACGGAGACGACCTTGAAGTCGGTGGACGAAGCCGTGCCGACGACGAACGTGAGCGAAGGCTCGCCCGTCGCCAGCGCCGCGGCCGAGGCCTGCGTGTAGTCCTGGTTGTCGGTGTAGATGGTCTTGGCACCGGTCAGGGCGTTTCGCAGCGAGGACTGCGCGGCTCGCTGGTTGGCCCGGTTCCGAGCACCGAGGAACGTCGGGATGGCGATCGCCAACAGGATGGCGATGATGAGCACGACGACCATGAGCTCGATGAGGGTGAAGCCGTCCTCATCCCGCTCGAGCCGCTTGCGCATGGCCTGGAGCATTTCGTGTGGTCCTTTCGAATGACTGCGTGCAATGGGATCCGCGAGCCCTGTTCGCCGAAGTTCCCCTCGGGCTCCCCCCGCAGTCACGGGGCGGTCCTCAGGCGGCTCGGCCGGCCTTCCCATGTCGCCATGGGGATGGGCCCCGGAGCTTTGCGTCCCCGCCTTCCGACGGGTTTGCCCTTTTCCGAGCACTGCTCGCATTGCGGGTATCGGATCGCGCCGTGCGTGACTTGAGGCAGACCGTGTGAAACGGCCGGGCGGCACACGCGGAACGGGGCCCCCGCAGGGGCCCCGTTCCGGACTGCAGACTGCTCAGTGTGGATCGATTACCACTTGCCGAGGGTGGCGGTGCCAGCCGCAGCCGAGCCCAGGCACGTGGTGGAGCTGGAGT
>DASRGI010000016.1:0-13265 GCA_035651095.1 Acidimicrobiales bacterium | reverse complement strand
GTGAGGCCGAACAGGTCGACCAGGCCGTACTCGGTGGCGACGTAGCGCACCGAGTGGCGGGGCACGGTGACGGGCGTGCCCTCGGCCAGCCGGGGGACGATGGTCGAGCGGGTGCCACCCTTGGCCGTGCTCTGCAAAGCGACGACCGAGAACCCGCCGTCGGAGAACCACGACCCGTCCACGAAGTCGAACCCGCCGCCCGGCCCGCTGACCGTGCGCCCGCCGGCGACCTCGCTGTTGACCTGGCCGGTGAGGTCGATCTCGATGGCGCCCGTCACCGACACGAACCGGTCGATGGCGCTGGTGGCGGTCACTGCGCTGATGTTGGCCAGCGGGTACTGCAGCACCGACGGGTTGTCGTGGGCGAAGCGGTACAGCGTGTCCGTTCCCAACAGCTCGCCCCCCACGTACGCGCCGGGGCGGTCCAAGTGTTCGAGCAACGGCACCATGGGGTCGATGCCCATGCCGAACAGCCGCAGGCCCGGGGGCGCGTCGGCCGTGAGCAGCGTGACCAGGCCCTCCGGTATGGCGCCCAGCCCGATCTGCACGGTGGCGTCGTCGGGCAGCAGCCGGTGGACGTGGGCGGAGATGGCCATCGACGTCTCGTCCGGCGGGCGCGAGTGGTGCTGCGGCAGGGGGGCGTCGACGTCCACCAGCGCGCTGAAGCGTTCGGGCGGCAGGCACGTGTCGCCCCGGACCCACGGCATGCTGGGGTTGACCTCGGCGATCACCCGGCCCGTGCGCAGGGCTATGGGCAGCGCGTAGCTCACCGACGCCCCGAAGCTGTGGGTGCCGTCGGGACCAGGCGGCGACACGGAGGTCAGGAACACGTCGGGGGCGAGGGTGGCGATGAGCCGCGGCACCATGGCCCCGCGGGACAGGTGGAGGCGGACGGTGCCGTTGGCCACGTCGTCGCGGATGGGGTGCATGAGGTGCCAGGTCTCGTACGTCCAGCGGCCCTCGCGCACCGGGCCCATGTACGGGTAGTCGCCCAGCTGCAGGCCGCTGCACAACCGCAGCGACGTGAGCCGTTCCTGGTCGGCCACCAACGCCGCTTCCAGCACGGTGGGCTCGCCCGCCCCGGTGCCCAGCAGGGCGCGGTCACCCGGCTGCACGAAGGCGGCGATCGCCTCTCGGGCGGTTGCGTTCACGGGAGGAGCACGCCGGGGTTGAGGATGCCGCCGGGGTCGAGGGCCCGCTTGACACCGGCCATGGCGGCGATGTCCGCGGCGCTGCGGCACAGCGGGAGCCAGCGGGCCTTGGCCACACCCACGCCGTGCTCGGCGCTGATGCTTCCACCGCAGCCCGCGGCCAGGGTGAGGATGGCCTCGGTCAGGGCCGGGGCCCGGTCGTCGGCGCCCAGGATGTTCACGTGGAGGTTGCCCTCGGCCAGGTGGCCGAACAGGTGCAACTCGGCGTCGGGGGCCACGCCGGCGACCGTCGCCCGCAGGTCGTGCTCGAACGCCGCCAGGGCAGCCAAGGGGACGGCGACGTCGAGCTTCAGGGGCACGCCGGCGCGGTTGATGGCCTCGGTGTGGTGCTCCCGGTAGGCCCACAGGGCGTGGCGCGCCGGTCCGGCCGTGGCGACGGCCGAGTCACGAACGCCAGCGGCGTCGGGGACGGTGGCCAGTGCGTCCATGAAGTCGTCGGACGGGTCGTGGCGGGCCGCGCACTCGACGAGGACGTAGGCCGGGTGGGTGTGGTCGGTGCCGAAGGGATGGGGGCGGCCGGTGGCTGCGCACACCAGGTCGACCCCGGCGGCGTAGAAGACCTCGGCGCACTCCAGGGTGTTCAGCCGGGCCCGTAAGTGGGCCAGCAACCCCAGCGCGCCAGCCGTGCCGTCCACGGCCAGCAGGGCGGTCACCCGCTCGGTCAGCAACGGCGCCAGGCGCAGGCGCACGCGCGTGACGACGCCGAGCGTGCCCTCGCTCCCCACCAGCAGCGACGCCAGGTCGTAGCCCACGTTGTCCTTGGGCAGGCCGGCCAGGCGGCTCACGACCTGCCCGCCGGCCAGCACGACTTCGAGACCGACCACCGACGCCCTGGTCATGCCGTACCGCAACACCCGCTCGCCGCCTGCGTTGGTGGCGACCATCCCGCCGATGGTGGCCGAGTCCCGCGCCGCGAAGTCCACGCCCACGTCGAGGGCATGGGCGCGCACGCGCTGTTGCAGGGCGGCGAGGGTGACGCCCGCGCCGGCCGTCACCTGAGCGGCAACGGTGTCGACGGGCTCGATGGCGTCCAGCCGGCGCAGGCTCAGCACCACCTCGCCGCCCCGGGGAACGCCCCCACCCACCAGGCCGGTGTTCCCGCCCTGGGGGACGACGGCGTGGCCGGCCTCGTGACACGCCTGCAGCACGGCGGCCACCTCTTCAGTCGAACCCGGGCGCACCACGGCCGTGGCCCGGCTACCGAACCGCCCCGTCCAGTCCCGCTCGTACGACGCCGTGACCTCGGGATCGGTGAGGACGTGCGCGGGCCCGACGATGGCCCGCAACGCCTGGATCATTCGTCCCGACCGAACACCGATCGCAGGTACGGCGCACTCACGACCGAGCCGTCGATGCGGGCGTCGACCACGGTGGGCCGGGGGTCGTGCAGGAACTCCTTGACCGCGTCGGTCAGCTCGCCGGGGGCCGCCACCAACCGGCCCCGCACGCCGAAGGCGCCGGCGATGGCGGCGAAGTCGGGGCTGCCGAAGCGGGCCCCGTCGGTATCGAGGCCCTTGGCCCGCAGCTTGTGCACCTCGGCCCCGTAGTCGCCGTCGTTCATGACGATCACGAGCAGCGGGGTGGGGGAGCGGCGCAGGGTCTCGAGTTCCTGGATGTGCATGAGGAGGCTGCCGTCGCCCTCGACCAGCACGGTGGGCCGCGGTGCCCGGGCCGTGGCCATGCCCATGGCCGTGGCCAGCCCCTGGCCGATGGCGCCGAAGTCGTAGGTGACGTGGTAGCTCTGCGGGCCCCGGCCGCTGAGATACATGATCGGGAAGGACCAGAAGTGGCCCACGCCCACGACGAAGGCGGCGTCTTCGTCCATGGCCTGGTCGAGCTCCCGCACGGCGTCCACCGGGTGGAGGCCCTCGGCCGGCTGGCGCAGCTCGACGGGCGTGTCGTGGGCGAGCTGGTCGGCGACCTCGGCGGTGTGGAAGCCAGTGTTGGCCGGGCCGGTGAGCCCGCGCAGCACGGCGTCGACGGCGAGCCCGGCGTCGCCTCGCACCAGGAGGTCGAGGGACAACTCGGTGCGCAGGCGGGGGTCGCCGGCGTCGATGCTCGCCACCTGGGCGGCCGGGAAGAGGTAGCCGCCCTCCGTGGTGAAGTAGTTGAGGCTGGCGCCGATGCCGACGGCCAGGTCGGCCTGGGCGAAGAGCGTGCGGGCGGTGCCGGTGGAGAAGGCCCCGGCGATGCCGGCGTGGTACGGCGAGCCCGCGAACAGGCCCTTGGCCCGCAGGGTGGTGGCGAGCAGGGCGCCGGTGCGGGCGGCCAGCTGCACCAGGCGGTCGGCCACGCCCGCGGCCACCGCCCCGGCACCGGCCACGAGCACGGGCCGTTCGGCGGTCTGCAGGAGCTCGACCAGGGCGGCGATGTCGGCCGGGTCGGGCTGCAGCACCGGCGTGGAGGCGGGATCCGGGAGGGCGTCGGTGGACGGGCGGTAGGCCCAGTCCCACGGGTATTCCTCGTCCTGCAGGTGCATGGGGAGGCCCACCACGACGGTGGTGCCCAGCGTGCGGGCCCGGAAGAAGGCGGAGGCCACCACCTCGGCCACGTCGCCCGCCGAGGTGAGGGGGATGTACTGCGCCCCCGTCGACTCCACGAAGGGGCGTTGCACGAAGTACTGGTTGATGTGGGTGTCCGTAGAGGCCAGGTCGCCGGCCAGCACGACCGACGGGGTGCGCCGGCGCACGGCGTCGACCAGGGCGGTGCCCAGCTGGGTGAGGCCGGGGCCGCAGGTCACCGTGGACACGCCCACGCCGCGGCTCCCCTCGGCCACCGCGTAGCCCACGGCCATGGTGAGGGCCGCGCCTTCGTGGCGCACGTTGGTGACGCCCAACTCGGGCCGCCGGGCGGCCTCGGCCATGAGGAGCATGTTGCCGTCGCCCATGAGGCCGAACACATGGGTGACGCCTTCGGCCACGAGGGCGTCGACGATGGCGGCGTAGGCCTTCATGCGCGGCCGCCCGAATTGCGGCGCCCGAACCAGCGGCGCCCGAACCAGCGGCGCACCGCGTTGGCGAAGCTCCGCCGGAGGATGCGGACCACGCTGATCGGCGTGGCCGCCGAGGCAGGAGCGGGAGCGGCGGCAGGAGTGGCGGCAGGCCCCGAGCCGGTGGGTCCGCCGGCCGCGCCAGCGCCAGCGCCGGCGACCGCAGCCGTGGAGGGGTCAGGGGGAAGAGCCCCGTCCACGGCGGCGGCGAAGTCGCGCAGCAGGGTACGGGTCAACTCCATGCCCCCGGCCCGGGCGAACTGGGCCAGCGGCCCCACCACGTCGACCTCGGCCTCGACGTGGAGCTGGGCCTGGCCGTCGCCGTACGGTTCCACTCGTACGGTGGCGTCGGCCGAGGCCCGGGTGCGCTTGGTGTCGGCTCCCTTGGCCCGCAACGTGGCCGTGCGCGTGGGATCGTCGTGGTCGATGACCACCGACCCGGCAAAGCTGACCTTGGTGGGCCCGAGTTGCATGGTGATGGTGCCCTCGTAGCTCCCGTCCTCCCGCTCGCCCTGGAGGGCGGCGCCGGGGAAGCAGGCGGCCACGAAGTGGATGTCGGCCAGCCGCTCCCACACCACGGGGACGGGGTGGGCGACCGGGAAGCGCTCGTTCAGGGTCAGGGCCACACCAACGCGACCTTCAGCGAGTCGTTGGTGGGGTGCAGGGCCAGCTCCAGGCCGTCGGCCACCGAGGCCGGGTCGATGCGGTGGGTGATGATCTCCTCGGCGGCGAGGCTGCCCGACTGGATGAGCTCGATGGCCTGGCGGAACGACGCGTGGCCGGGCTCGTGCTGGGCGCTGTGCGAACACTCCAGCGTGGGCTTCTTGCGGAACAGCGTGTTCACGGGGAACGGGACCGGGCCGAGGCTCGACGGCGTGCCGAACAGGCCGACCCGGCCGTCGACTCGCACGGCGTCGAGTGCCTGGGCCCGGGTCTCGTCCTCGCCCGCCGCCTCGATCACCAGGTCGGCGCCGTTGCCGCCCGTCAGCTCGAGGGTGGCGTCGACGATGGCGGTGTCGCCCGCTTGGTGGCTGGCCACCACGGTGACGTCGGCACCGAACCGCTTGGCCCGCTCCACCCGTTCGGGGATGACGTCGCTCACCACGATCTGCTCGAACCCGGCGGCCTTCAGCAGGTGCACGAAGAAGCAGCCGGCCGTCCCCGCACCGATCACCGTGGCCGTCTGCTGGGTCTCGGCGTGGGGCCAGAACCGCTTCATCGCGTAGATGACCGTGCCCAGTTGCTGGGCCAGCACCACGTGCTCGATGTGCTCGGTGCCCTGGATGGGAACGATGAAGTGCTCGGGCACGAGTTGGAAGTCGGCGAAGGCGGCCGAGCAGCTGAGGTCGGGTACGGACAGGACGAGCTGGCCGGGCTCGATGCCGTCGGCCGTGCTCTCCAGCACCTCGCCCACGGACTCGTGGCCGGGGTAGCCGGGGCGGGACGGGTAGGGCTCCAGGCTGGTGCCCGCGAAGATGTTGTGCAGGTCGCTGCCGCAGATCGTCGCCCACTTGGTGCGGATGAGCACCTGCCCAGGACCATCCACACTCGGCTCGGGCGCGTCCTGCCACTCCACGCGACCGGGCTCCATCAAACGGGCGGCCTTCATCGAGTCCCCCTCGGGTTAGCTACTTGCTCGCAAGTAAACTGCGCACGGCGGGACTTGTCAACGCCCGACCCAAGGCGGTGGGCGCGGTGCTGAGGTCGAGCACCTGTGTGTCGATGCGGGGCGCGGCTCCCGGGGGCGACCACCACGACCCCGTCCCTCCACGGCCTGTTGGCGGCTTTGCACAAGAGCCCGGCGGGCGCCTGAGCGAACGCCGAGCGCCGTGCGCTTCTTGTGCAGTAATGCGCACTATGCGCGGGTTGCTGCACACGAAAGACGCGCCGTCAGGCGATGCGTACGGCGATTGCTCTGCAAAGCCGCCTGCTGCGCGACGACGTGCGCATTCGCCAGGAGTTCTTCGCCCTCGTGCGGCCTGCGTCTTCGCCCAACACTCGCCCAATGCTCAGGGGTGCGAGCAGAACATCCCGACCGTCCGTAGCCTGTCCGCGTGAGCACGGGTGCTGTCCACGGCGACGGGCCGGCTCGTTGGAGCAACAGCCTGCTCACCGACGACCGGGTACTCGAGGACCTCGTGTGCGACGTGCGCGAGGCCTTGGCCAGCGAAGCCGTCGCCCTCTACCTCCTCGATGCGGAGAGGGGGCGGCTCGCCCTGCGAGCAGTGGCCGGCGCCCTGGCCGCGGACCTGCCCGAGAACCTCGACCCGACAACCTCGCTCGTCGAGTGGGCCGTGGCCCACGGCCGGGTGTTGACGAACGAGGGGACCGGCCCGGCGCTGCCGTCCGAGCTGGCCTCGCGGGTCACGTCGGTGGCCGCCGTCCCGGTCCGAGTGAACGGCAAGCTCGCCGGCCTGGCGCTGACCTGTGCCCGCCGCCCCGGCCAGCTGGGCGCCGACGACGTCCGCCTCCTGGAGCTGCTGGCCGAGAGCACGGCCGCGTGGATGCAGAGCGTCGAGCTGCGCGCCGCCGAGCGCCGGTCCCGGCTCGGAGCCGAGCACGCCCTTCGCCGCCTCGCCCTGCTGGCCGACGCCGGCGATCTGCTCTCCTGGACGCTGGAGAGCTACGAGCCCACCCTGTCCGAATTGCCGGACGTGATCGTCCCCGCCTTCGCCGACTGGTGCGCCATCGACCTGGCCGAGCGGGATGGGGCAGGCGAGCGGGCCGGCGCCGAGATGGCCCTCCGCCGCCAGGCCGCCCGGCACGCCGACCCGGCGCGGGCCGCCGAGGTCGCAGCCCTCCAGCGCCGGTTCCCCGGGTGGGCCGAGCAGGTGCAGCGGGTGGTGGACAGCGGCCATGCCGAGCTCGACCACGACATCCGGATCGGCCCCGGCGAGCCCGCCCCCGACTCCGTCGCCATGGGCCGGGCCCTGGGCCTGGTGTCGGTGATGGTCGTGCCCATCCAGGTCCGGGGCCTGACGCTGGGCGCCATCTCGTTCGGGACCGGCCCCGATCGCCGGGGTTTCCGGCCCTCGGACCTGGCCGTGTCCGAGGCCGTGGCCGCCCGGGTCGGCGTGGCCATCGAGCGGGTACTTCTCTACAGGGAGACCCGAGAAGTGGCGGACGCCGCCTCCCGCCAGACGATGCAACTGCGCGGCCTGGTCAGCGCCGAGCTGGACATCGCGGCCTGCACGTCGCCGGACGACGTGCTGTCGTCCATGGTCGACCAGGCGCGCACGGTCCTGCGCAGCGAGACCGCCATGGTCACGTTCGACGACGGGTCCGCCCGCGCCCCGCTCCGGGTCTCGTCACCCCGTGGGGTGGCGTGGCTGGCCGACCCGGTCCGCGCCGAGATCGAGGCCGAGGTGCGCCGGTCGGCGCTGCCCGGGCGGGGAGACGATGTCGGCGGTGTGGGCGCGTGGATGGCCCTGCCCCTGGCCGGTCCCGACGAGGTGGGGGACGCCGCACACGGTGTCGTCATCCTGACCGGCCGGCCCGACGGTCCGTTCACCGAGGACGATCAGGCCATCTTCATGTCGATCGTCCACCTGGCATCGGTGGCCCTCGAGAAGGCGAGGCTCTACCAGGAGGTCGAGGACAACGAGCGCCGGTTGGAGACCCTCGTCGACGCCGCCCCCCTCGCCATCATCGAGCTCGACGCGGCGGGCAGCATCAGCAGGTGGAACCGGGCGGCGCGAGGTCTGGTGGCCTGGTCCGACAAGGCCCGGCGGCCGGTGTTCGTGGAGGCGACCCGCCAGGTGCTCGAGGAGTTGGCCGCGCAGGTGCGTGCGGGTGAGCGCGTGGTCGACGTGGAACTCGTGCTCCACCGCCACGACGGCCGAGCCCTGCCCGCGGCCGTGTCGGCCGTGGCCCTGGCCAGCATCGACGACATCCTCGACGGCACGTTGTTGCTCGTGGCGGACATCACCGATCGCAAACGGCTGGAGGAGCAGGTGCTGCGCTCGCAGCGGCTCGAGGCGGTGGGCCAGCTCGCGGGGGGCGTGGCCCATGACTTCAACAATCTCCTCACGGTGGTGCTCGGCTACGCCGACCTGCTGCTGGCCCGACCGCTGGACGACGATGCCCGCGGTGACCTGGAGGCCATCCGGGGCGCGGGGGAGGGGGCGGCCCGCCTCACGTCGCAGCTCCTCACCATCAGCAGCCGCCAGGTGGTCCAGCCCGAGGTCATCGATCCCAACTCCGTGCTCCGGGAGATCATCGAGGTGACGCGGCGGGTGATCGGCGAGCACATCCGCGTGCGCGCCGAACTGGGTGAACGGGTGAGCGGCATCCTGATCGATCCCGGCTACCTCGAACAGGTCGTGTTGAACCTGATGCTCAACGCCAGGGATGCCATGCCCGACGGGGGTGAGCTGGTGGTGTCGACCGCCGACGTCGTGCTCGACCAGGCCGAACCGGCCATCGGACCCGAGGCTCCGGCCGGGCGCTACGTGTCGGTGACGGTGGCCGATACGGGCGAGGGCATGACCGTGGAGACTCTCGAGCACTGCTTCGAGCCCTTCTTCACCACCAAGCCGCCGAACGAGGGCAGCGGGCTGGGCCTGGCCACGGTCTACGGCATCGCCCGCCAGTCCGACGCCCACGTCCAGGTCGAGACCGAGGTGGGCAGCGGCACGATCGTGCGGCTGCTGTTCCGGCCCTTCGCCGCCGCCGAGGTCCGGACGGCACCGGTGGCGCGCCCGAACGCGCCGGGTGGGCCGGAGCGCGTGCTCGTGGTGGAGGACGACCCGGTCGTGCGGAACCTGACCGAGGCGGTGCTGACGCGCCATGGGTACGACGTGCTCACCGCGGCCAGCGGGCCGGCGGCCCTGGCCCTGGTCGACCCCGCCAGCCCGCCTGTCGACCTGCTGGTGACCGACATCGTGATGCCGGACATGGGTGGCCTCAGCCTGGCCGACGCCGTGCACGAGGTGTGGCCGGCGACGCGGGTGCTGTTCATGTCGGGCCACGCCGCCGGCGTGCAGGAAGAGCTCTCGGCTGCCTCCCACCGGGGCCAGTTCCTGCCCAAGCCGTTCACCGCCCAGGATCTCGTGCACCGGGTGCGTGACATCCTCGACGCGCCCTAGGAGCGGGCGTGCCGGTCAGGCTTCGAAGCGGTAGCCAACGCTGCGGACGGTGACCACTCGCCGGGGGTTGTTCGGGTCGGTCTCGATCTTGCGGCGGATGCGCCGCACGTGCTCGGTGACGGTGGCCGAGTCCTGCCAGTCCCCGGACGACGACCACACCTGGCGGAGGAGCTGCTCCCGCGAGAACACCTGCCGGGGCGAGCCGGCCAGGAAGGCGAGCAGGTCGAACTCCTTGGCCGTCAGCTCCACCAGCTCGCCGTTCACCGTTACCTCGCGCGAGACCAGGTCGAGGCACAGGTCGCCGAAGTCGAGCACCCGGCTGGCGGTGGTGTGCACGCTGGTGCGGCGCAACACTGTTTGCACCCGGGCCACGACCTCGCCGGGTGAGAAGGGCTTGACGATGTAGTCGTCGGCACCCAGGCGCAGACCCAGGATGCGGTCCATCTCGTCCCGCTTGGCCGTCACGAGAATCACCGGCAGGTCACTGGTGCGGCGCAATTCGGACAGGAACCCGAGCCCGTCGTCTCCGGCCAGCATCAGGTCGAGCAGCATGATGTCGGGCTGGATGGTGGCGAGAAGCGTGCGCGCCTCGTCGGGCGTGGCACATGAGTCGGCCCGGAAGCCGTTGCGCTCCAGGACCTTGGTGAGCAAGGCGCACACAGCACGGTCGTCGTCGACGACGAGGACACGGGTGAGGCGGGGACCGAGGGGGCCGTTGTGGCTCATCGTCAACCGCGGTTCCTGTGTGCCGACCGTGACATGTACCGGACCTCCTGTCACGGTCAGTGCTGGTACCGCGCCGAACTTACACCAGCCGGTGACGGAAGTTGGGCAGCTGTTGAGCGGTCGTAGCGGCTGCAGTGGCCTCCGGTCGTCATCGTGGATCGCGTGGTGGCGCCCACGGACACCAGGAAGCACTCGGCGAAGCCGCCGCGCCACGCTCGCTCCGTCCTCGTCGTCGGAACCGACGACTGGGCGGTGGAGCAACTCGGGGCCCAGCTGGCTGCGGCCGGCCGCCAGGCCCACCGTTGCCATGACCCCGGCGCCGCGCCTTTCCCGTGCAATGCCTTCATACCCGGACGGGGATGCCCGCTCGATCAGGGGGTCGATGTCGCAGTCACCATCCGTGCCCGGCCGCTGCCCAACGCGACGGGGGGCGAGACGGGGGTGACCTGCGCACTGCGCATGGGCGTGCCCGTGGTCGTGGCCGGGATGACGGCGGGGAACCCGTTCGCCTCCTGCGCGTCCGGCATGGTGGGACTGGACGGGGACGTGGGCGCTGCGGTCGACGGTGCCGCCGAGGCGCATCGCACCGTCGACCTGCGGGCCCCTCTGCGCTAGCCCTGCCGACCCTGCGCTGGCCCTGCCGACCCTGCGTGAGCCGGCCGACCCTGCGTGAGCCGGCCGACAGGGTCCTAACCGGTCGGCTGCCGGGCTTCCCGCCGCCGGCGGGCGCTCACGACGAACAGCATGCCAACCAGCAGCAGGGCGACCCCCGTCCTCGCCTCACGGTCGACGGGAGCGCCGGTGCGGGGCAGGGTGGCCGGGGCAACCGTCGGCGCCGGGGCCGTGATCTGCAGGCCCAGGACGCGGGTGATGGTGGCGTGAGACGTGGCCGACACCGTGTTGCCGAGGGGGTCGACACCGCTCGCCGTGCCCGTGTTGGTGGCGGGCGTCGACGCCGTCACCACGACCGCCTTGGTGAGCGTGGTCGACGCACCGGGTGCCAGCGATGCGACGGTGCCGATGGTACCGAGCACGTCGTCGGTGACCGACACGTTCGTGAGGGCGACATCACCGGTGTTGGTCACCACGTAGGTGTAGGTGACGGTGTCGCCGCTGTTCACCGTCGTCGGGCTGGCCGACTTGGTCAGCGAGATGCCTGGGTGGATCACGTTCACGGCGACGGCATCGGTGCCGGTGGCCGTCCGGCCGAACGAGTCCGTGCCCTGGGCGGTGGCGACGTTGTCCTGGTCGGCGGACGCCGTGGTCTGGTACGTGCACGTGATCTTCTGTGCGGGTGCCAGGACGAAGCCGATGCCGTGGTCGCACGTGGCGGCCAGGGTGGCGTTGCGGGTGTCGTCGAGCTGGGTGATGGTCAGCGGCAACTGGCCGGTGTTGGTGACGACGACCACGTAGTCGAGGGCGGCACCGTTCTCCACGATCAGCGGGCTGGCGGTGGACGAATGCTGGCCGTTGACCGTCTTCGCCACGTCGAGCCCTATGGGGAGCTTGCTGTCAACGAAGGTGTGGGCGACGGTCGTGCGGGTGTCCGATGTCGCCGTCACGGTCACGACGGCGCTGTCCACGGCGTAGCCGGCGGGTGCCGAGATCTCCTTGACGTAGTACGTGCCCGGGAGGACGCCGGTGAACAGGCACGTGGCCGGGGTACCCACGGCACCGCCTGATGTCGTGCACTGGTTGTTGGTCGCCGTGGTGGCCAACGTGGTGGCACCGGGATCGGAGTAGAGCCCGAACACGGCGCCGTCGAGGCCAGCGCCGGCGTCGTCGTTCTTGGCGACGATGAGCGTCCCCGGGTTGCGCGGGTTGACGAACGTGTGGCTGACCGTCGTCTCGGTGTCGGACACGACCGTCACCGCGGCGATGGTCTGGTCCGCCGCGTAGTGGGTCGGCGCGGTGATCTCCTTGACGAAGTACGAGCCCGGTGTGGCCCCGTCGAAGGTGCACGCCGCCGCCGTGGCCGCTCCGCCACCGGATGTCGTGCACTGGTTGTTGGTCGCCGTGGTGGCCGGCGTGGTGGCCGCCGCGTCCGAGAACAGGCCGAAGAGAGCGCCGGCCACGCCGTCGCCCAGGTCGTCGGTCTTGAGCACCTTCACCGAGCCGCCGTTGCGGGGGTTCACGAAGACGTGCGAGACCGTCGTCGTCACGTCGGACACCGCCGTCACCGGCGCGATGGTCTGGTCGGCCGTGAAGTGGCCGGGCGCCGAGATCTCCTTGACGAAGTACGAGCCCGGCGTCACGTCGTCGAACGTGCACGTCGCCGCCGTGGCCGGCCCGCCGCCCGCGGTGGTGCACTGGTTGTTGGTCGCCGTGGTGGCCGGCGTGGTGGCCGCCGCGTCCGAGAACAGGCCGAAGAGAGCGCCGTTCACGCCTGCCCCGGTGTCGTCGACCTTGTTGACCCGGATGTCCCCCGGGTTCCGGGGGTTGACGAACGTATGGCTCACGGTGACGCTCTGGCCGATCACCGCGGTCACCGGTGTGATGGTCGAGTCGGTCGAGAAGTGGCTCGGCGCCGACAGCTCCTTCACGTAGTACGTGCCGGGGTGCACGTTGGCGAACGAGCAGGACGCGGGCGTGCTGGCGTTGCCGCCGCTGGTGGTGCACTGGTTGTTGCCGGCCTGAGCGGGCGTGGTGGCGGGCACGGTGGCGGCCGCGTCGGTGAACAGGCCGAACACGGCGCCCGCCAGGCCGGCGCCCGTGTCATCCGTCTTCTTCACCTCGATGGAGCCGCAGTTGGAGATGGTGGTGAAGGCGGGCGGCACGAAGTCCTTGAGTTCGGAGTCGTCCGAACCCGACGACGATCGGCTGCGGGCGAAGGCGCTCGAGAGCGTGGTGCACACGGCTGGGTCGAAGAACTGGGGCAGCAGGTCGAGGTTGATGACGACCTCGCCGAAGAGCTGGTTGGTGCTGATTTCAGCTTCTTGCACTGTGCTGTTCAGCGTGATGGGCGAGCTCCACGAGTTGGTGGCCGCCACCCACTTCGACTCCTTGATGCTGTCGACCGTCCCGCCGTGGAAGTTGTAGATGATGCGCAGGTCGTTGTTGGTGCGGACCCGGTTGCTCCTGGTCGGCTTGGCCGGCGCGCACGGCGCGGTCGACTGGTTGAGCTCGAACTCGATGGTGGTGGTCCCGTTGTTGGTGGCCCGGGTCCACGCCAGGTAGAGGAAGTCACCGGGGTTGGCTCCGCTCACGTGCTTGGAGCCGACCGAGAACGACGTGATGTCGTTCTTGGGCGAC
>DASRGI010000015.1:0-18002 GCA_035651095.1 Acidimicrobiales bacterium | reverse complement strand
GACTACGCGGCCCAGGAGAGCACGCCCGACTTCACCGCCGTGCGCGGCTTCGAGTGGACCTCCGACCGCTTCGGTCACATCAACGTGTTCTTCTCCCGCAACGACACCAACGCCAAGGCCGACGGCGGGTACGTGAGCATGGACACCTTCTACCAGTGGTTCCTACGCCGGCCCGAGTTGGGCGGCGGCAGCGACGGCCTGGCCACGTTCAACCACCCCGGCGACAAGAAGCTCAACGCCGCCGACCCGGCCGTCAACTGGAACGACTTCGCCTACGTGCCCGAGGCCGACGACCGCATGGTGGGCATCGAGCTCTACAACTCGGGCAACGACTACTACGACTCGTACGTGCGGGCCCTGAACAAGGGCTGGCACCTGGGAGCGGTGGGCGCCGAGGACCTGGGCCACGTGCGGGGCGACGACTGGGGTGGGCCCCAGATCGCCAAGACGGTGGTGCTGGCCGACCGCAACGACGGGCCCGCCATCCGGGCCGCCCTCCTGGCCCGCCGGTTCTACGCCGTGCGCAACCCGGGCACGTCGCTCGACTTCACCCTCGACGGCGCCTTGATGGGCTCACGCCTGGCCCGGGACGCGGGCGACTGGCTGCCCATACGCGCGGCCGTCAACCGCCCGGGCGCCACCCTGCAGTTGGTCAGCAACACGGGCGTGGTGGCGTCGGGCACGGGCCGGCTCGACACCGCCGTGCGGGCGCCGGCCGGGGGCGGATGGTTCTTCGTGCGGGCCGTCGGTGCTGATGGCGTCTCGCTGGGGTACACCAGCCCGGTCTGGGTCACTCCGGGCAAGCCCGCGGCCGTGGGTGAGTGGCTGGCCGGTGACCTCCACGTGCACACGTGCTTCTCCCACGACGCGTACTGCGGCCCGTCCGACGACAACACGGACACGACCGAAGCGTGGACGCTGAGCGGGAGCGTGGACGAGCGCTTCACCGAGGCGTCGGTCAAGGGCCTCGACTACCTCGCCATCACCGACCACAACGACGTGCGGTCCCAGAAGGACCCGGCCTTCGGCGGGCACGGCGTCATCGGCATCCCCGCCTACGAGAACTCGCTGCACGGCCACGCCCAGATGCTCGGCGCCACCCACCTGTTCCCGGCCGCCGACTCGGCCCGGGACGTGAACGGCATCGCTTGGCAACTGCGGTCCGAGGGCGGCGTGTTCCAGATCAACCACCCGGCCGACGAGCTCCAGGGCCCGTACTTCTCGGGCTGCGCCGACACGGCGCGGCTCGGTTGGGGCTACGGGTACGACGTGCGCCCCGACACCATCGAGGTCTGGAACATCGGGCACTGGCTCCAGCCCCCGGCACCGGCCGGCAATTCCAACGACGACGCCGAGCGGTACTGGGAGTGCTGGCTCGACCGGGGCGCCCGCATCGGCGCCACCGGTGGCAGCGACTCGCACTGGCTGTCCACCGCGCTGGTGCAGGGCCCGGGCAACCCGACCACGTGGGTGTTCACCCGGGAGCGCAGCGCCGCGGGCGTGTTGCGCGCCTTGCGCCAAGGGCGCACGTCGGTGTCGTTCCAGCCGCCGGCCATGGGTTCGGCCCGGCTGTCCCTCGAAGCCGACGTCGACGGCGACGGCGTGTACGAGTCGATGATCGGCGACACAGTGCCGCCGCGGACGCCCATGCGGGTGCGAGCGACGGGCCTGCTGGGCCAGGGCCTGGTGACGATCCGGGCCAACAGCCGGACCATCGTCGACGGCGCCGCGCTCACGCCGGGCGGCGAGGTCCGCTTCACGGCCCCGGCCGAGGGCGGTTGGGTGCGCGCCTCGCTGCTGCTGCCCGACACCACGGCCGAGCGGTCGGCTTCGTGCGACCCGCTGGTGGGTGCCCAGACGACGTACTGCCGTGACCACCTGGTCGAGGTGGCGCTCACCTCGCCGATCTACCTGGCATCGTGACCGGCGGCCGGCTCGTCTCCCTCGACATCGCCGAGCAGCCCGCCGTCCTCGACGCCGCCCTGGCCGGCAACGGCGGGGGGCTGGTGCGGGGGCGCGCCGTGCTGGCCGGGGCACGCGTCGTGCGCCTCCTCGCCATCGGGTCCAGCCGCCACGCCGCCGGATACGGCGCTTCCGTGCTCGACGTCCTGGGCGGGGTGCCTGCAACCGTGCTCCCCGCGCCCGGTGCCGCGGTGGCGCAGCCCGGCTTCGGCCCCGACACGCCGGTGATCGTGCTCTCCCAGTCGGGTTCCACGCCATCGTTGGTCGAGGCCGCTCAGTCGGCCCGGGCTGCGGGTGCGCCGATCATCTCGATCACCAACGTTCCCGGCTCGCCCCTCGAGTCGATGGCCGACGTGGCCCTGCAGTGCCGCGCCGGCGAGGAGCGGGTGGTGGCGGCCACCAAGTCGGTGACGGCCCAGGCCGTGCTGCTGCGCGCCCTGGCCGTGCCGTTCGACGTCCGGCCCCTCATCCGGGCGGTGGTGACGGCGCTGGCCATCGACGTCGACCCGTTCGTGGTGGGCGAGCCACCCGACGCGGTGGTGTGTGGCGGCGTGGGCGCCGAGTGGGTGGCCGAGGAGATCGCCCTGAAGCTGGCCGAGATGGCGGGCCGGTCCGTGTCGGCCGAGCCGTTGGTCGAGCACCTCCACGGTCCGGTGGCCGCGGCCGGACCGGTGCTCGCCTTCGTCGATCCCGCCGATCCCAATGCCCCTGCCCTGGGGGGCGACGGCGTCGTGCGCGTGCCCGTCCCGTCGACGGGCGACGCGTCGCTCGATGCCATCGTCACCCTGGTGATGGGCCAGCGGGTCGCGCTGGCCTGGGCCCGAGCGCTGGGCGAAGACCCCGACGCGCCCCGGGGCCTCCAGAAGGTCACGGCCACCCGGTAGCGGCGAGCGCGCGGCTAGGGCACGTCGAGCAGCGCGTCGCGGATGGCGGCGACGGCGGGCTGGCCGAAGCTCACGCCTTCCTCGTAGCCCTCGCCGAAGGGGTCGGGCAGGTACCCCTGCCACACGGGTGACAGCCCGGCGAGCAGCACCCGCGGCCCCCGGCTGGCCTCCACCTTGCGCCCCAGGGCGCAGAACGCTTCGCCCGGGATGGACACCAGCCGCACGTCGCCGATGGCCCACTCCACCAACTCGACGGGCATGGTGCCGGTGATGCCGGTGACCATGGTGAGCAACGTCTGGCCCACCGGGGCCTCGATGGTACGGCGGGCCACGACGGCCACGTCGCCGTCCACCGGCTCGGCGCCGGCCAGCACGGCGTCGACGGTCCTGGCCAGCTGGCGGCCCAGGTCGGCGGCCTCGTCGAAGTCGCCGGCGGGGTCGGGATGGTCGTGGGGACGCGGGTTCACGTCGCCCAGGGCGCCCGACAGCAGCAGGGCCGTCCCACCACCGGCGGCCTCGACTGCGGCCCGGAACGGTCCCACCCAGTCGGTGGACACGGCCAGGCACTGCGGGCCGAGGGCGACGGGATGGACGGCGATGTTGGCCACCAGCCCCACGCGCGAGCCGTCCGGCCGGCGGATGTCGAGCACGGCGAAGGACGGATCGTACGGGAGCTCCCGGCGGTTGATGGACAGCCCGCCGGGCAGGGGAGCGCGCACGTAGTGCAGTTCTGCGGGCTCGGCCGCGTCTCTCGCGGCGACGGCTGCGGCCGTGCCGCGAGCAACCAGCAGCTCGCCGTAGCCATCGGGCGTGGGCCACCCGAGGGTGTCCGTGCCGGCGATGGCGCTGGGCCCGGCGTGGGTGTGGGTCGACGCGGTGAGGACGGCCTCGACGGGGAGCCCGAGGGCGGCGCCCACGGACGCCCGGATGGGGTCGGCGAACTCGGCCGACATCCCGAGCAGGTCGCACACGACCAGGCACAGGGCGGCGCCGTCACCGGCCAGGTACACGGCCCGCGCTTCGAGGTCGTCGTGGATCGATGTCGCCGGTTCGGTGCGGTCGCCGAATCCCGCCAGCTTCACGGGGACGGGTGGGGTGATGACCGCCGAACCAAAGCCTGCACGAATCATGGGAGCGCTATCGCCTTTCCGGTTGCCGCCGATTGGTACGCCGCGCACACGGCGGCCACGGCCGCCCGCCCGTCGGCGGCAGTGACGGGTGGTGGCGTGCCGGTGGTCACGGCCTGCACGAAGGCGCGGTAGGGGTCGCCGGCGTCGTCGGGGACGGGCAACGGCTCGGCCTCGCCGGCCGCGGTGAAGAGCGTCGGGGGTGTGCGCGTGTCGAGGTGCAGCGCGGCTTCGGTGCCGAACACGGAGAGCAGGTAGTCCCGCCCGGAGCGGATGGCCCAGCTGGCGTGCACGGAGCCGACGGCGCCACCGCGCAACCGCAGCAGGGCCATGCCCTCGTCCTCCACGCCCGGCCCGGGCGTACCGCGAAGGGGTTGGAGGAACGCGGTCACCTCGACGACGTCGTCGGCCAGCACGGACCGGACGACGTCGACCACGTGCACGCCCAGGTCCAGCAGGGCGCCACCACCGGCGGACTCGGCGTCGCGGAACCAGCTGGACGCGGGACCCCACGACTCGGGCCCGCCGTGCCCGAGCGCGGCCCGGAACCCCGTGGCTGTCCCGATGCGGCCTGCGGCCACCGCATCCCGCACGGCGACGAAAGGCGGGACGAAGCGCATGTTCTGAGCGGGCACGAGCACCACGCCGGTGGCGGATGCGGCCGCCATCATGCGGTCGCATTCCTCGACCGTGCAGCCCATGGGCTTCTCGACGAGCACGTGCTTGCCGGCTCGGGCCGCGGCCACGGCGATCTCGGCGTGCAGCCGGTTGGGCGTGCACACGGCCACGGCGTCCACATCGCTGCGGGTGACGGCGTCCTGCCACTCGTCCACCACCTCGCCCGAACCCCACTCGGCCGCGGCCGCCATGGCCGACGCGCGCGAGCGGCTGGCGAAGGCGACGACGTCGGCCCCGGCCTGGCGCAGCCCGGGCAGGTGGGCCCGGCGGGCGATGGAGCCACACCCCACGACGGCGACGCGCACGGTCATGCCAGGACGACCGATGCGACCTTGGAGACGGCCCTGGCCACGTCGGCGCAGTCCTGCTCGTCGTACGGGGCGCCCACGCCGACGGTGACGGCTCGGCCGGCGAGGTCCTCGGTGCGGGGGCACATGCCCATGTGGTAGTCGATCTGCGCGGGGTGTTCGGCGCAGTGCCAGGGCCCACCCTTGTTCGACACCGTGCGCCGCTGGAGGATGGCGGGCGTGGCGTAGACGGGGAGGCCGGCGTACATCCGGGTGCACGGGATGCCCTCGGCCAGCAGGGCGGCGGCGAAGCGACCGGCCACGTCGGCCGACGGCGTGAACCAGGTGATGCTCGACCCGCCGTCGCCACGGGGATCGGGGAGGCGGCGGCGCTGCAGGCCGTCGATCGTGCCCACGGCGTCGAGGATGCGGGTCTTGTTGGCACGCATGGCGTCGAGCAGCGCAGGCAGGCGGCCGAGCTGCACGCCGGCGATGGCGGCGGCCAGCTCCGTCATGCGCAGGTTCTCGCCCACGAACGGTTCGTCCAACTCCCCGCCGCGGCCGCCGCCGTGGCTGGTGAAGAACTGGCCGCCCTGGTCCTGGTACCGGGCCGCTCGCACGTACAGCCGCTCGTCGCCGGTGACGACCACGCCGCCCTCGCCGGCCGTCACGTTCTTCTCCATCTGAAGGGAGAAGGCGGCGATGTCGCCGAACGTGCCCAGGGGCCGGCCGTGGTACGTGGCGCCCATCGACTGGGCCGCGTCCTCGAGGACGGGGATGCCGCGGGCGCGCGTGAGGGCGAGGAGCGGCTCCATCTCGCAGGCCACGTTCTCGATGTGGACGGGGATGACGGCGGCGGTGCGCTCGGTGAGCTTGGCGGCCACGTCGGCGGCGTCCAGGCCGAGCGACTCGTCGACCTCGGCGAACACGGGGACGGCACCGGCCAGGACGACGGCGTTCACCGTCGCGATGAAGGTGAAGGCGGGGACGACGACCTCGTCGCCGCAGCCCACGCCCAGAGCCGCGAGGGCGGCGCGCAGGGCAGCCGTGCCGCTGGAGGTGGCCACGGCGTGGGCGATGCCGAGCCGCTCGCACACGGCCGTCTCGAAGGCATCGGTGCGGCGGAGGAGGTGGGGGCCGTAGTAGCGGAACAGCGAGCGGCTCTCCAGGACTTCGAGGGCGGCGGCCCGCTCCTCGTCGCCCAGCAGGGCGGCGCCGCGGCCGTAGGCGAGGGGGGCGGTGCGCACGGGCGTGCCACCATCGATGGCCAGCTTCTCCGCAGTCCGCATCGCTTCTTCTCCTTGCCTCCGGCTTTTTGTAAAGATATACTGCATTCTTATTCGAAGGCGAGGGTGGCTCACGTGTTGACGTGCATCGAGGCGGGTGGAAGTGGCGCGCAAACCGTACGGTTCCCCGGTGAGGGCGAGCCCCTGATCGCCAACGGCGTGCACTGCGAGCCCGCCTCCACGCTCCTCCTGGCCGTGCCCGGCATCATCGATCGCGGGCGGGTCACGGCATCGAACCTGGGATGGATCGCCGCCGACCCGGCCGCCGAGCTCGGATGCCCGGCCCCCGCCGCTCTGGTGATGAACGACGCCGAGGCCGCCGCCCTGGGCGAGTCGGTACTCAGGGGCGGGCGGGACCTCGTGCTCCTGAGCGTGGGGACCGGCGTGGGCGGCGCCGTGGTGGTCGACGGGGCCGTGATCGGCGCCAACCTCTTCGGCCACGCCGGTGGCTTCTCCGACCGCACGTGCTCGTGCGGCGGCCGGGGTTGCCTGGAGACCGTCGCCGCCGGATGGGCTCTGCCCGACCCACTGTCCCCGGACGCGGCGGTTGCCGTGGCCGCCGCCCTCGCCCAAGCGGTCGAGCGCGAGGATCTGGCCACGCCCGACCTCGTCGTCATCTCCGGTGGCCTGGCCCGCCGGCACCCGCAGCTCGTGAAGGAACTGGCCCGTTGTCTTCCTCGCAGGAGCGTGGAGGCGAGCCTGGCGCCCGACGGCGCCAAGTCCGCTGCCGCGTGGGGGCTGGCCCACGCCGCCCTCGAAGCGGGGATCGCACGATCGTGAGGTACTCGTCCATGCCCACGCTCTCCCCTGACCGCTGGTTCCGGCCCTTGGCCATCGCCACGGCCAGCCTGCTGATCACCTCGCTCATCTCGGTCGGCGGGGTGAAACCCCAGAGCGGTCCCGACAACGGCCATCTGGTGGCCGCCGGCAAGGCCGGGCATGGCGCCACCGACACCACGGCGTCCGTCGACACCACCACGACCACGGCCGCGGGCGCGGGCGCGGTTGCCGGTGGTTCGGGCGGCGGCGGTGCGGGCACGACGGCACGCGGCGGTGCGGGCACCGCGGCAGGCAGCGGCAGTGGTGGCGGCGCAGGCGGTAGCGGTGGGACCGGAAAGATCCCGGCGTCGGCCGTGCCCGACTTCGGGCTCAAGACCCAGGGCGTCACCGACAAAGAGGTGAAGATCGGGTACTCGTACAACGTCTCCGCCTGCGGCGACGCCGGCACCCTCCAGGCCATGTTCGGGTCGGCCACCACGGGCGATCCCAAGAAGGCCCTCGACGCCTACACCCGCTACATCAACGACAGCGGCGGCATCGCCGGGCGCACGCTCAAGGTGGCCGTGGTGGACGACGGCGGCGACGGCTGCCCGGAGAAGAACGCGGCGGCGGCCGTCAAGATGGCCGACGAGGAGAAGGTCTTCATGGCCATCCCCGGGCTCCACGTCGAGTCCGACTACCTCATCGGCAAGAAGATCCCCGTGTTCGGGGGCCGGGACGATCCCGCCTCGCTGGCCAAGGCCGGCCCCAACGGGATCATGCTCACCGAGGCCATCGAGCCCACCCTCGAGAAGTGGGCCGCCTTCGGCAAGAACTACCTCGACTCGGGCGCCCACACGCCCTGCCTCATCCACCCCGAGAGCGGCGCCAGCGGTGACTGGAACAACCACGAGAAGATCATCGTGAACAAGATGGCCAAGTACGGCCTGCACTTCAAGGACATCGTGGTGTACCAGGAGGACGTGTCCACCGCCCAGCGGCAGGCCAACACCGCGGCCGCTCGCCTGAAGGCCAAGGGCTGCGACCAGGTGTACTTCATGGCCGGCAACCCCATCGCCATGGTGTTCTTCACCCAGGCGGCCACCCAGAACGTGTGGTTCCCGACGTGGACGTTCACGTCGTACATGGTGCTGGCCGACACCGAGCTGGCCGGCCGCCTGATGGACCAGCGCCAGTGGGACAACGCCATCGGCCTCTCCACCCGGGTGCCACCGGGCAACCACCGCATGGAGGGAAACTGCAAGCGGATCTACCAGAAGTACTACGGCAACGACGACCAGAGTGACTCGGCCTATACGCAGGTGGTGTGCGCCCAACTCCTGTCGGTCGCCGAGATCATGCGCCGGGCCGTGGCCCGCACCGGCGTGCTCACGGGCAACTCGCTGATCGTCGGGGCCGACTCGGTGCGCAACGACTTCTTCTACGACGCCACCGTGCCCCTCCGCTGGTCGATGCCCAGCCCAGCCGGTCCGTTCAAGACCAAGGCCTTCAGCCACTACACGGTGGTCAAGTGGAGCTCGGCCGACTCGAAGTACCTCTTCCCCGAGTTCCCGACGTACTGGGAGGTGATGGGGCCGGGGAAGAGCGGCGGTCAGGACATGCGGTCGTACTTCAAATAGTGGAACTCCGGGCCCGGCTCCACGCCGAGATTCGAGACCGCGCCGCCCAGGGCCGGGCGGCCGACGTGGGCGCCCTCGACGCCGAGCTGGCCGCGTTGCCGGACAGCTGGGACGCCTTGCTGGAGTTCGGCGAGCGGCTGGCGGCGTTGCCGATGCGGGACGACTGGGCGTACGACGAGCCCGACGACCTGGACGGGATCCGGGCCGCGGCCGACCGCGGGCGGTCGCTGTCTGCTGTGGCCGTAACCGACGCCGGGGCGCGGGCCGAGGCCGCGTTCCTGGGGTCGGTGTGCGGTTGCATCCTGGGCAAGCCCTTCGAGATCGACCCCACCCTGGCCGAGCTGCGTGCTGCCCTGGAGCCGGCGGGCGACTGGCCCCTGCGCGACTACCCCACCGAAGCGGTGGTGCTGTCGTTGCGCGAACAGCAGCCGCAATGGCCCGAGCTGGTGCGGGGACGCATCCGCCACGTCGCTCCCGACGACGACATCAACTACACGGTGCTGGGCATGCTCGCGTTGGAGCAGCACGGCGTGGCGTTCACGCGCGACGACCTGCTCATGCTCTGGATGTACAACCTGCCGCTGCTCGCCACGTTCGGTCCCGAGCGCACGCTGCTCGCCAACGCCGCCTTGGCCGCGCTGGAACCGGTCGTGGCGCGGCCCTGGCCACTCGACCGTTGGGTGCAGGTGCGCAATCCCGGGTCGGAGCTGTGCGGCGCCCTCATCCGGGCGGACGCCTACGGCTACGCGTGCCTGGGCGATCCCGAGCAGGCGGCCGGTATGGCCTGGCGGGACGCGGGAATGACCCACCGGGGCACCGGGTTGTACGGGGCCATGTTCGTGGCTGCCGCCATCGCCGTGGCGCCGTTGGTGCAGGACCCGCTGGAGGTGTTCGCCACCGCGTTGCGCTACATCCCCCAGCGCAGCCGCTTCGCCGAAGCGGTGACGTTCGCCCTCGAGCAGGTGGCGGCCGCGTCGGACTGGCTCGACGGGTACGAGCGCATCCACGCCCGCTACGGCGAGTTCGGCCACTGCCGGATCCTCCAAGAGGTGGGCACGTTGGTGAACACGCTGCGCTTCGCCGAGGACGTGGGCGACGGGATCTGCAAGCAGGTCATGCAGGGCAACGACACCGACAGCTTCGGCGCCACCGCCGGGTCCATCCTCGGTGCGTACTTCGGGCCCAACCACCTCGACGCCCGATGGACCGAACCGTTCCGGGACACCATCCACCTGGCCCTGGCCGCGTGCTGGGAGACATCGCTGTCCGCCCTGGCGGCACGCATGGGCCAGCTCCCCGCCCTCACCGGCCACTAGCGCTGGCCGCTCTTGTCGCGCTTCGTCCGGTATTTCGGACAAGGCGCGGCCAAACGCCAAGGCCCCGGGCCGCGGCTTACTGGTGGGCGGGCCCGGGCCAGGCGGGGAACGGTTCCAACGCCGGGGGCGCCACCTCGGTGTGGTACCGGATCATCCAATAGGGGAGCAGGTAGTCGACGCCCACCTCCTCGTCCGCCGGGTCGCTGGAACCGTTGAGCTGGGTGGGCGGACGCTGCCACAGGAAGTCGGTGGGCGGGCGGTCGGCCACCGGCAGGGGTCGGCGAGCGCGCAGGTTGGTGGACGTGCCCGGCCGGGTGAGCACCTCCTGCCCGGCGATCTCGGCGTTCCACTGGTCCTCGGGCACGCACTCGATGTCGACGCCGCAGCGCGACCGGTTGTCGGTGACGCCGCCGAGCTCGGTGCGGGCCCGGTAGTCGCGCCACTGGCGCAGGTGGAGCTGGGCGTCGTCCAACCGGCGCTGCTCGCCCGTGAGGGCCCACGTGATGGCCTCGAAGTGGGCGTTCACGTCATCGCCCGTGGTGCGGTCCATCACGCCGAGCGCCTGCCTGAACAGGAAGCTCGTGGCGGGGTCGGTGGCCAGGCGAGTGGTGGTGTATCCCGTGAGGTGGTGAAGGTTGAACTTGTAGTACCCGGCGTTGGGGTCGGACGCGTCGACCTCCATCGACGCCGCCAGGAGCGGGCCCTGCGACGCCAGCTCTTCGTTCCAGACCGCGTTCCACTGCGTGCGCTGCTGGTCGGTGCCGGCCACGTCGGCCACGTGCCGGGCGGCCATCGCCATGTTCAGCCGGGCCAGGGGCACGTACACGAACAGGGGCGACACGAAGTTGTCGAAGTCGTGCCCGAACGGCGGGGCCGAGATGTTGCCGTGGGGCCGCGGGTAGTTCCAGCCGTACTTCACCAAGAAGTTGGTGAGGGTGATGATGTCGTCCCGGATGAGCGCCTGCATGGCCGGGTCGTCGCCGGCCACCAGGTCGAAGGCGGTGAGCAGGCCGAAGGTGACGCCCGCGTAGGTGTCGCGGCTGGGCGCCGTCTCGCACACGTACTGCTTGCCGTCGTCCCACGTGAACGGCCCGAACACCCGCTTGTTGGGCTCGATGTCGCGCTCGGGGCCGGCGTCGGTGGGGGCGCACGCCCGCATCAGCATCCCGGGCTCGCCCTGGATGACGCCGCCGCCGAAGCTGGGGCTGTTGGGATCGGTGGACGGCGCCAGGGTGGTGTGCCAGTCCTTGGCGATGTTGGTCAGCAGGTGGAACTTGGCCACCATCGTGTCGATGCGGGCCTTGGCCTCGTCCTGCTGGGCGGTGTCGCCGTCGTGCTTGGCCACCGCGTAGCGGAACGATTCGGCCGCCAGGTACGTGCCCGTCCAGAGCCCGGAGTCGCCCCACGCGTAGGCGTTGGCCACGGTGCCGCCGGGGTTCAACCGCACGGGAACGACCTGGCCCCAGATCATGTGGTAGTCGATCTTGTGCTCCAGATCGAGCGCGGTGGTCAACGCCTCGTCATCGGCGTGGACGGGCGCCGCCATCGAGATGCCCGCCAGCAACGCCAAAGCCGCCACCATGGCCCCCAGCTTCTTCATCACCTTGAACCCGCTCCTTCCAGGAAGACTGACCGCAACAGATCTCGACGCTTCAGCAGGCGAGCGGTCGGACCTTCGAACCGCACCTCGCCCTTCTCCATGAAGTAGGCCCGGTCGGCGAGCGTCAGGGCGACGTTCACCGACTGCTCCACGATCACGATGGTGACCCCCGCCGCGTTCATGCGGCGCACGGCGACCAGCAGGTCCTGCACGATGGCCGGCGCCAGGCCGAGCGACAGCTCGTCGATGAGCAGCAGCTTGGGCTGCAGCAGGAACGACTGGGCCAGGGTGAGCATCTGGCGCTCGCCGCCCGACAGGCTGCCGGCCAACTGCTTGCGACGTTCGCCCAGGCGGGGGAACAACTCCAACACCGAGTCCGTGCGCTCGGCCAACTCGGCCCGCCGGTGGCGCAGGAGGAAGCCGCCCATGCGCAGGTTGTCCTCGACGGTGAGCCCCGGGAACACGCCCCGCCCGCCGGGCACTTGCACGATGCCCCGCTGGACCGTGCGCTCGGGCTGCTCGCCGGTGATGGCCTCGCCCTGGAAGAACACGTTGCCGCCGTCGGGTTCGACGATGCCGGAGATGGCGTTGAGGGTGGTGGACTTGCCGGCGCCGTTGGTGCCGAGCAGGGCGAGGATCTCGCCTTCCCGCACTTCGAGGTCCACGCCGAACAGCACCTGCACGCCGTCGTACGACACGGTGAGCCCGGCCGTCTCCAGCAACACGCCCGCCGAGCCGCCCGTGCCGACGGCCCGGGCTGCCCGCTCGGGATCGAGGCGGGCCACGTCGTTGTCGACGTACTTGACGGCGGTGAAGAAGTGGAAGATGCCCCGCAGGAACACGGGCGACATGATGGCGATGGCCCACCGGGCTCCGGCCGCATCGCCGATGGCAAAGCCCAAGAGGGCGAACACCGATCCGCCCAGGGCCACGAAACCGGCCAACCCGAAGGCGGTCGAGCGCATCTCCGGTGGGGCGATGATGGCGGTGACGGCGTACAGGGCGGGCGTGAGGTAGGCGACGGCCGCGGTGGTGATCCAGATGAGGGGCACGGCCACCCACAACCACGGCGTGAGGGCCACCAGGACGAGGGCGACGGTGGTGAACACGCCCGTCCAGCACACGAGGAGCAGCCCGGCGCTGGGCCGGATGTTGAGGCGCCGCTGCGTCTGGGCCGTGCCCGCGATGAGGGCGATGGCCGAGATCACGCTGCCGATGCCGACGATCACGCCACGCAGCCCTGGCTCCACACCGAAGTCGTCCTTCAGGTAGAAGGGCACGAGCACGCCCAGGCCGAGCAGGGCACCGGCCGACCACGCCAGGCCGATCCACTGGTAGCGCAGCGAGCGCAACGACCACAGCTTGCGGGCCGTCTGCCAGAAGGGCGGGGGCGCGGCCTCCTCCACGACCTCGAAGCGGCCGCGGGGCGGCTCCTTCAACCGGGCCGCGAACACCACGACGACCAAGGTGGGGATGGCCAGGACGTAGAACGCCGCCCGCCACCCGAACAGCTCGCCGATGATGCCGGCGAGGATCGACGCGATGAGCTGGCCCGCGTAGTTGGCCAGGCCGTGCACGCCGAAGGCCTTGGCCCGGGCCGACGGGGGATAGAAGTCGGAGATCAGGGCGCTGTGCACCGGCGTGTTCACGACCTTGCCGAACCCGGAGCCCACCCGGAAGGCGATCAGCAGCGTGAGGGCAGGGGCCAGGCCGGTGAAGAGGGAGAACACGCCCCAGATGGCGGCGCCGGCCACGGCGATGGGCATGCGCTTCCACCGGTCGGCGAAGTAGGAGACGGGCAGGGCGACCACCGGCGCCAGCAGCAGCACGAGAAGGGAGATGGCGCCGAACGTCCCCACGCCCACCTTGAAGTGATGGGCGATCTCCGGACCGAGCAGCTCGAAGGTGCGGGTGTCGAACTCGTCCACCGCGTTGAGGGCGAACAGCACGAGGATGGGCAACGCCGCGTAACCACCGAGGTAACGGCCGAGGGCGGCCAGACCGGGCCAGCGCCGAGTCTCCACATGGGGTTCGGCCACCTCGGATGCGGTGACCTCGGACGCGGTGACCTCGGCGGCGGTCTCCATGGCCGTCTTGATGTCGGTCACGGCGCCGGGCTTTCGGCGGAGACGGGGACGACGGGGGTGCGGGCCTGCTGGCCGGTGAGCAACCGGGCAGCCAGGTCGCGGCCCGATCCCACCAAGCGGGCCAGGCCACCGGGCAGGAACATGACGAGGATCAAGAGGCCCACACCCGAGGAGATGAGGCCGAGGTGGGGGCTGATCTGGGTGCCGAGATAGGGGATCACGAGCAGGTAGAAGGCGCCCAGCACGGCGCCGCCCACCGAGCCCAGCCCGCCGATGACGACGGCCGCCACCAGCGACAGCGAACGGCTGGGCGGGAACACCGTCGAGCTGGCCAGGCCCACGCCGGATGCCCACAGGAAGCCGGCCGCCCCGGCGAACACGCCGGAGATGACGAAGGCGGTGAGCTTGGTGCGCACGATGTCGAGGCCCATGGCCGCCGCCTGCCGCGGGTTGTCCCGGACGGCGATCATGTTGCGGCCCACCCGCCCCTTCTGCAGGGCCCGGGTGGTGGCCACCGCCAGCACGAGGAAGGCGAGGGCGACGTAGTAGTAGACGGTGGTGGTGAGGTACGCGGGCCGGGGCAGGAAGCCCGTACCCTTGAACCACTCCTGGTTGAACAGCCACGATGCCGAGGCCACGGCGAAGCCGAGGGTGACGACGGCCAGCGCCGTGCCACCCAGGCGCAGCGCCGGGAAGCCGAGGATCAGCGCCACCAACCCCCCGAGCAGGGCGGCCGCCACCAGCCCGCCCCAGAACGGCACGCCCCAACCGGTGACGATCTTGGCGCCGAGCACGCCGCCCACTCCGGCCAGGGCCCACTGCCCGATCGACATCTGCCCGGCCCAGCCGGTGAGGACGGTGAGGGACACGGCCACCACGGCCACGAGGAGCACGGTGGCGAGGAAGTGCGTTCCCGACACGGTCATGAAGCGGGGGACGAACAGCACGGCGACGATGCCCACGGTGGCGAGGGTGCCGGTGAGGGCGCGCCACCGGGGATGGTTGGCGACCTCGGTCGGCAACGGCCGCACGGGGTCGGCCACCTCCCACGACGACTCCTCGGCCGCCACCGTTCGCCGGTTGGCCTCGCCGCGGTAGAGCAGGGTCCCGACGATGACGGCGAGCAGCACGATGTCGGTGAGCCCGCTGCGCCCGGTGTAGAAGAACACGAGCTGGTCGAGCACGCCGAGGGCCAGCCCGGCGCCGAAGGCCAGACCCACCGACTCCATGCGGGCCACGGTGGCGGCCGCCAGGCCCCGCATGAGGATGGGCAGGCCCACGGCCTCGGTGGCCGAGAACCCGATGACGGGTGCCAGGAGGATGGACGCGATGCCCGACAACAGAGCGGCCACGATCCATGCGAGGGTCGACACCCGGCGCACGGGGATGCCGAGGAGCCGGGCCCGCGCCCCGTTCTCGGCCGCCGCCCGCAAGGCCACGCCGTAGGCGGACCAGCGCAGGAAGGCGAACAGGCCGAGGGCGACGATGGGCCCGGCGATCAGGGCCATGAAGTGCTGGGGGAGGAGCACGACCCGGCCGAACTCCACAGGGGCCCAGTGGAAGGGGACGGGGAAGATGTTGGCGCCGCCGGCCAGCGCGTGCGACCCCCCGACGGCGTCGGCCTTGGGCATCACCAGCCGACCGACGATCACCAGCTGGGCGATGCCGATGGTGGCGATGAGGACGATCAACCGGGGGCTCTTGAACAGTCGGGACAGGAAGGTCTTCTCGATGATCCCGCCCAGGGCGGCGGTGGCGGCCAGCGACAGGAGGAGGGCCAACCAGTAGTTCAGGTGGGCGTTGCGGGTGAGGGCGAGCATCATCGCCACCGCGAACGCGCCCAGCTCGCCGTGGGCGAAGTTGATCACCCGGTTGGACATGTAGATGAGGACGAGGCCGGCGGCGAGCAGGGCGTTGGCCATGCCGACGACGAGGCCGAGGGCGACGAGGTCCATCTACACCTTCCTGTGGCGGGCAGTGCCCGAGCGCTCGATGGCGGTGGCGTCGGTGCCCAGGTACGAGCGGACGACCTCGGGGTCGTGCACGACCTCGTCGGGCGCACCCTCGGCGATGACGACGCCCGTCTCCAGGGCGTACACGCGATCGGCCAATCCCAGCAGGAGGGGCATGTCGTGTTCGATCAGGAGGATGGAGCAGCCGGTGCGGTCGCGCAGCGACAGGAGCAGCGGGCGGAGGGCCTCGACCTCCTTCTGGGCGATGCCCGACGACGGCTCGTCGAGCAGCACGACGGCCGGGCCCTGCAGCAACAGGCCGGCCAGGTCGACGATGCGGCGGGTGCCCGTGGACAGCTCGCGCACGAGCTTGTCGCGGTAGGGCTGGAGGCCGAGCACCTCGAGGTGCTCGAGGGCGAGGGCGGTGGTCTCGGCCTCCGCCCGTCGGGATGCCGGTGCGTTGGCCATGGCCAGCACCACGGGCGCCGGGCGCACACGAGTCTCGGCGGCCACGCGCAGGGTGTCGAACACGGTGAGGGAGTGGTAGAGCCGGGCGTCCTGGAAGCTGCGGCCCAAGCCGGCCCGGGCTCGGCGGTGGGGGGCCAGGGCGGTGACCTCGCGCCCGTCGACCCAGATCCGGCCCGTACCGGGGACGAAGCCGCTGAGGCAGTCGAAGAGGGTGGTCTTGCCCGCGCCGTTAGGACCGATGAGTCCGACGATCTCGCCGGGCCCGACGTCGATGGAGACATCGGTGAGGACCTGGAACCCGTCGTAGGCGACCGAGATGTCGCGTGCTACGAGCCGGGCGGCCTCCTGCCCTGGGATCGCTTCTGACACTACATTTGATCGCATCCGTCGCCCGTCTCGATTTGTATGTATACTTTGCATTTAATGGCGAGTCAAGCGATGAACCACTCGCTCCTGTCGCCCAGCAGGGTCGGGGACGTGAACCGGTCCCGGGTGCTCCAGGCGCTGTGCGACCACGGTCCCATGTCGCGCGCCGAGCTGGCCAAGTTGGCCGGCGTCACTCGCGCCACCATCGGCAACATCGTGCAGGTCCTCATCGACGCCGGCCTGGTCGAGGAGGGTGATCCCCAGGCGGGCTCGGGCCGGGTGGGCAAGCCCGGCCGGCCGGTCTGGTTCGGGCCCCGGGCCGGGCTCTCGGCCGCGGCCACCATCGGCCCCGGGGTGGTGGAGGCGGCGCTGGTCAACGCCCGGGGCGAGCTGCTCGACACGGCGACGCGGTCCTTCGATCCCGCCGACCGCAACCAGAAGGCGGTGCTGTCGGCCGCGGGCGAGGCCCTGCGCGCCGTCGTCCCCCGGAGCAGTGGTGACGACCTCCTCGGCGTGGGTGTGGCCGTCCCCGGCGTGTGCGACACCACCACGGGCAGCGTGCTCGGCTCTGGTCAGGTGCCCGCCCTCCGCGGGACGGCGCTGGTCGACGCCCTCCGGCGCCGCTTCGCCCGCCCCATCGTGGTCGACAACGACTCGCGCGCCCAGGCCCTCGGCGAGAAGTGGTTCGGCGAGGGGCGGGGGCTCTTCACCTTCGTGTCCGTGCAGACCGGCCACGGCCTGGGCGTGGGCGTGGTCCTCAACGGCGTGGTGCTGCGCGGCACCAAGGGCGAGGCGGGCGAGCTGGGCCACACCTGCGTGGTCGCCGACGGGGGCGCGTCCTGCCGGTGCGGGCTGCGCGGCTGCTGGGAGACGATCGCCACGCTGCGGTGGCTGCGCACCGAGGCAGCCGGCGCCAACCTGCCCGGCTCCGCCTCCATGACGGCGGGGCGGCTGGTGGCGGAGGCGGCCAAGGGCTCCGTCCCCGCCCGGAACCTGTTGCACCGCTACGCCGACAACCTGGCCGTGGGGCTGGCCAACCTCACGATGATGCTCAACCCCCAGAAGCTGATCCTCCACGGCGACGTGGTGGCCGGGGGCGAGGACGTGCGCCTCCTCATCGAGAACAAGACCAAGGAGCGGGTGTTGCCCCACCTCAGGGACAGCGTGTCCGTCGCCCTGTCACCGCTCGACCAGCAGGCCGGCCTCCTGGGCGCGGCCGCCCTGGTCCTGTCGGAGACCTTCCACCTGGCGACCTGAGCCGCGGCCGCTTCGCGTGCAGTGATGCCGACCATGTCTCGACGGCTGGACGCAACACGGTGGCGAGGGTCCGGGGCGGCAGCAGGCCTCACACCGGCAGGGGCACCGCTGGCACGAGAGCTCAGCCTTTGCCGCTGCGCCAGTTGGGCACGCTCGGTGCCGTGGCCGCCAGCGACCGCAGGTAGGTGGTGACCTGGCGGACCTGCTCGTCGGTGAGCGTCCCCCCGAACTCCAGCCCCCACGCCGGCATCTCCGTCCCGGGCACGCCCCCGGCGATGAGGTTGTGCATCTGGCTGTCCGTCGTGCTCTTCAGGAACTCCTGGGCGTTGAGCA
>DASRGI010000014.1:0-2981 GCA_035651095.1 Acidimicrobiales bacterium | reverse complement strand
GGGGGTGGCGTTGGCCGCGGCCTGCCCGCTGGTGCTGGTCTCCGCCGATGCGTGGTTCGCGCTGCCCGAGCGTGACCTGGGCATGTTCCCCTCCGGTGTGCTGGCCTTCCTCGAACCGCTGATCGGTCCTCGTAGGGCATTGGAGTTCGGGCTCACCGGCGCCCGCATCGACGCCGTGACCGCCCAGCGCCTGGGCCTGGCCAACGAGGTCGTGCCCGGCGTCATGGACCACGCCCTGCGCAGCTGGCTCGACCTCCTCCTCGCCGACGTGTTGGTGACGAGCAGCGCGGCAGCGGCGTGGCGCACGCGGTTCTCCACCGACGAGTTCCGGGCCCGCAAAGCCGTGCTCGACGCCTTGTTGGTGGCCGCCGACGGGAGGCAGCTGTGAACGTCGGCGTGTGGATCCCGTGTTACCGCCGGTGGACGGACCGGGCCGCCGTGCTGCGGCTGGCTCGGGAAGCGGAGGCCATGGGCTTCGGCTCGCTGTGGGTGCAGGACCACATCGTCGCCCCGTTGGGCGACGCCGACGAGCAGCCCGTCGACCTGCTGCACTCGTGGCTCGAGCCCGACGACTACGGCAACCAGCGCTTCAGCGCCGTCGAGTACTACGGCGAGGAGAACTGGTGGCTGGACCCGTACGTGTTGTGGGGGTTCCTGGCCGCAGCCACGGAGACGTGCGAGTTGGCCAGCAATGTCATCGTGCTGCCCTACCGCAACCCCGTGGTGCAGGCCAAGATGCTCGGCACCCTCGACGTGCTGTCCGGCGGGCGCATGGTGCTGGGCGTCGGCGTCGGCCATGTGCCCGGTGAGTTCGATGTGCTCGACGTTCCCTACAAAGAGCGCGGCCACCTCACCGACGAGTACCTCCAAGTGATGGCCGCCCTGCTGGAGAACGAAGAGGTGTCGTTCGAGGGCAAGACCATCCGCTTCCCCATGGTGCGCAACCTGGTCCAGCCCGTGCAGCGGCCCCGGCCGCCCTTCCTGGTCGGGGGCACGGGCAAGAAGTCCATCCGCCGGGCCGTCGACCTGGGCGACGGGTGGCTGCCCGCCCACGTGCTGCCCCATCAACTCGGGCCCGCCTTCGACTATCTGGCCGAGTACGCCGGGCAGCAGGGCAAGCCCGTGCCGCCCGTGTCGGTGGTGTCGGTGGTCGGCATCACCGAGCCCGGGCAGTCGCCACCGTCCGGCAGCCGGCGCCGGTTCCGCACGGTGGCGGAGACGGCTGCGCTCATCGCCGGTTACGCGGAGCTCGGCGTGGTCCGCCTCGCCGTCGACGTGCCCAACCCGAATCTCGACGTCACCTTGCGGCAGTACGAGCTGCTGGCCGAGGCCATGCGCATGGTGGCTTCGTGACCGTGCGCGTGCGCGAGGTGTTGCCGCGCGACGGGTTCCAGGACCTCGACTTCTTCCTGCCCACTGACGCGAAGGTGGCCATCATCAGCGCCTTGTGGTCGGCCGGGCTGCGGTGGGTGGAGGTGACGTCGATGGTGCACCCCAAGTGGGTGCCCCAGTTCACCGACGCCGACGAGGTGTTGGCGCGTGTGCGGGCCCTGGCGTTGCACGATCTGGTGGCGGCCGCCTTCGTGCCCAACCGGCGAGGCTTGGACCGGGCGCTGGCCGTGGGCGTGGACGAGGTGTCGTTCGCCGTCGCCAGCACCGACAAGCTCTCCGAGGCCAACTTCCGCATGGACCGAGCGGCGGCTACCGAGGAGCTGTTGCAGGCCGCGGCGCTGGCTCGGGAGGCGGGGGCCGATGTGTCCGTCACCATCGGGGGCGCCTTCGGCTGTCCCTACGAGGGCGACGTGCCCGTGGCTCGGGTGGCGGACATCGCTCGGGAGCTGGCGGCCGAAGGCATCGAGACCGTGCTGCTGGCCGACACCATCGGGAACGCCACCGTGCCGGCTGTGGAGCGCATCTTCGGCTTGGTGAAGCAGGCCTGCCCCGATGTGGAGCTGGGCGCCCACTTCCACGGGGGCGAGGCGGCTCTGGCGTGTGTGGCCGCGGCGGTCGATCAGGGCGCCACCGTGCTCGACGCCGCCCTGGGCGGCTTCGGCGGGTGCCCGTTCGTCCCCGCCGCGCCGGGCAACGTGCCCACCGAAGCGGTGGTCGGCTGGTTGGGCGAGGACCGGGCCGCGGCCGTGGCCGCGTGCGGGCTGGAGGTCAGCGCCATGATTGCGAAGGAGCGCGTCGGTGCCCAAGCAGGAGGCTGAGTTCCTGACGTTCGCGTCGCTGCACCCCGGGCGCACGTTGGGGCCAGGGCCGTTCCCCGTGACGGCCGGGCTGGTGTCGGCCTACGTCGACATCACCGGTGACGCCAACCCGATCTACACCGACGATGGCGCGGCCCGAGCGGCCGGGTTCGACGGTCCGGTCATGCCCCCGGGCCTGGCCGGCGTGTGGGCCCGGCGGTCGTACCTGACCGAGCACCGCATGTTGCCGGGCGGGGTGATGGCGGGCCAGAACGTCGAGCTGTACCTGCCCGTGTCGGTGGGCTCGGAGCTGTCCCTCACCGCCGTCATCGGCGAGGTGGACGAGGAGGGCGACCGCCGCCGGGTGCTGCTGGACTGCTCGGCCATGGACGAGGCCGGACGTCTCGCCGGCCGGGTGGAGATCGACGCCCGCTGGCCCCAGGACCCGTCGTGAACCACGACTTCGAGCGGGCCGTCGACCAAGCGGCCCTCGACCGGTGGGCCGAGCTGTCGGGCGACTTCAACCCGCTGCACGTCGACCCGGTGATCGCCGGCCGGTCGCGCTTCGGCGGGACGATCCTGCACGGGCACCTCACGCTCACGTGGCTGATGGAGCGGGCCATGCGCGAGTACGGGCCCGACTGGGTGACGCGCGGCTCGCTGTCCGGCCTGCGGTTCCGGCGCCCGCTGCGACCGGGCGTGGAGTACCGGGTGCACGCCGCGAGCACGCCCCAGGGTGCGCTGGAGTTGCGGGTGCTGCTGCCCGACGGCGAGCCCGCGGTGCTGGCCGTC
>DASRGI010000013.1:0-6751 GCA_035651095.1 Acidimicrobiales bacterium | reverse complement strand
CGTAGGGCGGCGCGACCAGGTCGTCCAGGTTGCCGTCGGGGGTGGCGTAGCGGACTCCTGCGAAGGGTGTGAACCGGGGCACGCCCCTTGCGTAGCACGATGGGGGCATGGCGTGGGCATTGGACCTGGACGGTGTGGTGTGGCGAGGGGATGAACCCATCCCGGGCGCGCCCGAGGCGATCGCCGCCCTGCGGGCTCGTGGCGTGCGGGTGGTGTTCCTCACCAACAACTCGGCCCTCACCGTCGAGAACTACCTCGACAAGCTGGAGCGCATGGGCATCCCCACCACGCCCGACGACCTGCTGACGTCGGCCCAGGCCGCCGCCCGCCTGGTCGCCGCGCGGGAGCGGGCCCTGGTGGTGGGCGGTCCGGGGATCGTCGAGGCCCTCACCGGCGCGGGTGCCACCGCGGTCACGAAGCCGCCGTACGACGCCGTGGTGGTGGGGTGGGACCGCACGTTCGACTACGCCAAGCTCACCAGCGCCATGAGGGCGGTGCGGGCCGGCGCCCGCCTCATCGGCACCAACGACGACAGCACGTACCCGATGGCCGACGGCCTGCTGCCGGGCGGGGGCGCCATCCTCGCCGCCGTGGCCTACGCCAGCGACACCACCCCGGTGGTGGCGGGCAAGCCCTACCAGCCCATGGCGGAGCTGGTGGCCGCCCGCGTGGGTCCCATCGAAGTGATGGTGGGCGACCGGCCGTCGACCGACGGGCGCATGGCGCGGCGGTTGGATGCGCGATTCGCATTGGTGCTGTCCGGAGTGACGACGAAGGACGACCTGCCCGTCGACCCCGCGCCCGATGTGGTGGCCGAAGACCTGGCTGCTCTGGTGGCAAGCAGCGTCGTTCAGTACGAGGGGTAGCCCACCGGTTGCAAGGTCCGGCGCCCGCCGCCGGAAAATCGCCACAGCAGTCCCACCACCATGCCGAACACGAAACCGCCCACGTGGGCCATGGAGGCCACGCCGGAATTGGCGCCCACGAAGAACTGCGACACGAACCAGAACGCCAGCAGCCACTTGGCCGGGATGTCTCGCAGGAACACGAAGAAGAACAGAAAGAACAACGTGCGTATGGGGACGTCAGGGAAGATCACCAAGTACGCACCCATCACGCCGGCAATGGCCCCCGACGCGCCGATCATGGGCACGGTGCTGTTGGGCGATACCGCCACCTGGGCGGCGGTGGCCACCAGGCCCGCGGCCAGGTAGAAGAGGATGTACTTCCACTTGCCCCAGCGGTCTTCGATGTTGTTGCCGAAGACCCAGAGGAACAGCATGTTGCCACCCAGGTGCAGCAGGCTCCCGTGGAGGAACATCGAGTAGAGGACGGCGAGGTACACGTTCTTCTGGGGCCAGCACTCGCTCTGCAATGACTGGCACAGCAGCCGGGGCGAACCGAGGGTGGCCCCCACCTCGTCGTCGGTGAGTGGGTGCCCGGTGGTCAACTCACGAGGGATGGCGGCGTGGTCGAGGTTGAAGCGGGCCTCGGCCACGGCCTTGTCCTGCGCATTCGTTCCCACCACCCGGCTCTGCCCGGTGGGCTGCACGAAGAAGTAGACCCAGGTGCAGGCGATGATCAGGGCGATCGTCACGATCGGCTTCGAGCGCGTGGGGTTGCGGTCGTACAGGGGGATCATGGTGTGGCGAAGCTACCCACTTCGATCCGGCACGTACCGCGGGCTGGCCGGGTGTTGCGGGTTTTCACTAGCCTCCTCCTATGCCCCAGAACGACACGCTGAAGCGGTACCTGGACGCCGGTGCAGCTTTCACCCAGATGACGCGCAGCCGTGCCGAGGCGATCGTCAAGGACCTGGTGAAGGCAGGCGAACTGCAGCGGGAGCAGACCCAGAGCCAGGTTGAGGAGCTGGTCGAGCGCAGCCGCCGCAACACCGAACAGCTTCTCGCACTCGTGCGCAAAGAGGTGGCCGCGCAGCTCAAGCAGTTGGGCGTCGTGACCAAGGTCGACCTGGCCCGCATCGAAGGCCGCGTGTCGTCGTTCATGCCCGGCCGGGCCGCGGCCAAAAAGGCCGCCGGCAGTGCCAAGAAGGCCCCGGCCAAGAAGGCGGGCTCGACCGCAAAGAGGGGGGCGGCCAAGAAGGCGTCCACCCCGAAGAAGGCGGCGCCCAAGAAGGCCGCGCCCGCGAAGAAGGCCCCGGCCAAGAAGGCCAGCGGGGTGAAGAAGGCCTGACCCGGCGCCGCCTCGACGCCGAACTCGTCCGGCGGGGGCTGGCACCCAGCCGGGAACTGGCCAAGGAGGCCATCGCCGCCGGCCAGGTGCTGGTGTCCGGGTCGGTGGCCGACAAGGCCAGCCGCCAGGTCGCACCGGGCGAACCGGTCGAGCTCACCGGCCCACCGCCCCGCTTCGTCGGGCGCGGCGGGGAGAAGCTCGACGCCGCCATCGAGCGTTTTGCCGTCGCCGTGGCCGGGCGCCGGGCCCTCGATGCAGGCGCGTCGACCGGCGGCTTCACCGACTGCCTGCTGCAGCGGGGCGCGGCCGCGGTGACCTCGGTCGACGTGGGCTACGGGCAGCTCCACGAGCGCTTGCGGGCCGACCCCCGCGTGACGCTGGTGGAACGCACCGACATCCGCCGGTTTGTCCCGCCCGATGGGCCTTTCGACCTGATCGTGGCCGACGTGTCCTTCATCTCCCTCGGCGCCGTGGCCCCCGATCTGGTGGGCCGGCTGGCCCGACCGGGTGCCGACGTCGTCACCCTGGTGAAGCCGCAGTACGAAGCGGGCAGGGCCGAGGCGGCCAAGGGGCGGGGCGTGATCAGGGACCCGGGGGTGTGGCGCCGGGTGCTCGACGAGGTGCGGTCTGCACTTGGAGCCTCCGGAGCGGCGATGATGGGTGCCATGGTGTCGCCCCTCACCGGGGCCGACGGCAACGTCGAGTTCCTCGCCCACTGGCAGGCGCACGCCGGACTGGCGGCCACGGCCACCACGGCGGCCGACCTCGACGCGCTCGTGGAGCAGGCCGCGGCGGGGGCCCCATGACCACCTTCGCCATGGTGCCCCACCGCCTGCGCAAGGAGGCGGCCGACCTGGCCAGCCAGGCGGCGCGCTGGCTGGAGGCGCGGGGGCACGAGGTGCGCGTTCCCGAAGAGGACGCCCGGGCAACCGGCCTCACCAAGTGGGCCTGGCCCGCCGAGGAGCTCACGATCGGGCTCGACCTCATGATGAGCATGGGCGGTGACGGCACCATGCTCCACGCCGTGCAGCTGGTGTGCGGGGCCGATGTCCCTGTGTTGGGCGTGCACGTGGGTCATCTCGGCTACCTCACCACCGTCGAACCGGCCGCGCTCACCGATGCCCTCGAGCGCTACCTGGCCGGCACGTACCAGATCGAGCGGCGCATGATGCTCGACGTCCTCCTCACCTGCGGTGGCGAGGAGGTCGCCAAGGTCACGGCCCTGAACGAAGCGGTGATCGAGAAGACGGCGTCGGGCCACACCGTGCACCTGGGCGTCGCCATCAACGACCGACCCTTCACCACGGCGGCGGCCGACGGCATGATCGTCGCCACCCCCACCGGGTCCACCGCCTACAACTTCTCGGCCCGCGGGCCCATCGTCTCGCCCCGGCACCGGGCCCTGGTGGTCACGCCCGTGTCGCCCCACATGCTGTTCGACCGCCCGCTCGTGCTCGACCCCGACGAGACCGTCGAGCTGGAGGTGCTCGAAGGCCGGCCCGCGGTGCTCGTCGTCGACGGGCGCGAGATCGCCGCGCTGGCGCCGGGAGACTGCGTGCGCTGCAAGTCGTCGTCGCACGACGCGTTGCTCGTGACCTTCGACGGTCGTGACTTCCACCAGATCCTCAAGGCCAAGTTCCACCTGGCTGACCGGTGACGGCCTGCTGATGTTGACCGAGCTCTCCATTCGCAATCTCGGCGTCATCGCCGAACTGGACCTGCTCCTCGGCCCGGGCATGACCGCCCTCACCGGCGAGACGGGCACGGGCAAGACCATGGTGGTGGAGGCGATCGACCTCCTGCTCGGCGGCCGGGCCGACAGCGTGCTCGTGCGCCCGGGCGCCGGCGAGGCGCGCGTCGACGGTCGCTTCGTACCGGCGGCGAGTGGCGAGGAGGAGATCGTGCTCGCCCGGGTGGTGCCCGCCGGGGGCCGGTCCCGCGCCTACGTGAACGGTGCCCCCGCACCGGTGTCGGCGCTGGCCGAAGCGGGCGATGGCCTGGTCGACCTGCACGGCCAGCACACCCACCAGTCGCTGTTCTCGGCCACGGCCCAGCGGGCCGCCCTCGACGCCTTCGCCGGCATCGGCCTCGCCCCGCTGCAGCAGGCGCGCGACCGCGTCCACCAGATCGACAGCGATCTTGCCGAACTGGGGGGCGACGCCCGCTCGCGAGCGCGGGAGATCGACCTGCTGCGTTTCCAGGTGGGTGAGCTGGAAGCGGCCGGTCTGCGGGATCCGGGCGAGGACGAGGCCCTGGAGGCGGAGGAGGACCGCCTGGCCGACGCCACCGCCCACCGGGAGGCGGCTTCGCGGGCGCACGAATTGCTCACCGGCGACGGGGGCGCGGGCGACGGTCTGCGCTCGGCCCTGGCCGCCCTGCAGGGGCGGGCGCCCGTGGCCGCCGTGGAGGAGCGCCTGCGGGTTCTGGCCGCCGAGACCGACGACTTGGCCCACGATCTGCGGACCGTGGCCGACACGCTGGAAGACGACCCCGAACGCCTGGCCGCGGTGCGAGAGCGACGCCAGCTCCTGCACGAGCTGCGCCGGAAGTACGGCGAAACGTTGGCCGGCGTGCTGGCCTACCGGACCGAAGCGGCCAATCGCCTGGCGGAGCTGGAGTCGCACGACGAGCGGGTGGCCGCGCTGGAGGCGGACAGGGAGAAGGCCGTGGCCGCCGTGGCCAAGGCGGAGGCGGCCGTGCTCAAGGCGCGCCGGGCGGCGGCGCCCAAGCTGGCCGGGGCCATCGAGGAGCGGCTGCGGGAACTGGCCATGCCCAAGGCCCACTTCGACGTCGCGGTCGACGACGGCGGGCAGGTGACGTTCCTCCTCGGGGCCAACCCGGGCGAGCCCGCCCTGCCCCTGGCCAAGGTCGCGTCCGGTGGCGAGCTGGCCCGCACGATGCTCGCTGTCCGCCTGGTGCTCACCTCCGGCGCGCCGCGTCCCTTGGGCGCAGCCTCCGGCGCGCCGGATCCCTCTGGCGCAGCCTCCGGCGCGCCGGACACCCTGGGCGCAGCCTCCGGCGCGCCGCGTCCCTCTGGCGCAGCCTCCGGCGCGCCGGACACCCTGGTGTTCGACGAGGTCGATGCCGGCATCGGTGGCGAAGCCGCCGTGGCCGTGGGTCGGGCGCTGGCCGCGCTGGCCACGCGGGGCAGCCAGGTCCTCGTCGTCACCCACCTGCCCCAAGTGGCGGCGTTCGCCGACCACCAGGTGGCGGTGTGGAAGGAGGAGGCGGGCGGGCGCACGGTGGCGAGGGCCGAGGTGCTCGACGGCCCCGGCCGGGTGACCGAGCTGTCGCGCATGCTCTCGGGCCAGCCCGAGAGCGCGGCGGCGCGCGGACACGCCGAGGAGCTGCTGGCCGTGGCGTCGAAGGAGCGGGCCCGATGATGCTGGGCCGGGGCAAGGGCACCGACGGCGGCACGGCCGTCGCCGTGGGTATGGCCCGCGTCGACCGTCGGACCAAGAACCTGTTGAAGCGCATCCAGCCCGGCGAGGTGGCAGTCATCGACCACGAGGACCTCGACCGGGTGGCGGCCGAGGGTCTCATCGAGGCGCACGTCGGTGCGGTGGTGAACGCCGCCCACTCGCTGTCGGGCCGCTACCCCAACGTGGGCCCGCTGCTCGTCGCTGCCGCCGGCATCCCCCTGGTCGACGACGTGGGGCCGCACGTGATCGAGCGCATCGCCGAGGGCAGCTTCGTGCGCCTGGACGGCGGGTCGGTGGAGGTCAACGGCGAGGTCGTGGGCAAGGGTGTGCGCCACACCCTGCAGTCGCTCGAAGCCGCCTACGAGAACGCCAAGCGCGCTGTCGGCGAGGAGCTCGAACGGTTCGCGTCCAACACGCTGGAGTACCTGCGGGCCGAGAGTCACCTCGTGCTCACCGATCTCCCGATGCCCGATCTCGTCACCAAGCTCAACGGCAGGCACGCGCTGATCGTCGTGCGGGGCGTCGACTACAAGGAGGACCTGGCCCACCTGCGCAGCTACGTCCGGGAGATGCGGCCGGTGTTGATCGCCGTCGACGGCGGGGCCGACGCGCTCCTCGAGTTCGGCCTGCAACCCGACCTGATCATCGGCGACTTCGACTCCGTGTCCGACCGGGCCGCCGCCTGCGGGGCCGAGCTGGTGGTGCACGCCTACCCGGGCGGGCGGGCGCCCGGCGCCCAGCGGTTGGACGACCTCGGCCTCGCCTACAAGCTCCTCGAAGCGCCCGGCACCAGCGAGGACATCGCCATGCTCATGGCCGACGACAAGGGGGCCGAGCTCCTGGTGGCGGTGGGCACGCACGCGTCGATGGTCGAGTTCCTCGACAAGGGCCGGGCGGGCATGGCGTCGACCTTCCTCGTGCGCCTGAAGGTGGGGGGGAAGCTGGTGGACGCCAAGGGCGTGAGCCGTCTCTACGAGAGCCGCATCCACAAGCGTGACATGACCTTCTTCCTGCTGGCGGCCATGCTCTGCTTCGTCGTCGTGATCGTCGCGCTGTTCCCGCGGGTGTTCCTGGAGGGCTTCTGGCTGCTGGTCCGGGAGGCGTGGCGGTCGATCGCCCACTGACCCCATGGACCT
>DASRGI010000012.1:0-10357 GCA_035651095.1 Acidimicrobiales bacterium | reverse complement strand
TCGCCAGCTCCGACGCCCAGGCCAACCTGGGCAGCGTCATCTTCATCCGGGCGCTGGTCGCCCTCTCGCTCGTGGTGCTCACTGGTTGGGCCGGTCAGGTGTCACTGGGGCAGTTCGCCTTCGTGGCCGTGGCCGCCCTGGTGGGCGGGCACCTCACCGCCGTCACCGGCGTGAGCTTCTGGCTCGCCCTCCCGTTGGTGACCGCGCTGGGCGCGGGGCTGGCCGTGGTGGTGGGCCTGCCCGCCCTACGGGTGCGGGGCGCCTACCTGGCCGTCACCAGCTTCCTGTTCGCCGTGGCCGTGCAGTCGGTGGTGTTCAGTGGGTTCTTCAAGCGCTTCGGGCCCGAGCGCGTGTACCGGCCCCAGTTTCTCTTCGTGTCCTTCGCATCCGAGCGCAACTACTACTTCCTGTGCCTGGCCTTCGTGGTGGCCGCCGCCTGGATGGTGAGCCGACTGCGGGCCAGCCGGCCCGGGCGGGTGCTGATCGCCCTGCGGGAGAACGAGCCCGGCGTGCAGTCGTTCGGCATCCCCGCAGCGCGCACCCGGCTGTCCGCCTTCGCCTTGTCAGGGGCATTGGCGTCGGTGGCGGGGATGCTGTTCGTCCACCACCAACGGGCCCTGGACCAGACATCGTTCCCCGCCACCGCGTCCATCGAGATGTTCGTGATGGCCATGATCGGCGGCATCTCGTCGGTCCCGGGAGCGCTGCTGGGCGCCGCCTACCTGGGCATCGCCAACCTGGTGATCCCCAATGCCCTGCTGCGCAACGTGGCCACCAGCGGCGGCCTGCTCGCCCTCCTCGTGTTCGCCCCGGGCGGGCTGGCGGGGATTGCTGCATCCGTGCGCGACAGCGGCTTGCGCATCGTGGCCACCCGCAGGGGCATCGCCGCGCCAAGCCTGTTCGCCGACGGTGACTACGAAGCCATGGTGGCCCGCCGGGCGCCGCTGGTGGACCCCCTGCCCTATCGCGGCCTGGAGGCCATCCCCCCCGAGCGCCGCTACACGCGGGCGTCGGTCTTCCACGGAGGCGCAGCCTGATGACGATGCAACTGGATCGGCCCGAGCTGGCGCCCGTGGAGGCCCCGGCCCGGGTGCGTTTCACGCTGAACTGGCGGTCGATCAAGAACGACCTCTCCGGCATACGCACCCTCAAGGCCACCAAGTACGGCCTCACCCCCATCGTCGTGCTGACGTTCGTGCAGTTCGCCCAGAGCTTCGACACGTCCATCTTCGACCTGCTGCGGCCCGACATCCGGCGCGATCTCGACATCTCCATCGCCACCCTCGGCTACATCACCACCATCACCGGGTTCGTCGGCCTCTTGATCGCGCCTCTTGTGGGGTACCTGGCCGACCGGCGCAACCGGGTGCGGATGATGAGCATCAGCACGCTGGTGTCGGGTGTGTTCGCGCTGTTCACCGCGCAAGCCCGGACCGTGGGTCAGGTGTTCGGCGCCCGCACCGCCGACAACGTGAGCGAGGACTTCGGCACCGCGCCGCTGGCCCTGCTGACGTACGACTACTACCCGGTGGAGGCCCGGGGAAAGATGGTCGCCTTCACCTCCACGGTGGGCAAGCTGCTGGGCTTCACCATCGGGCCGCTGGTTGGCGGGTTGGCCGTATTGGGCGGATGGCGCCTGCCGTTCTACCTGGCCGGGCCGCTGCTGCTGGCCGCTGGCGTGCTGGCTCTGCGCACGTTGCGCGAGCCCATACGCGGCTACTGGGAACGCAAGCACTTGGGCGCGGGCGAAGAGGTTGCGTCCGAGCCCGACCCGCCCGTGGGCATGGGCGAGGCGGTGCGTTCGGTGCTCGCCATCCGCACGCTCCGGCGCTTCGTTGTGGCCCACGCCGTGGGCGCCATCTTCACGCCTGCCTTCGCCTTCCTGATGACCTTCTACCTGGCCGACCACTTCCGCCTCAACGCCTTCCAGCGTTCGCTGGTACAGATCCCGTCCGGCGTGGTGTCGATGATTGGCGTGATCGTGGGCGGCGCCTTGGCCGACGTGCTCGTGCGCTACCGCCCCAGCCGCCTGCTGCTCCTGAACGGCTTGCTCGGCCTGGCCGGAGCGGTATCCGTGCTGGTGCAGGTGCTGGCGCCGAGCGTGTGGTTGCTCATCGGATCGCGCGTGGTGTTCGCCTTCCTCGGCGGCCTGGTGGCGCCGGCCAGCACCGTGGTGTTCGCTCACGTCCTGCCCCCGCGCCTGCGGGGCTTTGGCGTGTCCGTGGTCTTCCTGCCCATCGCATTCGTGGGCAACCTGGGGCCTTCGTTGGCCGGCCAGGTCGAAGCGTCCTACGGACTGCGAGGCGGGATGCTGTTCCTCTTCCCGCTCACCCTCATCGGGCCGCTCATCGCCCTGTCAGCGGCCAAGTTCTTCGAAGTCGACATGCGCGCCGCCCTCGCCTCGGCCATGGCCAAGGAGGAGTACCGCCGGGCCAAAGCCGCGGGCGCCACCAAGCTGCTCGTTTGCAAAGACGTGGACGTCTCCTACGGCAGCGTGCAAGTGCTGTTCAACGTCGACCTGGTGGTGGAAGAGGGCGAGATCGTGGCCCTGCTCGGCACCAACGGAGCAGGCAAGTCCACCATCCTGCGCGCCGTCGCCGGGACCCAGGAGGCGTCCAACGGCGCCGTCCTGTTCGACGGCCGCGACATCACCCACCTGCCACCCCACGAGATCAGCAGGCTGGGCGTGGTGTCCATGCCGGGCGGCAAGGGCACCTTCCCCGGCCTCACCGTGGGCGAGAATCTCGACCTGGCCCTGTGGAACTGCCCAGCGGCCGAACAGGAAGCCCGGCGCCAGCGCCTCTTCGAACTCTTCCCCGTGTTGCGCGACCGGCTGGACCAGGACGCCGCGCTGCTCTCCGGGGGCGAGCAGCAGATGGTGGCGCTGGGCCAGGCCTTCCTGGCCCAGCCCCGGCTGCTGATGATCGACGAATTGTCCTTGGGGCTGGCCCCCGCCGTGGTGGCCAGCCTGCTCGACGCGGTGCGGGCCGTGCGGGACCAGGGGACCACCGTGATCCTGGTCGAGCAGTCGGTCAACGTGGCCCTCACCGTGGCCGAGCGGGCCGTGTTCATGGAGAAGGGCGAAGTGAAGTTCGAAGGGCCTACCGCCGACCTGCTGGCCCGGCCCGACCTCATGCGGGCCGTGTACGTCAAGGGCGCGAGGGCGTCACACTCGTCGCCGCCTGGGCCACGGCCGGCCGCCGGCCCGGGATCGGGCCGGGCCGTGCTGGAGGCGGCCCACCTGGGCAAGTCATACGGGGGCAAGCGTGTGCTGGACGACGTGTCGTTCAGCCTCACCGAAGGCAGCGCCCTCGGCTTCATCGGCCCCAACGGGGCAGGCAAGACCACGCTGTTCGACCTGCTGTCCGGCTACCAGTCACCGGACGCCGGCACCATCACCCTCGAAGGGGTGGACATCACCAACCTGTCCCCCGATGGGAGGGCCCGGGCCAAGCTCATCCGCCGCTTCCAGGACGCCCGGTTGTTCCCCTCGCTCACCGTCTTCGAGACGTTGTGCGTGGCCCTCGACGCCACCCTCGACATCCGCAACACCATGGTCATCGCCACCCAGGCCCCGCCCGTGCGCCGCAGCGAGCGGCGGGTGCGACTGGCCGCTGACCGGTTGGTGGAGCTGTTCGAGTTGGGGACCTACCGGGACAAGTTCGTGGCCGATCTCTCCACCGGCCTGCGCCGGGTGGTCGACCTGGCCTGCGTGCTGGCGGCCGAGCCCAAGGTGTTGCTCCTCGACGAGCCCTCGTCCGGCATCGCCCAGGCCGAGGCGGAGACGCTCGGGCCGATGCTGCGGCGGGTACGGCACGAGACCGGGTGCAGCCTGCTCATCATCGAGCACGACGTACTCCTCATCCGGGCGGTGGCCGACGAGTTGGTCGGGCTCGTGCAGGGATCGATCATCGTGCAGGGGGCGGCCGACGACGTGCTCGGCCACCCCACCATCGTGGCCGCCTATCTGGGCGACGACCAGGCCACCATCGAGCGCCAGGGGGAGGCCCGATGAAGGGCGTGGCCGCCTTGTTTGCGGTTGCCGTGCTGGGAGGTGCGTGCACCCAGTCCGCTCGCCTGACCACGGTCGCCGGTGCCGAGGTGAAGGTGCGGGCCGACCTGTTGCCCACCGAGTTGGCCGGCCTGGCCGTCACCCCCGAGGACATCACGAAGCAGGCGAAAGAGGCGGGCGGCCACTCGTACTTCACCGACAGTCGACTGTGGGCGCTGCGCTCCGGTACCCGGCTGCGGGCCACCTTGCAGGTGGGCCACCTCACCGCAGATGCCTTCGCCTCCCGCACGCCCGACGACGTGCTCGCCTTCGAGCGCCAGATCGTGAACCAGATCGGCCAGGCCGAGCCCCGGTTGCGCGTCCTGGGCTCCCGGCGCGTGTATGTGACCTCGGGGAGCGAGCAACCGCTGTACATCTGGTTCACGGGTTCGGAGTTGTTCATCCTGTCCATGGCCAAGGACTACGGCGAGCCGCGCGGCCTGCTGCGCCAAGCCTTGGAGCTGCGACCGTGAGGGGGCGCGCCGCGTGGGCCGCCGCCGTGGTGATCTTCAGCCTGCCGCTGGCCGCCTGCACAGGCAGCACCGACAATTCCCTGTCGGCCAAGCAGCGGTCCGACTTCCTCGATGCGTCCGTCCACGCGCCCCGGCAGTTCGTGTTCCAGCGGGAGTTGGGCGGCGCCCGCTCCGAGGTACGGGGCGCGGTGGCGGACGACTACCGCTACCAGGCGGAGGTGGCGGCGGGAGGCGCGCTGCTCTACCGCGAGGTCGTGGTGGACGACCGCCGTTTCGTGAAGCTCGACAAGCCCGTCGCCGACGTGGTGGCCGGGGCATGGGTGGCCGACGCGTCCGGCGCGCCCGGTGAGTTCGCCCGCCGGGCCGTTGGCCCACTGAGCGGTGGCGCCGTGCTCGACGCCGTGCGGGCGTTGGAGGCGGGGCCCGACGCCGAGCTGTTCAAGACCGCGGTGAAGACCGCCCGGCGGTATGACCCCAAGTCGTCGGACTACGTGAAGCGCAACGACAAGTTCCCGCCCCACTCCGAGGACGGCGTTCGCTACGACGCCCTACCTGGCGCCTACCAGCCCGACCTGCTCTTCCGCCAGGGCATCCCGCCCAACCTGGAACAGCGGCTGCGGGCCGCCTTTCTCTACGCCTCGTTCTGGTTCAAGGACGGCAGAATCACGCGCATCGAGACCCTCTTCGACATCGACGTCAAGCGGGTAGCCCAGGACATGCGCAGCGCCTTGGACGTGCAGGCCAAGGCCACCGGGGGGCGGCTCGACCCGTCGACGCTGCCACCCACCCCGGGGCCCTACCGCGAGACGTACACGTTCCAGTATCCGAAGGACCCTCCGGTGGTGACGCCGCCCGCGGCCACGGCCACGGTGCGCCTGCCCGGCTCCTGAGCGCTCAGGAGCCGAAGCGCGCCACCAGCGCCTCCACCCGGTGTACGAACGCCTCCCGGTGGCGGCGGTCGAACTCGTCCCAGGTCGCGAGCGTGTGCGGGTCGGTCACCCGGTCGACGAACAGCACGCCGTCGAGATGGTCAAGCTCGTGCTGGAAGGTACCGGCCGACAGTCCTTCCACCACCCGGTCGATGGGGGCGCCGTGGCGGTCGAGGGCGCGGACGCGCACCCGCACCCGGCGGGCCACTACCCCGCGCAGGTCGGGGACGCTGAGGCAGCCCTCGTAGTTGTCGAAGACCTCGTCGGTCAGCAGTTCCAGTTCGGGGTTCACTAACACGGTCAATGGGATGCGGGGCTTGTACGGGTAGCGGGGGTTGTCGCCCACCTCGATGACGCACACGCGCACGGGCTCACCGATCTGGTTGGCGGCCAACCCCGCGCCGCAGGCCGCCCGCATGGTGTCGATGAGGTCGTCGATGAGCGACTGCACCCACGCCGCGCCAACCTCCTGGGGCGGCACCGGGCGAGCCGGTTGGCGCAGCACCGGATGGCCGATGCGGACGATCTCCCTGACGGTCACGGAACCACCCTCCCACCGCGAACGACGGCATGGCACAAGTTGCGCCCCAGCCAGTAGACGAGTTCGACGGGCTCGGCCGCGTCCCACACGGCCAGGTCGGCCATGGCCCCGGCGGCCAGCACGCCCAGGTCGGCGCGGCCGAGCGCCCGGGCGGCGTTGCCCGTGGCGCCCGCCAGCGCTTCGCCTGGCGCCAGGCCGAAGAGGCGGCAGGCCATGTGCATGGCGATGGGAAGCGAGAGCACGGGCGACGTGCCGGGGTTGGCGTCGGTGGCTACGGCCATGGGGACACCCGCGGCCCGCAAGGCAGCCACGGGCGGGCGGGCCGGGTCGGCCAGCATGTAAGCGGCGCCGGGAAGCAGGACGGCCACGGTGCCGGACCGGGCCAGGGCGGCCACGCCAGCCTCACCGGTGTGCTCCAGGTGGTCGGCCGACAGGGCGCCGAAGCGGGCGGCCAGGTCGGCGGCTCCGAGGTCGCTCAGTTGGTCGGCGTGGACCTTGACCGGCAGGTCGGCAGCCCGGGCGGCAGCCAGCACCCGGCCCGACTGCTCCGGCGTGAAAGCCCCGTGGTCGCAGAACACGTCCACCGCGTCGGCCAGCCCGGTCTGGGCCACGGCCGGGAGCATGACCTGGCACACGTGGTCGACGTAGCCATCGGCCCGGCCCTCCCACTCGGGGGGCACGGTGTGGGCGCCGAGGAAGGTGGTCATCACCCGCACGCCGCTCGACCGGCCCAACGCCCGGGCCACCCGCAGCATGGCCAGTTCGGTGTCGAGGTCGAGGCCGTAGCCCGACTTGATCTCCACTGTGGTGACCCCGCCCGCCGCCAACACAGCCAGCCGGGCCGACGCGGCGTCGAACAGCTCCTGTTCGGTGGCTGCTCGGGTCGCCCGCACGGTGGCCAGGATCCCGCCGCCACCCGCGGCCAACTCGGCGTAGGTCGTCCCCGCGAGGCGCTGTTCGTACTCGTGGGCCCGGTGGCCGCCGAACACGAGGTGCGTATGGCAGTCGATCAGGCCGGGAGTCACCAGCCTGCCGTCCACGTCGAGCACGTCGGCGGCATCGCTATGAGGCAGATCGGCCCGCGCGCCGGCGAAGGCAATGCGGTCACCTCTGACGGCAACGGCCCCGTCATCCGTCATACCGGGCAGCCGGGCGCCCACCACCAGCAGGTCCCACGTCGACCTCATGGGTCGGCCACCGCGGCGATGGCAGCATGCAACGCCGCGGCCGTATCGATGGCCACATGGCGGCCGGCACTGACGACCCGGCGCCCACCCACCACCACCTCGCCCACGTCGGCCGGGGCCGCCGCGAACACCACGTGGGCCGCCGCTCGACGGGGGTCGAAGCCCGCCAGCCGGGGCGAGTCGAGGGACAGGACCACGAAGTCGGCGGGGGCGCCGGGAGCAAGCACGCCGCCCCCCGTGGCCGCGCCCAGCAGGGCGGCGGGAGCGTGAGCGCCCCGCCGACCCGTCACCAACCGCTCGTCCAACTCCACCGCTCGGGCCTCCTCGAACAGGTCGACCACCGCCTGGCTGTCGGAGCCCAGGGCCAACGGGCACCCGGCACCGCCCAGGGCGGCGGCAGGGCCCACCCCATCGGCCAGGTCCCGCTCGGTGGTGGGGCACAAGCACACGGTCGTGCCCGACCGGCCCAAGCGGGCGATGTCGTCCGGCGTTACGTGGGTGGCGTGCACGGCGGTCGAGCGCGGCCCCAGCATCCCGGCCGACTCGGCCAGCTGGGTGGGCGCGTAGCCGGTGGCGGCCAGGCACGCCTCGTTCTCGGCCGGCTGCTCGGACAGGTGGAAGTGCAAAGGGACGGCCCGCTCGGCCGCCCACGACGCCACCGCCGCCATCGACGCGGTGTCGACGGCGCGCACGCTGTGCACGGCCGCGCCTACCACCACGTCGGGATGGCGGGCAGCAACGAGCGACGCCCGAGCCGCCCACCGGTCCACGTCGCCATCGGAAAACCGTTGCTGCACAAGGCTGAGCGGCTCGTTGGCAAAACCCGCTCGCAGGTAACAGGTATCGAGCAACACCAGGCGCACGCCCACGGCCCGGGCCGCTTCGACCACGGCATCGTCCATCCCACCGGGGTGGTGGAGGTAGTGGAACTCGTGGACGGTGGTGATGCCCGCCTCGGCCATCTCCGCGAAGCAGGCGGTGGCCAGGGCCAGATAGGTGGACGGGTCGAGGCGGGCGGCCACGGTGTACATCTGGTCCCGCCACGACCAGAAGTCCGCGCCACCGGCGCGCCCTCGCAACGCCCGGTGAAAGGCGTGCGAGTGGGCGTTCACCAGGCCGGGCAGCACCAACCCGGCCACCCGCTCGGCGCCGGGCGGCGCCGGCCCGACGCGCACGTCAGCAAAAACGCCGTCCACTGCTTCGAGCACCACACCGGCCGTCGCTTCGGCACCGCCCAGCCACGCCCACTCCGCGTACCACACGGTCATGGCATCGGGATCTGCACGCCGCGTTCACGCGCCACCCGGCGCGCGTCGTCGTAGCCGGCGTCGAGGTGGCGCATCACCCCGGTGCCCGGATCGTTGGACAGCACGCGAGCCAGCTTTTCGGCGGCCAGGTCGGAACCGTCGGCCACGGCCACCACGCCGGCGTGGATGGACCGCCCGATGCCCACGCCGCCGCCGTGGTGGATGCTCACCCACGACGCCCCGCTGGCCGTGTTGAGCAAGGCGTTGAGCAGCGGCCAGTCGGCGATGGCGTCGCTACCATCGGCCATGGCCTCCGTCTCCCGGTAGGGCGACGCCACCGACCCCGCGTCCAAGTGGTCCCGGCCAATAACGATGGGCGCAGAGACCCGGCCCGACGCCACCAGTTCGTTGAAGCGCAGGCCCATGCGGTCGCGCTCGCCGTAGCCCAGCCAACAGATGCGGGCAGGCAGGCCCTGGAACCGCACCCGCTCCCCTGCCATGCGCACCCAGCGGACCAAGGGCTCGTTGTCCGGGAACTCGGCCAGCACCGCGGCGTCAGTGGCGGCGATGTCGGCCGGATCGCCGGACAGGGCCACCCACCGGAACGGTCCCTTCCCTTCGCAGAACAACGGGCGGATGTACGCGGGGATGAAGCCGGGGTAGTCGAAGGCCCGATGGAAGCCGGCGTGGCGCGCCTCAGCCCGCAGGCTGTTGCCGTAGTCGAAAACTTCAGCGCCCTTGTCCAGGAAAGCCACCATGCCCGCGCAGTGCTCGGCCATGCTCTGGCGCGACCGCTTGGCGTACGACTCCGGGTCGCGCCGGCGCAACTCGTCGGCTTCCTCGACGGCGAGACCGGTGGGCACGTACGACAGCGGGTCGTGGGCCGACGTTTGGTCGGTGACGATGTCGACGGCCACGTCCGACGCGGCCAGCCGGGGCACCACGTCGGCGGCGTTGCCCAGCAATCCCACCGACAGCGGGCGCCCCTCGGCTTGGGCGGCGGCCAGCCGGGCGAGCGCGTCGTCCACGTCATCCGTGGCTTCGTCGAGGTACTCGTCGTGCAGGCGCCGCTCGATGCGGCGGGGGTCGACCTCCACGCACAGGGCCACGCCGTCGTTCATGGTGACGGCCAACGGTTGAGCGCCACCCATGCCGCCCAGCCCGGCCGTGAGCGTGAGCGTGCCTCGCAACGAACCACCGAATCGTCGCGAGGCAATGGTGGCGAAGCACTCGTACGTCCCCTGCAAGATGCCTTGGGTGCCGATGTAGATCCACGAGCCCGCGGTCATCTGCCCGTACATGGTGAGGCCCAGGTCTTCGAGGCGGCGGAACTCGTCCCAGTCGGCCCAGTCTGGAACCAGGTTGCTGTTGGCGATAAGGACGCGGGGCGCCCACTCGTGGGTGCGGAACACGCCGACGGGTTTGCCCGACTGCACCAGCAAGGTCTCGTCCGCCGCCAGCTGCTGCAAGGTGGCCACGATGGCGTCGAAGGCGGCCCAGCTGCGAGCGGCCCGGCCGGTACCGCCGTAGACGACAAGGTCGTCGGGCCGCTCTGCCACCTCGGGATCGAGATTGTTCATCAACATGCGCAGGGCCGCCTCCTGGGGCCAGCCCTGGCACCGCAACGTCGTTCCCCGGGGCGCCCGAACAGGGCGGGCACCGTCACTCCAGTTCGGGCTCATGCCAGCCCTCCTATGGCTCGTTCAGCGGCGTCGACCACGGCGCCGCTCTCCACCAGTTCCTCAGCTTGGGCCAGCTCAGGCGCCAGGTAGCGGTCGGGCCCGGGGCCGTCGATGCGCGACCGCACCAGGGCCAGGACGGCAGCCGTCCCCAAAGCCGGCATCAGCGGGGCCCGCAGGTCGATGGCTCGGGTGGCGGCCACCAATTCCACAGCCAGAATGCGCGCCAGGTTGGTAAGGACGACGCGCA
>DASRGI010000011.1:0-27032 GCA_035651095.1 Acidimicrobiales bacterium | reverse complement strand
GGGGTTGTCGTCGGTCTCGCCCCGGAACCCGCCGAAGCTGAACAGCTTGTCGACCGTGCGCTGGAAGTCGAGCGCCTGCTGCTGGCGCTCCTTGTCGCTGGCGGTGAGCCGGCGCAACCAGTCGGAGCCCATCTTCACGTGGGTGACCTCGTCGGCCAGCATCCAGTCCTCGCAGAACTCGAGCACCGGGTCGGCGTTGGCCTTGCCGAAGTCGCGCATCGTGTTGAACACATCGATGGCCAGGCCCTCCAACGCCCGGTTCACACCGGTGAGGCGCAGCACGGGATCGCTGTTGCAGGCGGCCTCGAACAGCAGCGTCTGCTCGGCGAACTCACCGATCTCGGAGCCCATGTGCTCGGTGAGCTTGACCGAGATCTCGACGTGACGGGCCTCGTCCCAGCACTGGCGGGCCATGTCCAGCTTGAGGGCGAAGGGGATGTCCGCCTGACCGGCACCCACCTCGAAGTCCCAGCACGTGCGGCCCGCCCCTTCGAGGGCTTGGATCTCCCCCACGAAGATCCCGTGCATCAGCTGGCGAGCGGCATCGGGTGAATCCGGGTCGGCCGGTTTGAAGGTGTTCGACCCGCCCACCGTGTTGGCGTTGCGAGGGTCGAAGATCGCTTCCTCGATGCGGATCCTGACGAAGCGATCGTCCCGAGCCAGGTCGTCGACGGTCAGCATGCGCTTCACGATCTGACTCTACCCCGGACAATCCGCCAGAGACCGCCGAAGAACACCACGGTCAGGGCCACGGGCACGGCGACGACCCACCACGGCCGCGGGCGACTCGTCGGGCGGCCCACGGTCGGGGACGGGGTCCAGCGGGTGAGGCCCACGATCTCCGACCGGGTGTTCCCCACCAGGACGGGCACCCGCCACGTGATCGACGTGATCGCCGGCGGTCGCCCCACCGGCGGCTCGGGGCCCTGGCCCCGCGCGTCCAGCCAGGTGACCTGGGGCTTGGTCGACTCCGCCACCCACTGGGGCGACGTGGTGGCCACCGGCGGCGGCGCGCCCGTCTTGGCCCGCATGGTGAACGCCCACGCGGGGCTGGCCAGGTTGACCGAGGCCCCACCCGTCTCGAGCTTGGCGATGGGCTCGCCCTCCTGGCCCAGGAACGTCACCGGCTGGTCGCCGGCCAACTGGGCGAAGAGGCCGGGCACCAACCCCGGCAACACCACGACCTGCACGCCTGCAGGCACGGCCTGGACGGACTGCACCCACACCCCCAGCGGGCGGCGGTACTCGCGGTGGCCCAACACCTGCACGGCCTGGTCGCCGTAGCGCATGGGCACCGACCAGGACCCGAGTTGCAGGACGTTCTGGCCCGCCCGCAGCACGGGAGGCGCCAGCGCCTGGCGGTGCAGCCGGTGGTCGAACCACCCGAAGTTGGCTTCGGTACTCACCCGAACGAATTCGGGCACGGCGGTGGGGTCCGCCTTCGGGGGCGGCGGTGTGGACCCCGTCGGGTCGTTGTCCCGGTACCACGTGGGCGAGCGCAGGTTGGCGAATGTGCCCTGGGCCCCGATGCGCAGGAAGGGCTCGCCGTCGTCACCCAGCACCACGAGGTCGGTGGGCGTGGGGTTGGCGACCACCAACTGGTCGCTCACGCTCACGGCGACCTGCACGGTGACGCCGGCGGGCAGCGGCGGCACCACCCGGTCGAGCACGTCGACCACGCCGGGCACGGTCTGGTGGGCCGACGCCGGGGGCGCCAGCACCAGGCCGACGGCCGCAACGAGGAGCGGGCCCAGGGCCCGCCTGGTCACGCCCGTGCGGGTACCCGGCGCCGGCGCGCACCCGCGCCCGCGGCCAGGCCCAGCGCGGCCAGGCCCAGCCCGAGCAACAGGGCCAGGCGGCGGGGCCGGTCGGCGGGGTGGCTGGCGGACACGGGGCGGACGGCGTACTCGGCGCCGCGCAGGCTGACCCGAGCCCCGGCCGCGGGCGACGCCGACGCCCGGGTGGCGGCCGCGGGCACAGCCACGGCCTGGGGCGACACCTTCGGCGCGGGTGCGGGCGGCAGGTGCACGTCGGGTCGGGCCCCGGGCGGGAAGTGGTGGCTGTCCTCCGACCACTCGGGCGCGGTGGCGTCCACGAACACCTGCTTGGACACCGAGGGCACCAGAGAACGCTTGCCGTCGTGCATCACGCCCTTGTTCAGGAAGAGCATGTACGGGCCGGAGGGCAGCACGGCGGCGTTGGCGGTCACGGCGGCCTCGATCGCACCGCCGTGGCGGGCCACGATGGGCAGCTCGACCACCCGCTGGTCGGCGTCGACCAGGTGGGTCTCGGACGGGTTGCGCACCAGGACCACGCTGGTGACGTCGGCCGCGTCCCGGGTGGGGATCTCGAGCGTGTGCCCGGAGCGCACGTTGGGGTCCATGTCGCCGTCGATCACCGGCCGGTCGACGCCCCAGTGGAGGTACGGCGGCTCGTAGATCTCGAAGCTCGCATCGCGGAAGTTGTTGGAGGCCTCCCGGACCGGCGTGCTCGGATCGTTCTGCACGAAGCCGTAGCTGTTGGGGATGGGAGCGTGCCCCCCCACCAGCACCCGCCCGTCGGGCAGCAGCACGGCGTTGTTGTGATACGTGCGGCGGCGCTGGGCCACGGCCACGTCCTCCCATTTGCCGCCGTTGTACTGCTTGGTCGTGTCGTCGATGGACGGGGTGAACAGCTCGGCCTGGCGGATGGGGCTCTCCTGGCCGGGCGTGGCGACCTCGTCCAGGTCGGCGCCCGAGAAGGCCAGCACCTGGCCCGTGGGCAGGGTGACGGCGCTGGAGTACCACCGGCCCCGGCCCAGGGGCCCGGCCGCGACCGTGGTCAGGACCTCCTGGTTGTTGGCCGTGGACACCGTGTTGATGCGCGTGGAGCGGGTGGGCAGGTAGCTGCCGGGCGACATGCCGACCACGCCGCCGGCGGTGAGGAACGAAGCCGAGTCGTATGAACCGTCGGCGTTGGGATGCATGGGCAGCATCTGCGAGAAGGTCGAGCCCCGGAAGCCGGGCTCGGTGAGACCCTGGCTCCCCATCGCCGAGCCCACGCCGGGCACGCCCAGGTCCGACCACGTCTTGGTGCCGGGGTCGTAGGTGGCGGCCACGTTCCAGAGGGCTTCCTCGTACGACTGGCCGAAGGGGTTGAAGGCCTGGCCGGCGGCGTCGTAGTAGACGTGGCCGTCGGGCAGGAGGTGGAGGCGCGGGAACAGCGGCAGGGAGCGGTCGCCGGACGACGGGTTGTCCGCCGTGCCGTTGACGGTCCACGTCTTCGCCTGGTCGCCTTTGAAGTGGTACGTCTCCGTCTGGGAAACGTTGTCGCCGCTGTCCTGCGCGTGCGTCGGGTACACGGGCTTGAGGAGCTTGGTCACGCCGCTGGCCACGAACACGTCGCCGTTGGCCAGGCTCACCATCGACGGGTACCACCGGCCGTAGTTCATGGCCCCGGTGGGCTTCCACGACGACGTGGCGGGATCGAAGATGCGGGCGTTGCGCACGCCCTCCAGCTCGATCACGCCGTACTGGTCGGTGACCTTGGGCTCGCTGTAGTAGTCGGTGCCGCCCGCGGCCAGGATGGTGCCGTCGGGCAGCTGCTTCTGGTCAGAGCAGAAGAGGCTGGCGTCGTTGGTGGGGCCGTTGTCGTTCGACGTCACCACGGGCGAGAGCAACGGCGTCTCCCGGGGCGGGTTGGGCGACTGCGAGGCCGTGGGGTTGCCGGGCGTGGTCCACGCTGACTGGGCGGGATGGGCCCAGTCGATGGCCAGCACCCGGCTCTGGTCGTTGCGGAACTTGGCCCCGCCCTCGGGGATGGTGGCGGTCTGGAAGTCCTCAGTCCCTTCGAGGGCGTTCCAGTAGAGGACCGTTCCGTCGGCCAGCACGTTCTCGCTGGCACCGGCGGGGAGGCAATCCTTGTGGTCGCCCGTGTCCTTGACGAGGCAACCGTTGTCGCCCCGCGTGTCGCTCACCATGTTGCCGTCTTTGTCGAGTCGGGCGCCGTCCTCACGGAAGGGCGTCAGGAAACGGCCGATGGTGGCGGCGTCGTCACTCGACGCGTTGGCGGCCGGCACGACGGCCGGCACCAGACCCACGCTCGCAGCCAGGGCGGCGACGACCAACTTGCGCATGGAGACTCCCTCCCCCGACCCCACTCGGTTCGGGGAAAGGATTCGCCGCCGGAGCCAAAGGCTCCTTTTGCCAGATTTCGCCCGATTTACGGGTGCTTCACCGGATGCACCAGCCACGTGGCGACCTCGTCGAGCAAGGACGCCGGGTCGGTGCTGATGGCCGCCCGCTCGGGCGAGGCGTAGTACGCCTGCTCGGCCGCGTCGAACTGGCTGGCGTCAGGATGCGAGACGATCCAGCCGAACTCCCGGCCGTCGTCGCCCGTCCACGCCGCCTCCACGCGAAAGCCGTAGGCCCCACGGGCGGGCACGACCTCCTCCCGCCACAGCTCGACGAAGGCGTCCAGCGCCCCCTCCTTGACCTGGTAGCGGCGAAGCTGCCAGGCCCCGCTCAAGCCGGGTCCAGCACGGCGTCGCCCACCAGCGAGGTGGTGGGTGTCCAGGCCAGCGTGCCCTGCTCGGCCAGCTCCCGCACCGCCGGCACCGGGTCCGGGTCGGAGAAGACGCGGGCGTTGCCGTAGTCCGCCGGGCGGCCGGTGACGTCCAGCGCCCACCACGAGGCCTCCAGGGCGATGCCGCTGGGATCCGTGAAGTAGACGCTGTGCATGATGTCGTGGTCGACCACCTCGGTGATCTCGCACCCGGCGGCCACGAGGCGGTCCCGCAGGTCGAGCAGCGACTGCTCGTCGGGCAGGTTGAAGCTCAGGTGGTCGAACTGCATGGGCCCGGCCGCAGGTACGCCGGCAGGCTTGGCGAACGTTGGCGCGCCCTGCCACTCGAAGAAGGCCACCGTGTTCTCGGGAGCGATCTCGAAGAAGTAGTGGCGCATGGGCCCGGCCATGAGCGTGGCCACCAGGCGCATCCCCAGAACGCCGTGGTAGAAGCGAACGGTGGCGTCCATGTCGGGCGTCACCAGTGCGAGGTGGTTGACCCCTCGCCAACGGGGAGCTTCGGTTGCAGGCATGCTCTCAGGCTACGCCCGCACCAGCTGTCACGCGTGCCGCGAACGGCGGGTAACGTGCCCGTCGGTGGGGTGCGACAGGCCGTCGGCGGATCACGGCTCAGACGATGTCTCTGGCATCACTGCGCCGTTGGCCTCCTTCTTTCGCGGCGCGCCCGTGGGCCTGGCCTTCGTGGACACCGAGCGGCGAGTGCGCACCGTCAACGACCTGTTCGCCGACTTCACCGGCCAGCCCATCGAGGACCACGCGGGCCGCAGCCTCGCCGAGCTGGTCCCCGACGCCGAGGGCTTCCTCACGGCGCTGATCGACCAGGCAAGAAGCACGGGCACGCGCACGGCCGAGCTGGAGGTGCCCCGCCGGTCGGGCGGTCGCTCCTTCACCGCCAGCTGCTACCCGTTGGTGGGTGATGGCATCGACGGCGTGGCCATCGTCGTCCACGACGTCACCAAGTCCCGGCAGGCGGCCGACGAGCTGGACGCCCGTGTCCGCCAGCAGGCCGGCCTGGCCCTGTACGAGCAGCGCGCCCTCGTCGTCGACGACGTGGGCCAGCTCATGACCGACGCCGTGGCCGTGCTGGCCGACGTCCTCGGGCTGGAGCTGGTGGCCGTGTTGCGCGTCGATCGCGAGGCAGACGACTTCGAAGTGGTAGCCGCCAGGGGATGGGGCGACGATGCCGTGGGGCGCCGGGTGAGCGGCAAGCAAGACCTGCTGCCCGGGTACGCGCTGGCGTCGGGCGCGCCCGTGTTCGTCGCCGACTTCGCCGTCGAACACCGCTTCCGCCTCAATCCCCTCCTCGCCCAGCAGCGTCCGGCCGGCGGCATGAGCGTGGTCATCCCCGGCCACACCGAGCCCTTCGGCGTGCTCTCCGCCCACACGGCCACGCCCCGCAGCTTCCGGGCCGACGAGATCGGGTTCGTGGAGTCGGTGGCCAACGTGTTCGGCGCGGCCCTCGCCCGGGTGCGCGCCGCCGCCGCGCTGGCCGCCGAGCAGACCCGCTTGCGCCTGGCCCTCGACGCCGGCGGGATGGGCGACTGGGAGTGGCACCTGCCCACCGACCGGCTGTCGTGGTCGCCGACCCTGGAAGCCATCTTCGGCCTGGCGCCCGGCTCCTTCGGCGGCGCCTTCGACGACTTCATCTCGCTCGTCCACCCCGACGACCGCGCGCCGGTGAGCAGCGCCATGCGGGACGCAGTGACGAACGAGGCGCCGTTCAAGGCCGAGTTCCGCGCCATCGGTCCCGACCGGAGGGAGCGCTGGATCCACGCCACGGGCGTGGTGGTGCGCGACGACGACGGCCGTCCCACGGAGATGATCGGCGTGGGCACCGACATCACGGCGCGGGTCCTGGCCGACGAGGCCGAGCAGGGGGCACGCGACCGGCTGGCGTTCCTCGCCGAGGCCAACGAGGTGCTGAGCTCGTCGCTCGACTACGAGGACACGCTCACCAAGCTGGCCCATCTGGTGGTCGGTCCCCTGGCCGACTGGTGCACGGTGGCCGTGCTCGAGGAGGGCGACGTCCATCCCACCACGCTGGTGGTCGCCCACCGCGACCCGGCGCGGATGGCCCGGGCCGAGGAGTTGCGCCGGCGCTACCCACCCACCCCACGGTCGGGCGAGGGCCTGCTGGCTGTCATCGAGACGGGCGAGCCCGTCATCATCGAGGAGGTCACCGACGAGATGCTCGTCGAGGCCGCCCTCGACGAGGAGCACCTGGACATGCTCCGGGAGTTCTTCCTGCGGTCGGTGATGATGGTCCCCCTGAACGCCCGAGGGCGCACCCTCGGCGTCATCTCCTTGGTCGCCACCGAGTCGGGCCGGGTGTACAGCGAGGACGACCTCGCCCTGGCCATGGATCTGGCCCGGCGGGCGGCCGTGGCCATCGACAACGCCCGCCTGTACGAGGAGCGCAGCCGGGTGGCCGAGGCATTGCAGGCCAGCCTCCTGCCACCGCGCCAGCCTGACATTCCGGGGTTCGACCTGGCCGTGCGCTACCGGCCGGTGGGCCGGGGGGCGGAGATCGGCGGCGACTTCTACGACGTGTTCGAGACGGCCGCCGGTGACTGGTCGGTGGTGATCGGCGACGTGTGCGGCAAGGGCACGGAGGCGGCGGCCATCACCGGCCTGGCCCGTGACACCATCCGCGGCCTGTCGTTGCGGGAACGCTCACCGGCCCGCGTGCTGGCCGTGCTCAACGAGGCCATCCGGCGACGGGACGACGTCGACGAAGGGCGGTTCCTCACGGTGGCCCTGTCCCGCTTCGCCCGGGCCGACGACGGGGCCCACCTGCGGGTGGCGTCGGGCGGTCACCCGCTGCCCCTCGTCGTCCGGTCCGACGGGCAGGTCGCCGAGGTCGGGACCCACGGGCTCATGCTCGGGCTGTTCCCCGAGGTCGACCTGGAGGACGTGGCCGTCGAGCTCCGTCCCGGCGACACGGTGGTGTTCTTCACCGACGGCGTGACCGAAGAGCGCGGCGAGGGCGGCATGTTCGGCGAAGCCCGGTTGCGCGCGGTGCTTTCCACGGTCGCGGGCGAGCACCCGGAGACCGTGGCCCAGAGCGTGCTCGACGCCGTTGACGCCTGGCAGCCTGGCCCGGCCCACGACGACATGGCCGTGGTGGCCCTGCGGGTCCCTCAGGGATAGATGTTGACGCTGGGGTCCAGGCCGATGGTGGCCGGGTCCTGGCGACCGGTGGCCACGAGGACGAAGGCGATGGGGTCGCCGGTGATGCGGGCACCGCTGCCGTCGCCGACCGGCAGTTCTTCCAAGCCGTCGAGGGCGAGGGTGGCCGGTCCCCACCCGTGGTCAGCGAGCGCCGCGGCCAGGTGGTGCACGGCGGCCCGCAGGCCTGGACCGGTGACCGACGGGCGCCCGATGGCGGCCCGAATGTCGTCGCCGTGCACGTAGGCGTCGTAGAACATCGCTTCCACGCCGCTGCCCACACTCGGCGCCGAGTTGGCGGGCGCGGGCGCTTTCCACGCTTCGTCGTCGAACTGGCCGAGCAGGTCGGCGGCCGTCTTGGCCACCTGGTCGAGCTCGTCGGCCGACTCGTGCTGGGTGCGACCCCGCCGCTCGGCCACCTGGCGGTTGGTCCACTCGGGCGTGCCCGCCCCGTCCAGGTTGAAGCTCACGACGTCGGCCAGTCCACCGACCACGTGGGCGGCCACGTCGGCCACGACCCAGCCCTCGCAGCGGCTGAGCGCGGCCAGCTCCTCGTCGGACAAGGAGCGAAGCAGCTCCGAGAACGATGCCAGCTCGACCGGGTACCCGGCCAGGATCTCCTGACGGGACAGCATGATGATTCCCCCATCTGCTCGGGCCGCTGCTAAAACATGCGGGCTGCACGCATCTTCACCCGGAGGGACGATGGCCGTCAACCGTGACAAAGGCCACAAGCCGGTGCCACCGGCGCAGCGCACGCCGGCGCGGCGGACGCAGGCGGAGCGCTCGGCCCTCACACGCGCGGCCCTGCTGGGGGCGGCCCGCTCGCTGTTCGCCGAGCGGGGCTATTCGGGCGCGGGGCGGGAGGAGATCGCCGAGCGGGCGGGCATGACCCGGGGGGCGCTGTACCACCACTTCGCCGGGAAGCAGGAGCTGTTCGTGGCCGTGGTGGAGGAGTTGCACGCCGAGGTGGGCGCCCGGGTGGCAGGGGCGGCCATGGCCGCGGGCGGTGGCGATCCCCGGGAGCAACTACGGGTGGGATGCCAGGCCTACCTCGACGCGGCGATGGACCCGGCCGTGCGCCGCATCCTGTTGTTGGACGCGCCTGCGGTCCTGGGCTGGGAGGCATGGCGGGAGATCGAAGCCCGGCACGGGCTCGGGCTGGTGCAGGAGGCCCTGGCCGCCGTACTACCCGGGGTGGGGTCGCTCGACGCGCTGGCCCGCATGCTGCTGGCCGCCCTGAACGAGGCGGCCATGCTGGTGGCCGAGGCCCGCCGGCCCCGCGTGGCCCGGCGCGAGGTGGGCGCCACCGTCGACCGCCTGATCGCCCGCCTCTGACCGCGAGCACCCGTCCCGGGCGAGGGCGCGACTCAGAAGGCGGCGGCGAGGATGGTCCGGGCGTCGTCCTCGGACACGGGCCGGGGGTTGAGCTGCACGTTGCGGTTGTCCTGCGACATGCGGGCGATGACGTCGAGGTCGTCGTCCGTCACCCCGCACTCCGACAGCCGCCCGGGGAGGCCGAGCCGGTCGCGCAGGCGGTCGACGGCGCCGGCCGGGTCGGCCGCGTCGCCCAGACCAGCGCCGATGCGGGCCGCCTCGGCGGGCACGGCTTCGGCGTTGAACCGCAGGGCGTGGGCGAGCAGCACGGCGTTGGCCAGCCCGTGCGGGATCCCCGTGCGCCCGCCCACCAACTGGGCCAGACCGTGGTGCACGCCCATGCTGGCGTTCTGCAGGCAACGCCCGCCCAGCACGGCGCCCTCGAGCATCAGCGTGCGAGCGGCCAGGTCGCCTGGCGCGTCGATCACACCCGGCAGCGCCCGGGCCACCCGCTCCACGCAGGCCAGCGCCACGGCCTCGGCCTCGGGCGTGCGGTGGGGCGAGTACGCGCACTCCACGCCATGGGCCAGCGCGTTCATGCCCGTCTCGGCCGCCACCCGAGCGGGCACGTCGAGGGTGACCACCGGGTCGTAGATGGCGGCCAGGGGCGCCAGGGTGGGCCCGCCCGCGCCCCGCTTCTGGCGCGTGGCCTCGTCGGTCATCCCGAAGAAGGGCGTGAGCTCGGCTCCCGAGTACGTGGTGGGGATGGCCACGTGGGCGAGCACGGGCCGGTCGGCGTAGGACATGCCGGCCATGCCCGCCTGCTGCTCGGTGAAGAAGCACACGGCCTTGCCCAGGTCGGCGCACGACCCGCCGCCCAACGACACGATGCCGTCGGCACCCGCCTCGGCCGCCATGGTGACGGCCGCCTCCACCGCCGACGTGGGCACGTGCGAGCGCACGCCGTCGAACACGGCGGCCAGCGAGCGGCCGAGCCCCTTCACCACCCGCTCCCCCGCCTCCGATGCCCGCCGTCCCTCGGTGGTGACGAGCAACACCCGGCGGGCGCCCGTCTCCTTGACCACCTCGGCGACCCGGTCGACGGCGTCGGTGCCGAACACGATCTTCTGGGCGTACCCGGTGTGCGTCCACGACGTGGGCCCGCTCACGGCCGGCCCCGCAGGTCGGCCTTCTGGACCTTGCCCGTCCCGCCCTTGGGCAGCTCGGGCAGGAAGTCGATCCGCTTGGGCGCCTTGAAGTGGGCCAGGCGCTCGCGCACCCAGTCGATCAGCTCCCGCTCGCTCACCGGGCCCGAGCCCTTGCGCAGGGCCACGAACGCCCGAGGCACCTCGCCCCACTTCTCGTCCCGCATGGGAACGACGGCCACCTCGGCAACGGCCGGATGGGACGACAGCACGTGCTCCACCTGGATGGACGACACGTTCTCGCCCCCGCTCACGATGATGTCCTTGGCCCGGTCCACGATGGTGACGTACCCCTCGGCGTCGACCGTGGCCAGGTCGCCCGTGCGCAGCCAGCCGCCCCGCAGCGCCACCTCGCTGGCCGCCGGCTGCTTCCAGTATCCGGCCATCACGTGGTTGGAACGAACGCAGATCTCGCCCACCGTCTCACCGTCCCTCGGCACTTCGTTGTCGTCGGCATCGAACACCCGCAGGTCGACGCCCACGTTGGGCAGGCCCGTGGTGGCGTGGCGCCGGCGCTGGTCCTCCACGGGCAGGCCGTCGTGCGAGCGCAGCAGCACGGCCTTGGTCAGTTGCGGCGACGCCTCGGTGAGGCCGTAGCCGCTCATCACCTCGCACCCCATCAGCTCCTCCAGCCCGGCCAGCAACTCGGGCGACGATGCCGCCCCGCCCACCGTCACCTGCAGCAGCGACGACAGGTCCCGCCAGCCCGCGTCGGGATGGTCGACCACGGCCTGGGCCATGGTGGGCACGAGCGACAACCGGGTGACTCGCTCGGCCTCGACCAGCCGCAGCACCTCGCCCGCGTCGAAACGCTCCAGCAACACGTGCCTGGCCCCCAGGGCGGTGACGTAGTGGGGCGTGCCCCACCCGTTGACGTGGAACAGGGGGATGGTGTGCAGGACGACGTCCCGGTGCCCGAGGCCGAGCGTCAGCGCGCTGTCGATGGCGTGGGTGGCCAGGTTGCGATGGGTGAGCATGGCGCCCTTGGGCGACGACGTGGTGCCGCTCGTGTAGAAGAGCTCGCACACGTCGTCCTCGCCGAAGGGATCGGGCTCGAACGGGTCCGCCGGTTGGGCGGCGAGCAAAGCCTCGTACTGGTCGTCCAGGTCGACCCGGCGGCGGGGCAGCAACTCGCCCGCCGCCGCCCGGAACGAGGGGTGGACGAACAGCATCGACGCCGTGCTGTCCTCCAGGATGGCCTGCAACTCCAGGGGGCCGAGGCGGACGTTGAGGGGCGTGAGGATGCCGCCGGCCAGCACCACGCCGTAGTACGCCTCGAGCAGTTCGAGCGTGTTGCCGCACAGGTACGCCACCCGCCCACCCGGCCCCAGCCCGAGGTCGGCCCGCAGGGCGTGGGCCAGCCGGTGACAGCGCGACACGAACTCGGCGTACGTGAGGCGGCGCTCGCCGTCGACGACGGCGTCGAGGGGGCCGTAGTAGCGGCGGGCCCGCTCCAGGAAGTCGAGCGGCGTGAGAGGGACGTTCACGGTTACCGCACCACCGTCGAGCGCTGCGCCCCCCGCTCGACCACCCGCAACGAACCGGGTGCGCCGTCGTGCTCCACGACCGTGACCGAGCAGTAGTCGGGCCGGTACCCGGGGTCGCCCACGGCCTGCCCGATGAAGACGTAGTGGGTGACGACCACCGTGTCCTCGGAGATCGACAGCAGCGTGCCGGGGATGGCCGCCCGCCACGACTGCACATCGGCCGGCCAGTCGTCCCACGGGCTGGTGAGGATCTGGCCCAGCCAGGTCAGCCGCTCCCCGAGGTCGAGCGAGGGCGACGGCAGCTCGCCCACCCGCGGATCGACGGTGGCCGGCACGCCCCAAAGCGATTCCAGGAACCCAGCCGTTTCCCGCGTGCGCCGGAGCGGGCTGACCACGACGGGCAGCCGCCCGACGACGGGCGTGAGGCCGGTGGTCATGGCCGCCGCCTGCGAGCGGCCGCGCTCGGACAGCCCCGGGTCGAAATCGTCGCCCCAGCCCCCCGCTGCCTCGCCGTGCCGGACCAGGTACAGCCGGGTCAAGCCACCCCCTCGAACAGGTCGGACTCGACCGTGCCCGGCGAAGCGCCCCGCAGGATGTAGCACTCGGTCCCCCATGCCGCCTCGAAGGCGTCGGAGGGCATGGAGAGGAAGAACGACGTCTCGCTGATCTGGCTGGCGTGGGCCCGCATGGAGTCCCGTTTGCGATCGAGGAACGAGCGCACGTCGACGCGGGTGGTGATGACCTCGCTCGGCATCCCCATGGTGAACTCCTCCTCGGGGATGTCGGGCACCTCCTCGATGCCCTGCTCCCGCGCCTGGCGCATCAGCTCGATGATGTGGTCGCGGTCGAGGGTGGCCTCGTAGACCTTGGACGTGCCCGCCCGCTCGGCGGCCCGGGCGCCCACCCGGTGGACCTGGATGTGGTCGGGGTGGCCGTAGTTCCCGTTCTCGTCGTAGATGGTGAGGATGTCGGCGGCCTCGTCCCGCAGGATCGCGGCCAAGCGATCGGCCGCCTCGTCCAGGTCGGCCTGCCAGAAGCACGCGGGGTCGTTGTTCTCGGGCGTGCCGTCCATGCCGCTGTCGAGGTAGCCGAGGAACTCGACCCGGTTCACGCCCAGCACGTTGGCGGCGGCGTCCACCTCCCGGACGCGCCGCTCCCAGAGGGACTCGCCGGGGTCGAGGAACCCATCGGGCACCTCACCCCGCTCGCCCTTGGTGGCGAACACGAGCACGACGCGGTGCCCGGCCGCGGCGGCCTTCGCCATGGTCCCGCCCGTGGCAATGGCCTCGTCGTCGGGATGGGCGTGGAAACACACGAGCGTCGCCATGGTGGGCGCCATACTCGCGCTCGCTAGCGGATGGCGCCTGTCTCCCGGAGCTTGGCGATGTCGGCCGGGGCGAAGCCCCAGTCGGCGAGGGCCTCGTCGGTGTGGCGGCCCGGCTGGGCCGGGGGCTGGGGCACGGCCGCGGGAGTGCGGCTGAACCGGGGCGCGGGCGCGGGTTGCAACACGCCGGCTATCTCGACGAACGTCTGCCGGGCCTTGTTGTGCGGGTGGTGTGGGGCCTCCCCCATGGAAAGCACCGGGGCGAAGCACACGTCGGTGCCCTCCATCAGCGCGCTCCACTCGTCACGCGTCTTCTGCTTGAAGACGGCGGCGATCTTCTCCTTGAGGGCGGGCCACTGGCTGCGGTCCATCTGGGCTGCCCACTCGTCCTCGTCCAGCCCGGCCAGGCGGCGCAACTCGGCGTAGAACTGCGGCTCAATGGACCCGACCGAGATGTACTCGCCGTCCGCGCATTCGTAGGCGTCGTAGAAGTGGGCACCGGTGTCGAGCAGGTTGGTGCCCCGCTCGTCGGAGTGCATGCCGATGGCCCGGAAGGCGTGGAACATGGTGGTGAGCACGGCCGCCCCGTCGACCATGGCGGTGTCGACCACCTGACCCTGCCCGGACCGGCCCGCCTCCAACAACCCGGCCAGGACGCCGACGACGAGGAACATGGCCCCGCCCCCGAAGTCGCCCACCAGGTTGAGCGGCGCGACCGGCGCTTCGCCCGCCCGGCCGATGGGGTGCAGGGCGCCGGCCAGGGCGATGTAGTTGATGTCGTGGCCCGCGGCGTGGGCCATGGGGCCCTCCTGGCCCCACCCGGTCATGCGGCCGTAGACCAGCTTGGGATTGCGGGCCAGGCATTCGTCAGGGCCGAGGCCCAACCGCTCGGTGACGCCGGGGCGGAAGCCCTCGATGAGGGCATCGGCCTGCTCCACCAACGCCAGCACCGTCTCCACGCCCTCGGGCTTCTTGAGGTCGACGCCGATGGACCGCCGGCCCCGGTTGAGAAGGTCCCAGTGAGGCTGATCGTTGCCGGCGGCGCCGTCCGCCACGGCCTGGGCCCGGTCGACGCGCAGGACGTCGGCCCCCAGGTCGGACAGGAGCATGGCCGCGAACGGGCCTGGGCCGATGCCGGCCAGCTCGATGATGCGGATGCCCTCCAGCGGCCCGCTCATCGGGCTACCGCCGTGCGCTCGATGTTGCGGGTGATGACGTCGACCACCTGCGGCCAGGACGACGGTGGCAGGTCGTGGCCCATGCCGTCGACCACCACCAGCTCGGCGCCGGGAATGGCGTCGGCCGTGGCCCGCCCGCCCGACGGGTCGACCAGCGTGTCGTCGGTTCCGTGGATGACGACGGTGGGCACGTCGAGGTTTGCCAGCTGGGCGGTGCGGTCGCCCGAAGCGATGATGGCGATGAGCTGGCGCACGAAGCCGATGGGGTACACGCAGCGGTCCCACGCCGCGGCCGCCGTGGCCCGCACCCGCTCCCAGTCCTGGGGCAGGCCCTGGGAACCGATGGCCCGCGTCGTCTCCACCCACCGGTCCATGGCCTCCTCCTTGGTGCGGGGGCCGGGGCTGATGAGCAGCGGGGCGATCTCGGGGCGGGGCTGGCCGACCTCGGTCTGCCCGGTGGTCGACATGATCGAGCACAGCGACAGCGTGCGCTCGGGGTAGGCGATGGCGAAGGTCTGGGCGATCATCCCGCCCATCGACGCCCCCACGATGTGGGCGGCCTCGATGCCCAGGGCGTCCAGCAGGCCGGCGGCGTCGGCCGCCATGTCGGAGAGCAGGTACGACGCGCTCGACGTATCCCGCTGGAACAGGGCAGCCATGAGATCGGGCGTCGGGCCGCCCTCGATCTTGGACGACAAGCCCACGTCCCGGTTGTCGAACCGGATGACCCGGAGGCCCCGCTCGGCCAGCAACTCGCAGAACGCCGCGTCCCAGGCGATCATCTGCTGGCCCAGGCCCATGATCAGGACCAGGGGCGGGTTGCCGGGGTCGCCGAACTCGTCGTATTCGATGGTGATGCCGTTGGCGTGCACGTTGGGCATGTGCCGATGCTTGCCTTCACTTGACCGTCCGGTCAAGTAGCGTGCCGCCGTGACGACGTTCGGGGTGCACACCGGCCTCCAGCACACGACCGTGGACGAACTGGTCGGCATGTGGCAGCGCATCGAGGCGCTGGGGTTCGACTGGATCTCGATCTGGGACCATTTCTACGCCGCCGACCTCACCGGCGACCCCACCTGCCTGGAGGCGGTGGCCGCCCACACCGCCCTGGCGTCGGCCACCGAGCGGGTGCGCTGCGGCTCGCTGGTGTACTGCGCCGCCTACCGCCACCCGGCCGTGCTGGCCAAGGCCATCACCACCATCGACCACCTGTCGGGCGGGCGGGTGGACGTGGGCCTGGGCGCGGGCTGGAGCAAGGTCGAGTTCGACGCCTTCGGCATCCCCTTCCTCCCCGTGACCCAGCGCATGGACATGCTCGAGGAGGCGGCCGCGTGCATGCGCGGGCTGCTGCGGGGCGGCGGCAAGCCCGTCTCGTTCCAGGGCACGTACTTCGCGCTGGACGAGGCCCGCAACGCGCCGCCGCCCGTGCAGGACGCCCTGCCCCTGTGGATCGGCGGCGGGGGCGAGCGGCGCACGCTGCAGATCGCGGCCCGCTATGCCGACGGGTGGAACATCCCGTTCGTGTCGCCCGAGGTGTTCGCGGCCAAGCGGGCCGTGCTGCACGACTGGTGCGCGCGGGTGGGGCGGAACCCGTCGGAGATCAGATGCGCGGTGAACGTGGGCGTGGCGCGCGACGAGGACGACTTCGCCCAGCAGTTCGGCAACCTGCGCATGGCAGTGCGGCCCGGCGTGCTCATGGGGCCGGCCGCCCAGGTGGCCGAGCGGGTGCAGGAGTACCTGGCGGCCGGCGCCGACCAGGTGAACCTGGCCCTGCGGGCACCGTGGGACGTCGGCAACCTGGAGGCCGCGGCCGCCGCCCTCGGGCTCTGACGCGGCCGCCCGCGGCCGCGCCCCGATCGAGTGGCGAGAAGCGCTTCAGCCCCCGACGCACCTCTGTCGAATGGGCGGCGGTGAGGGGCCGCGGGTGTGCTTAAGCTGCGCGCCGCCATGACCCACATGCCCGACTCGTCCACCCCCGCGCTCCCCGCCGGGTTCCGCTTGGGCACGGCCACGGCCGGGTTCCAGGTGGAGGGCGGGTACGACGGGCAGGGCGAGCCGGCCCACAACCGGTCGCGGCGGGAGGGCAAGGTCGAGCCATCGGGCATCGCCCTCGACCTCCGGACCAGTTCGACCGCCACCTCGACGAGGCGGTGGAGGCGGGCTGCGACGGGTTCCGCACGCCCATCGAGTGGGCCCGGTGCGAGCCCCGCGACGGCGAAGCCCGACGACGCGGCCATGGGCGACTGCTCCATCCTCGACGCCGCCCACGACCGGGGCATGCAGCCCCCCGTGAGCCTCCATCACTTCACCCATCCGGCCCGGTTGGGCGTGGACTTCTGGCTGCGCCCCGGCGAGCGCTCGGTGGCGCGGTGACCGACCTGCGGTCCGACGAGCTCAGCGGCGCGCCCGTCGTGGTGGTCGGCGAGCGCCAGGACCGGCCCAACCTGCCGACCGGGGACGACTGCCCGTTCTGCGTGGGCGGGCTGGAGGCGCCCGACCCCTACGACGTGCGCTGGTTCCTCAACCGGTGGCCGGCCTTGGGCGCGGGCCGGTGCGAGGTGGTGCTGTACTCGCCCGACCACGAGGGCACGCTGTGGTCGGCCGACGTGCGGGCCGTGGTCGACCTGTGGGCCGAGCGCACGGCGGCGCTGGGGGCTCACGCGGACGTGGCCTACGTCCTCGTGTTCGAGAACCGGGGCACCGAGGTGGGCGCCACCATCTCCCACCCCCACGGCCAGATCTACGCGTTCGACCGCGTGCCCCCGGTGGCCGCCCACGAGTTGGCCCTCGGCTCCTGCCCGCTGTGCGCCGAGCCCGACCTCCCCGTCGTCGAGCAGGATGGGTGGCGGGCGTGGGTGCCGGCGGCGGCATCGTTCCCCTACGAGCTGGTGGTCGCCCCCGCCCGCCACCTCCCCGACCTGCCGTCACTGGGCGACGCCGACCGCGACGCCCTGGCCGCGGTATTGGCCGGCGCCCTGCGCCGCCTCGACGGCGTGCTCGGCGAACCCATGCCCTACATGCTCTGGATCCACCAGCGGCCCACCGACGGCGGCGACTGGCCCGGCGCCCACGTGCACGTCCACGTGGCCGGCGTGAAACGAGCGCCGGGGACGTTGCGGTTCGTGGCCGCCGGCGAGGTGGGAAGCGGCGTGTTCTTCAACCCCGTGCGGCCCGAGGACGCGGCCGCCCGCCTGCGATGAGGGTGCGGGCCCACGCCCCCGGGCGGGTGAACCTGATCGGCGACCACACCGACTACATGGCTGGCCTCGTCCTCCCCATGGCCATCCACTTGGGCACGACGGTGGAGCTGGAGCGGGGCGGCGACCGCGTGCACCTCGTGTCCGACGCCGGCAACGCCGCCGAGCCAGACGCCAGCGCGCCAGACGCCAGCGCGCCAGACGCCAGCGAGCCAGACGCCAGCGAGGCCGCCGACATCCCCCTCGACGTCGAGTCCATGCCCAGCGGGTGGGCCCGCTACGTAGCCGGCGTGGTGGCCGTCACCCGCCCGGCCCTCGGTGGCACCGGCCGGGTCACCACCACGCTGCCCGTGGGCGCCGGCCTCTCGTCCAGCGCCGCCCTCGAAGTGGCGGTGGCCCTCGCCCTCGGCTTCGAGGGCACGGCCGAGGAGCTGGCCCGGGCATGCCAGGAGGCCGAGCACCTGGCGTCGGGCGTGCCCTGCGGGATCATGGACCAGCTGGCGTCGGCCGCCGGCGTGGAGGGGCACGCCCTCCTGATCGACTGCGCCACCCTCGACGTCGTACCGGTGCCCGTCCCGGCTGGCGTGGATGTGCTCGTGGCCCACAGCGGCGAGGCCCGGGCCCTGGCCGGGTCGGCCTACGCCGAACGCCGGGCCCGATGCGAGGCGGCCGAGCGGGAGATCGGTCCGCTGCGGGACGCCACCGCGGCCGACGTCGCCGCCCTGGTCGACCCCACCACCCGGGCCCGAGCCCGCCACGTGGTGACCGAGAACGACCGGGTGCGGGCCTTCGCTGCCGTCCTTCGCGACGGCGACCTGCACATGGCCGGGCAACTGATGACGGCGAGCCACGTGAGCCTCCGGGACGACTTCGAGGTGTCGACCGCCGCCCTCGACCACGTGGTCGGAAAGCTGGCCTTCTCCCCCGGCGTGTTCGGCGCTCGCCTCACCGGCGCCGGGTTCGGCGGCTGCGCCGTGGCCCTGGCCGAGCGGGGTGCGCCCGTGCCCGAGGGCCTGCAGGTCTGGCGACTGCGCCCGGCCGGCGGCGCCCGCGTCGAAGCCCTGGACTAGGCGAGCAAGCAGGCGACCAGCGCCCGCACCCGGGCCAGGCCGCCCGGTGTGCGCGCGCCCCACCAGAACAGGTCGCGCCCGTCGAGCAGGACCACCGGCGCCACCGTGGCCAGCTCGGGCACGTGGCGCTCGGCGAACGGGTAGGGCTCGCTGGGGGCCAGCACCACGTCGGCCTGCACGGCACCCAGGTCGTCGACCACCGGGTAGCGACCGGGCCCATCGGCCCACGCGTTGGCCACGCCGGCGGCGGCCAGCAACGACGACGCGTAGGTGTCGGCGCTGATGGTCATCCACGGCCGCTTCCAGATGGGCACGAAGGCGACCGGTCCGGCCGGCGGGACGTCGTCGGGGAGTTCGAGCGGTGTCTCCGGCACGCCCACCCGCCCGGCCAGGCGGGCCAGCGTGGGGCCAACGTCGGCCAGGGCCCGCACGGCGGTGACGTGCACGTCGATGCCCGCCGCTTCCAGCTCTGCCGCGTGCTCCTTGCGGTTCTCCTCCTCGTCCATCACCACCACGTCGGGTCGCAGGGCGACGATGGCGTCGAGGTCGGGGTCCTTGGTGCCACCCACGTGGCGCAGCGCCGGCCGCTCGCAGAACCGCGTGCACGCCACCGGCTCGATGCCCCACGCCAGCAACGTCTCGGTGACGGACGGGACCAGGCTGACCACTCGCGGCCCGGTCACAGGCGGTCCAGCAGCTGCGCCTTCTTGGCGTCGAACTCCGCTTGGGTGATGACACCCCGCTGGCGCAGCTCGTCCAGCTTCTCGATCTGTTCGGGGACGGACAGCTCCCGCCGCCCGACCTGGCGCTCGGCCGCCCGGGCCTGGGCCCGCTCGATCTCGGTGTAGATCACGTTCTGCACCTCGAAGGGCCGGGGGATGCTCGGCACCAGCTCCTGGCCCCGCTCCCCGCCCGACTCGATGAGCACCGACCCGGCCCGCAGCAACCGCTCGAACACGGTCTGCGACACGCTGATGTCGTTCACCCGCTCGAGCGGGATCTCCTTGCCGTGCTTGGCCAGCACGCCGTGGCGCAGCACCAGGCGGTCGGTGGTGACGACGAACAGCGTGGTGGCCCGACGGAGATAGCGCACGAGCAGCCACACCAGGCCGGCGACCACCAGCGCCACCGCCGCGAGGGTGAGGTAGGTGTTGCCCACCGTCACGTTGACCACCACGGCCAGGGCGACGAGGAGCACGACAGTGGCGATCGGCTGCACGAACGTCCACCAGTGCGGACGCAGTTCGAGGACGACGTCCTCGCCGTCGTTGAGGAGGCGCCTGGGGAAGCTCATCGCCGCTTCATGCTACGGGCGCGCACGGCGTCGACCGACGCCACCACGATGACGACCGCGATCACGCCCAGGGCGGCGACCAGGAAGTGGCCCCCGACGGCCACCACCAGGCCGGCCAGCACGATGAGGATGGTGACGACCTTCTTGCCCGTTGGGCTCACCGGTAGACCTTTCGCTTGAAGACGGCGTCCGACGACACCACCCGGTCGAGGAACAAGAGGCCGTCCACGTGGTCCAGCTCGTGCTGCACGGCCCGGGCCTCGAAAGCGTCGACCTCCAGCACCCGGTCGGTGCCCTCGGGCGTGAGGCCGCGCACCACCAGGCGGGTGGCCCGGGGTACGTCGCCGGTGAGGTCGGGGACGCTCATGCACCCCTCCCGCCCGATGACGGGGCCGTGGGCCAGCAGGATCTCGGGGTCGAACAGCACGAACTCGCCGTGGCACGACCGGGCCTTCTTGTGGCCGGTGACGTCGACGGCGAAGGCCCGCAGGCTCACGCCGATCTGCGGCGCGGCCAGGCCCACGCAGGCGGGCGAGGCCCGCATGGTGTCGACCAGGTCCTGCGCCAGCTGGCGGGTGGTGTCGTCGACGCGCGTGATCTCCTTGGCCCGTTGCTTGAGCACGGGATCGGGCAGGCGGACGACGGGGCGGACGGCCATGGGATCGGCGGCGCTAGAGGATGTCGGCCTCGGACGGGTGCAGGCTGCACTCCACGCCCAGGTCGGCGGCCAGCTCCTCCAGCCGCTCGGCCGCCATGCGGGCCGGCACCGACGGGGGCAACGTCACCTCCAGGACCATGGCGTAGACGGGCCGGTCCCGCTCGCCGATGACGCGGGTGGTGAGGTCGACCACGTTGACGCCCAGGTCGGCCAGCAACGACGTCACCCGGTGGACGATGCCGGGCCGGTCCACGCCGTACACGGCCACCGTCCAGTCGTCGCCCTCGGGCGACGCGGGGATGGAGTCGTCGATCTGGCGGACGGCGAAGACGAGGTCGAGGGCGCCGGCGGCCGGGCGGAGGGCGTCCTCCAGGGCGGCGGCCGTGAGCCCGGCCGGCCCGGCCACCACCAGCATCATGGCGAAGTGGCCGCGGAGGATCGACATCGACGTGTCCTCCAGGTTGCAGTGGTGGTCGACGAGCACGCCGGTGACGGCGGCCACGATGCCCGGCTGGTCGGCCCCCACTGCGCTCACGGCGAAGTGCGGCATGGCGAGGGACGTTAGCCCCAGCCCAACTCGTGGAGCCGGTCGTCATCGATGCCGAAGTGGTGGCCCACCTCGTGGATGACCGTACGCCGCACCTGCTCGACCACCTCGTCCTCGGTGTGGCACATGGCGCAGATCGCCCGCCGGAAGATGGTGATGCGGTCGGGCATGGCCGCCCCGTAGCCGTAGTTCTCCCGGTGGGTGAGGGGGATGCCCTCGTAGAGGCCGAGCAGGCGGCCGGCCGGGGCGACGTCGTCCACCAGCACGGCCACGTTCTCCATGAGCCGACCCAACTCGGGCGGGATGCCGTCGAGGGCGTCGGCCACCAGCTCGCCGAACGCCTCCGGCGGGACGTCGATCACGGCGTCACTCGCCGCTACCCCAACTTGCCGGCGATGGAACCGGCCGATCGCAGCGCGCTGCCGTCCGCCCCCGCCACCGTCCAATGCGAGGTGCGGCGGCGCACGGCCTCGTCGAGCATGTCGTGCAGGAGCTGGACGAACGGGATCTCGGGCTGGACCCAGAGGTACTTCGAGAGCGAGCCCGGGATGGTGTTGATCTCGTTCACGTACAGCTGGTCGCCATCGGCGAGGAAGTCGATCCGGGCGATGCCCCGCACGCCGGTGAGGGCAGCCACCTGCTCGGCCATGGCGCGGATGCTCTTCTCCACCGCTGGTTCGATCTGGGCGGGCAGCTCGCGGGGGGCTTCGAGCATGCCCTGGCCGCCCACGTACTTGTCCTTGTAGTCGAGGATGGCGCCGCCGCCGGTGCGCACCGGGCGCTCGATGGCCGACAGCTCCAGCCGGGGCCACGAACGCACGGCCAGGTTGAGGTCGTACGAGTCGGGCCGGTAGGGCTCGGCCACGGCGCCCGACCGCAGGTGCTGGTCGGACTGGACGAGGGCCCGAGCCGTGTCGGCGTCGGCCACCACGTGGATGCCGATGGACGACCCGCCGAAGCGGGGCTTCAGGATGTACGGCGGCTCGAACGGGATGGGCGTGGCCCCGTCCGCCGCCACCAGGACCCGGGGCAGTGATGGCAGGCCGGCCTGGGCCACCAGGGCGCCGAAAGCCAGCTTGTCCATGCCCAGGAAGGCGGCGGGCAGGTCGGGGCCGGTGTAGTCGACCCGGGCCAGGTCGAGGGCGGCCTGGAGGGTGCCGTCCTCGCCGGGGCCCCCGTGGCAGCAGTTGACGACGGCGGAGATGTCGAGGCGCTTCTTCTTCACGAAGCCCTCGTTGGCCGTGAGCCGCAGCTCGGGCGCCTTGCGGGGCACGCCGTCGAGGAAGGCCTCGGCCTCGGAGCCGGGGTCGACCTCGAAGAAGTCGCCCGTCTTGGACCAGTAGATGGCCGTGACCTGCTGGCCCCCGCCGGCCAGGGCGCGGGCGGCCTGCAGCCCGGTGAGGATGCTCACGTCGTGCTCGGGCGAAGGCCCTCCGAAGATGACAGCCGGCTGGCTCACTGCGTTGCTCCTGGGGTCCTAGGGAAAGTGGTCGGGCAGGTCGTTCTCGTAGAGGACGGTGTCCCCTGCCTTCATATGCTTGCGTACCCAGGCCACCGCCTGGTCCCTGGTCTCGACGGCGACGACGTCGACGTCGTGGGCGCCCGCCAGCAGCGCCTTGCGGTTGGTGTGGCCCACGATCACCAGGTGGGTGGCGATGGCGGACGCCGCGCTCGCCAGGCGGGTGTTCTCCTCGGCCTGGCGGGAGCCCAGCTCGACCATGCCCGGAGTGACGACGACCCGCCGTTCGCCTTCGGTCCCGAGCCGCTCGAGGGCGGCCAGGGCCAGGGCGGCGCCGGCCGGGTTGGCGTTGTACGTGTCGTCGATGATGGTGAAGCCGGTGGACGCCGTGGTGGTGGTGAGGCGGTGGTCGGCGGGCTGGAGGTGGGCCAGGCGGGCGGCCACGGCCTCAGCGGGCACGCCCAGCTCCAGGGCCACGGCCACCGCGCAGGCCACGTTGGTGGGGGGCAGGGCGGGGTCGACGGTGCCGACGTGTTGCCCGTGGGCCACCACCTGGCCGTCGACCACGGTCACATCGGCGGGGGTGGGGGCGGTGGGGGTGGGGGTGGCGGAGCAGCGCACGACCTTGCCGGCCGTCCGGTCGGCCAGGCGGGCCAGGTGGGGGTTGTCGACATTGAGCACCGCCACCCGGGCCCCCTCCAAGATCTCGGCCTTGGCCTCGGTGATGCGCTCCTCGGTGCCCATGCGTTCCAGGTGGACGGGACCGATAGCGGTGATCACGGCCACCTCGGGCGGGCACCACTCGCACATCTCGGCGATCTCGCCCGGCCCGTACGTACCCATCTCGGCCACGAAGACCTCGGTGCCGGGGAGGAGGTGCTCGTTCACGGCCCGGGCCAAGCCGGCCCGGTTGTTGAAGCTCCGGGGGGTGGGCACCACCTGCCTGGTCCCGTCCACCAAGGTGGCGATGTAGCCCTTGGTCGAGGTCTTGCCGTACGACCCGGTGACGGCCACCACGACTGGGCGCACCTGGGCCAGGCGGGCCTTGGCCTTGTCGATCCACGGCTCGGCCAGCCGGCGCTCGACCGGAGCGGTGAGGGCGAGGGCGGCGTCGACCAGCACGGGGACGAGGCCCACGCCCAGGGCGGCGGCGGCTGCCGGCTCCCGGGCGAGCAGGCCGAGGGCGACGAGAAGCAGCTGGAGGGCGGCCCACACGGCGGCCAGGGTGCGCAGGCGCCGCGTCCAGGCCAACTTGGAGGTGCGGCCCCGGAGGGCGAGGCCGAAGGGACCGACGGCCGCGGCCAACGAGCCGAACAGGGCGGGCAGGGGGCGGCCGGTGAGCGACAGGACAACGCCCAGGGCCCAGGCCAGGGCCAGCACCCGGTTGGGCCCGAGTGACCACCAGCGCCAGGCGAACCGGGACGTGCTGCCCGGGAGGTAGTGCTCCCGCTGGGCCACCCGGAGCCAGCGCACGCCGCTCACGGCGGCGGCAGCCAGGGCGACGACGACGGTGAGGGCAGTCACCGGCCAGCGGCCCGGTCGAGGGCGGCCCGCAGCTCGGCGGGGATGGTGAGAGGTGTGAGGTGGCCGGCGCCGCCCACGACGGTGAGCGTGGCGCTCCCGATGCGCTCGGCCGCGGCCTGGGCCACGGCGAGGGGAGCTTCGGTGTCGTCGTCGCCCCACACCAGCTCGACCGGGCAGGCCAGGGCCCGCAGGTCGTCGTCGTACGTCTCGTTCACCACGCGCACGAACACGTCCCGCATGACACCGGTGGCAGCCCGGTAGTCGGCCGACCCGTGGCGCTGGCGCAGCGCCTCCATGCGGGCGTCGGGGAGGAGGCCCCGGTGGTGGAGCCAGCGGGCGACCCGGAAGGCGGCCGGGGCCTTGCGGGCTGGCGCCGTGCGCAGGAGGGGGACGCCGGTGAGGACGAGGGCGCGCACCGCGTCGGGCCGGCGCACGGCCAGACGCACGGCCACCCGGCCCCCGAAGGAGTGCCCGAGGACGACGAGGGGATGGCCAATGTCGTCGAGCACGGGGTCGAGGGCGGCCGCGTACGCCGCGCTCCCCCACGGTTCGGGTGGAGGCGGGCTGGCGCCGAAGCCGGGGAGGTCGACGGCGATGGCGTCGAGGCCGGCGAGGGTGTCGCCGAAGTCGGCCGATGTCCGCCGCCACCCGTGCAAGGCGAGGACGCGCGCCGACCCTGACCCGTGGACGGCGCCGAACAGCCGTCCCGAGTCGAACGCCTTCAGCACGGGGCTGGAACCTATCTGACGGGACAACTTGGGGATGTCATGGGGATCACCAAGAAAACCCGTGGAAGAACGGGGGATTTCGCCGGAACCCCTTGACGCTCACGAGGGCCTGGAGCACACTGCGATCACTCCGGTGCAACGCAGCACCCGGAAGGCCCGGATGGGGAGCCTCAGGCTCATCCGCCGGTAGCGGACCGGATGGTGCAGCACAGGAGTAGGAAGGTGATCGAAGCAGTGCGAGTTTCGGCTCGCAGCGCAGAGAACACTGACCACGAAGGGCGCCCCGAGGAGCGCAGAAGGCTTCGGCCGACTGTCTACTCGGGGCCCTTTCGCGTTCCACGTCCGGCACGCCGGCTGCCGGGGCCCGCTCCCGTACGTCCCCGTCGGGCCCCTCTGGCGTCCGGCCCTCCGGTTCGCGTGCAGCACCTCGCGACAGCCGCGACCAGGAGCACACAAGACGGCCGCCCCGGCTGCGGCGCCCCCATCCCCCGCCTGGCCGGTCGCCCTCCGTATCGTCGATCCCCATGCCGGCCGAGGTGCCCGCCGAGGGCCTGGACGACGCGCAGCGGGAGGCGGTCACCACCACGGCCGCGCCCCTGTGCATCCTGGCCGGCGCCGGATCGGGCAAGACCCGGGTGCTCACCCGGCGCATCGCCCACCGCATCACCGAGGGCACGGCCGACGCCTCCCACGTCCTGGCCGTCACCTTCACCCGCAAGGCCGCGGGCGAACTGCGGTCCCGGCTGGTGCGCCTGGGTGTGCGGGACCGGGTGGCGGCGGGCACGTTCCACGCCCTGGCCCTGGCCCAGCTCCAGCACTGGTGGGACGCCCAGGGCAAGCGGCCGCCGGCCATCATGGAACGCAAGCGGCGCATGCTCGAACGGCTCGGGCTCCCCGCGTCGGTGGGCTCGCAGATCGAGTGGGCCAAGGCCCGGATGCTCACCCCCGCCGACGTGGGCGATCCCTTCGTGGCCGACGCCTTCCAGCGCTACGAGGACGAGAAGCGCAAGCGGGGCGTGGTCGACTTCGACGACCTCCTGCTCCTCTGTGCCCAGGCCCTGGAGGGCGACCGGGCCTTCGCCGAGGCCCAGCGCTGGCGGTTCCGCCACCTGTTCGTCGATGAGTTCCAGGACGTGAACCCCGCCCAGTTCCGGTTGCTGCAGGCCTGGTTGGGCGACCGCCCCGACCTGTGCGTGGTGGGTGACCCCAACCAGGCGATCTACGGGTGGAACGGGGCCGACCCCGAACTGCTGGCCCGGTTCCCGTCCCGCTTCCCCGGGGCCACGGTGGTGCGGCTGGACGGGAACTACCGGTCCACGGCCCAGATCGTGGCCGCCGCTGCGGCCGTGCTGCCCCCCGCCGCCGGGCGGTCTCGGGCCATGGTCGACATCGAGGGCCCGGTTCCCGTCGTGGCCGCCTGCCGGTCCGAGGCCGACGAGGCCGCGCACGTCGTCCGGGAGGCCCGGCTGGCGCATCGTCCGGGCCGGGCCTGGTCACAGATCGCCGTGCTGGCCCGCACCAACGCGCAGCTCGAGCCCTTGGCCCAGGCCCTCCGGGCCGCGGGCATCCCCTGCCAACGCCCGTGGTCGAGCACGGCGGCGGCGGGCGTGGAAGGGTTGCGGGCCGCGCCCCCGCGGGTGCGCCTGGCGTCCTACCGGCACGAGGTCGAGGGCGAGATGGCCGTGGCCGTCGACGACTACCTGGCCATCGAGCCCGACGCCACCGTCGCCGACTTCCTGGCCTGGCTGCCGGGCAGCGGCATGGGCGAGGTCACCCAGGCCGCCGACGCCGTGCACCTCACCACGTTCCACCGGGCCAAGGGCCTGGAGTGGGAGGTCGTGTTCGCGGTGGGCCTGGAGGCCGGGCTCATGCCCCTGGCGTCGCCCGAGGAGCCGGCCGCCCTCGAAGAGGAGCGCCGGCTGCTGTACGTGGCCCTGTCCCGAGCCACCCGGGAACTGCACTGCACGTGGGCCGAGCAGCGGGCGGTCGGCGCTGGGGGCAAGCCCATGGCCCGCACCCGCTCGCCGTTCCTGGCGCCCGTGGCCGCCGCCTGCGCGGCCCTGGAGCGGGGCCGCGACCGGAGCGCCCTCGCCCCCGTGGTCGACGCCCGGGCCCGGTTCGCCCAGCTTCGCCAGCGCCTGGCCGACGCCGACGCAGCGGCCACCGCCGGCCGCTGACGCCCGCCGCCCCCGCCCCCGCCCCCGCCCCGCCCACTCGATCCGACAGAAGTGCTGCAGGGGGCGAAGCGCAACTGTCGAGTCGTGCGTGGGGCTCCCCCGCCGTCCGGGACGCCTACGATCCCCGGCGTGCGCT
>DASRGI010000010.1:0-8511 GCA_035651095.1 Acidimicrobiales bacterium | reverse complement strand
TTCTCGTAACGCTGGCGCCGCCTATGTGGGCGTGAGCGTTACGAGAACGGTGGGGGTGGGGTGGGGGTGGGGGTGGGGTGGGGGCTGCAATGATCGGTGGTCGTGACAGCCGGCCTCCTGCTCCAGGTCGTGGTCACCGGTCTGGCTACGGGCGCCGCCTACGGCCTGGTGGCGGCCGGGTTCGTGCTCGTGTTCCGGCTCACCGGCATCCTCCACTTCGCCCACGGCGACGTGCTCGGTGCGTCGCTGTTCATCGGCCTGCTGGTGGCCGGGTCCGGCAACTACCCGGGCGTGGCCGCCATCGCCTTCGTGGTGGCCGCGGCCGGCAGCGCGCTGCTGTACCTCGTCGTGCTACGGCCCGCCTTCCGGCGCCGGGCCGAGCTCGGATGGATCGGCGGCGCCGTGGCGGCCGCCTTCGCCATCGACGCCACGCTGGTCGCCGCCTTCCCCCGAGCCGCCTACGTCTTCCCCGACCTGGCCGCCTTCGACCGGTTCCGCACGTGGCAGTTGGGCGGGGGCGCCAGCCTTCCCGCCCGCACGGTGTTCGTGCTCGGCGCCGGATTGGCCGTGGCCGGGCTGGCCGACCTCCTGCTCACCCGCTCCCGCTTCGGCCTGGGGCTCCGGGCCGTGGCCGACGATCCCACTGCCGCGGCGCTGTCCGGCATACGCGTCGACCGTGTCGTCGCCGGTGCCTTTGCCGTGGCCGGTGTGCTGGCCGTGGTGGCCGGGTTGGTGGTCGTGCCCGCCACAACGCTGGCGCCCCACACCGGGCTGCTGCTCGGGCTCAAGGGCATCGTCGCCGCCCTGCTGGCCGGGTTGGTGTCGCCCCGGCGGGCGTTCGTGGCCGGCCTCGTGGTCGGCGTGTTCGAAGGCGTGGTCGTGGTCACGCTCCACCTGCCCGCATGGCGGGACGTGGCCCCGCTCCTCGCGGTCGTCGTGTTCCTCGCCGTCCGGCCGCCGGCGCTGGCCCGCGAGGCGGTGGAGTGACGACGGGGCGCGGGCGGGCCGGGCTGGTGGGGGCCGGTGCGATCGTCGCCCTCGCCCTGCCGCTCGTGGTGCGGTCCTCGACGGGGCGGGCCGACGCGGCCAACGCCGTGCTTCTCTTCGTGGCCGCCGCCGGCCTGGTCGTGGCCGTGGGATGGGCGGGCATGCCCTCGCTGGGGCAGGGCGGGTTCGTGGGCCTGGGTGCCTACGGCACCGCCATCGCCCAGACCCGGTACCACCTCGACCCCCTGGCCGCCACCGCCCTCGGCGTGCTGGTCGCGTCGGTCGCAGGCGCGGTGATGGGCGTGGCCGTGGCGCGCCTGCGAGCGCCCTTCGTCGCCCTGGGCACGTGGCTGGGAGCATGGGCGGTGGGCCTCGCCGTGGACGCCTTCCCGGCCGTCACCGGCGGGGCGCGCGGGCTCGTGCTCCCCCCTGGCCGCATCCACATCCGGTCCCTCGGCACGACCGTGCACCTCACCGGCGTCGTGCTCTACGAAGCGGCTGTACTCCTTGCCCTCGTCACCATCGCCGCCGTGGCCGCCTGGCGACGGCGCGTCAGTCTCGTGCTCGCCGTCCAGCGCGAGGACGCCCCCGGTGCCGCCGCCGCAGGCGTGGACGTGGCCCGTTGGCGGGCCGGCGCGCTGACGGTCTCCGCCGTGTTGGCGGGCGCCGCCGGTGCACTGCTCGCTCTGGTGGCAGGGGTGGCCGACCCCACGGCGTACGGTCCGCTGCTGTCGGTGAAGCTGTTCCTGATCGTGCTCGTGGGCGGGGCCGACCGCCTGCTGGGCGCGGCCCTGGGCTTGGCCGTGCTCGCCGTCATCTCCCCGCTCGCCCACGCCGTGGGCAGCGACGCCCGGGCGGTGGAGCCGGCGGTGACGGGCGCGCTGTTGCTGGCCGTCGTCATGTTCGGCGGCGTCCGCTGGGTCCGGCCCACTCTGTTCGCCCCACCCCCGGCCGCCCCACCTCCGGCCGCCCCACCCCCGGCCGCCCTTCTCGCGTGGGACGGCGCCGCCCTCGACGCCCGCGAGCTGCGCGTGCGCTTCGGTGGCGTCCAGGCCCTGGACGGCGTGAGCCTCGATGTCGCCGCCGGGTCGTGCCACGCCATCGTGGGACCCAACGGCTCGGGCAAGACCACCCTGTTGCGGGTGCTGGCCGGCGTGGTCGCCCCCGACGGGGGAGTGGTCCGCCTCGACGGCACCGACATCACCCACGCGCCCGCGGTCGAGCGCCGCCGTCTCGGCCTGGCCCGCACCCTGCAGCGCCCGTTGCGCGCCACCGGGCTCACCGCCTTCGACGTGGTGCTGGCCGGCGCCGAGCCCCGGCGGCGCACCGGCTGGTGGCGGGCGCTGGCCCGCACCCCGCAGGCCCGGCGGGAGCAGGGCGAGGCCGAGGGCCGGGCCACCGCCGCCCTCGAGCTCGCCGGGCTCGCCGAACGGTTCGATGTTCCCGTCGAACGGTTGCACGGTGCCGAACAACGCCTGTTGCAGATCGCCCAAGCGTTGGCCGGCGGCGCCCGGATCTTGCTCCTGGACGAGCCGTCGGCGGGCATGGGCGACGCCGAAGGAGCAACGTTGCGACGAATCCTTGGAACGCTGCGTGACAACGGTCTCACGGTTGTCCTGGTCGAGCACGACGTCGGGCTGGTCGCCGCCCTGGCCGACCGGGTCACCGAGTTGGGCGGGGCATACGCTGCCCGGCCATACGCTTCGGGGCCATGCCCACCCGAGCCCTCGTCGCTCTGGTCGCGGCCGTCGCCCTGACGCTGGCCGCCTGCGCCAACGGCCCCAGCACGCCCAAGCCCAGCGGGGCCGATGCCGTCATCGTCGTCAGCGCGCCCTTCGCCGGCTTGCCGTCCGTGGCCCGGCCCATCGAGCGGGGAGTGCGCCTCGCCGTCGAGCAGATCAACGGTGCCGGAGGCGTGGCCGTGGAGGGGCGCCGGGTGCGGCTGCGCGTGCAGCTGGCCGACGACCAGTCGTCCCCCGGCGTCGCCGCGGCCAACATCCGCCACGCGGCGGGCATCGGCGCCGTGGCCGTGGTCTCCGAGGGCACAGGCGTGGACGCCGGGTGGCAGGACGCCGACCGGGCGGGCATGCCCATCGGCATCACCTACGACGGCGACGAGGAACTGGTCGATCCGGCCGGCCGGCCCAACGTGTTCCGGGTGGCACCCACCAACCGGGGGGCCTCGTTCCGGCTGGCCGAGTACCTGGTGCCGAAGGGCCTGCGGTTCGCGCTGCTGCACGACGACTCGCCGTACGGGACGGCCGGCGGCCGGGCCCTGGACAAGGCCTTCGTCCGCAACCGGCCGTCCGTGACCGCCGACCTCCAGGCGTCGGCGGCACCGGGTGGCGATCCCGCGCCGCAGGTGCTGCAAGCCCGGCAGTCGGGCGCCAACGCCCTGGTCGTGTGGGCGTCGCCGCCAGTGCTGGCCGCCACGATCAGGGCAGCCCGGCAAGCGGGGTGGCAGGTGCCGATCTACGCGTCGACCACCGGGGAGGACCCCCTCGTCCGCCAGCAGTTGGCCGACCATCCGCAATGGCTGGACGGGCTCACGTTCGTGAGCTCGCGCCTCACGTCGGAGAAGGGACCCAAGCCGTTCGAGACCTACCGCCAGGCCTACGAGAAGCGCTTCGGTCCCGACAAGGTGGGTGTCACGTCGGGGGGCCGGGCCGTGATCGCCCCGCCCGACTGGGCCATGTACGCCTACGACTTCGCCAACCTGGTGGCCGACGCCATGCACCGGTCGGGTGCGGCCCGGGCGTCGGCCGAGCTGGTGAAGGGCATGTCCCAGGCCGAGATCCTCGGCGCCAACGGTGACGAGCGCAGCTTCAACGAGAAGAACCACGAAGGCGTGGTGGACGACGACATCTTCTTCGCCACGTTTCGCGACATGGTGTGGACGCCGGTGAAGGACGACCCGCTGTCGGCCACGTTGCCGCCGGTGCCCCAGACCTAGCTGCGCACCCACACGGCCCGAGCTTCGGCGGCCAGGGCCATCGCCACCAGCAGGCACAGCACGATGGTGCCGGGATGGGCCCGGTCGGGCGTGGTGGCCGGCCCGTTCGGCGCCGCCGCCGGCGCCGCCGCGGGGCCGTACTCGTAGCGCGTCGTCGACGAACCGGGGACGGTGGCGCCCATGTAGGCATCGACGTCGTCCCGGTGGGCGACCTGCGCGAGCACGACCTCGACCGCCTCCAGCCCGGCGTCGGCGGGCAGGGCCGACGGGTCGGGCAGCGCGGTGGTGACGGTGAACGACGCGTTGGCCGGGATGCGCACGGGCGTGGCATCGGTGAGCACGGTGTCGATGCCGCTCCCGACGACGCGCAGCGGCGCGTACACGGTGCGGCGGGCGAGGGTGACCGGCCCGCTCGACGGGAGCGACGCGGGGATGCCTCCGGCGCCGGGCACGGGCGCCTGGCCGGCGGCGAGGGCGGCGCGAACGGCCGCGACCAGCGAGCGCAATGCCGCCGGGTCGGGCGTTCCCTGGGCGAGCTGGACGGGCACGGCGGCCGCGTTCATCAGGACGGGGCCGGGCCCGACGCGCACGGGCAACCGGTCTCGCTCGGTGGCCGGGTCGAGCGTCATGGTGGAGCGCAGCACCTTGGCGCCCGGGCTGAACCCCTGCCAGATGACCGTGCCCAGGCGCAGGCCGGGCTGCGGGGACGCGCCGGCCGCGCCGACGACGTCGGTCACCGGCCCGAGCACGCGCACCTCGAAGTCGCCCACGCCGGATAGCGAGAGCTGCTGGTCGACGGTGACCGACTTCACCGCCCCGTCCGGCGCCAGCCCGACGTGGACGACTTCGTCGTCGGCCACCGGCCCCGGCGCGTGGCTGGGGAGCTCGCCCGGTCGGCCCGGGCCGAGCAGCGTCAGGGGGTCGGTGCGGGTGAGCGGTGTGGCCGGGGTGGGCAGGGGGATGGCCGCGCCCGCCAGCAGGACCAGCCCGACCGAGCGGCTACGCAGGCCGGACGGTGATGGTGACCGACGTGCGGCCCTCGCACGCCTCACCCAGCTTGACCTGCCCGGTCGTGCCCGGTCCGGCGAAGGCGATCTCCGCGTCGTGGGCGTCGTGCTCACTCTTGGTCACGCTATAGGGCGCTGACGACAGGGCCTGCTTGCTGGCGTTGTAGACGTCGGTGAGGGAGCGTTCGGCATAGCCACTCACGATCGTGGAGGGGCCGGCCGCCTTGGTTTCCGTCAGCACCGTGCCGCCGGCCACCGGAAAGCCGCTGGGCAGCCCCGAGGGTCCGGCCAAGGCGGCGGGCGCCACCGGGCACTTCGCCGTGCGCGCCGCTGCTTCCTTGCTGTCGTTCTTGCCGCACCCGGCCAGCGCGACCGCAGTCATCGCCAGCACAACGAACCCCCACGCCAGTCGCCGCATGGCGGCCAGCCTAGCCCCCGGCCCTTCCCAGACGAGTAAGGAAGGACTATTGTCCTAACTCATGGACGCACGCCTCGAAGCTGTGGTCGACATCCCCGCGGTGCTGGGCGAGGGGCCGGTGTGGGACGAGCGGGAGGGCGTCTTGTGGTGGCTCGACATCCCCGGCCAGGCGCTACACCGCTTCGACCCAGCCACCGGTGACGACCAGTCCCAGGCGCTGGGCCAGGAGGTCGGGAGCCTGGTGCTGCGCCAGTCCGGCGGCTTGGTGCTGGCCACGCCGGACGGCTTCGTGGCCTACGACTGGGCGAGGGGCCGGGGCGACCTGCTCGCATCCGTCGAGAGCGACAACGCCACCACCCGCATGAACGACGGGAAGTGCGATCGCCAGGGCCGCTTCTTCGCCGGCACCATGGCCTACGACTTCACGCCCGGTGCCGGTGCGTTCTACGTGATGGACGCCGACCACAACGTGCGCAAGCTGTTCGGCGACGTGACCATCTCGAACGGGCTGGCGTGGTCGGCCGACGACAGCACGCTCTACTACATCGACACCATGACGGGGAGCGTCGAGGCGTTCGACTTCGACATCGCCGCGGCCACGCTGTCCGACCGGCGCACCGTCGTGAAGATCTCCGAGAGCGACGGCTTGCCGGACGGCATGTGCATCGACACCGAGGGCTACCTCTGGGTCGCGTTGTTCAACGGCGGGGCCGTGCACCGCTACAGCCCGTCGGGCGCGCTGGACGGCGTCCTCGAAATCCCGGCCCAGAAGGTCACGTGCTGCGCGTTCGCGGGCGACGACCTGGGCGATCTCTACATCACCACCGCGTCGCAGGACACCGACGATCCCAACGCCGGCAAGCTGTACCGGTGCCGGCCCGGTGTGACGGGAACGCCGGTCACCGCCTACGCGGGCTGAAACTCCCTGGTCCGGCGTTCGACGACCCCGACATGCGCTTCGTGGGCGAGCCGGGACGTGTTCGCGTTCGCGGCGACGCCGTCTGTGCGGGACATACGCCGAAACGACGGGGACGCCGGACGGGGCCGTGATCGAATACCGGTAGCGAGACCTTGTCGCCACCCTTTTCCAGCCTGGTTGACGACGTGCACATGCGTCCATAGGGAGACCACCGTCCCTGGCGCCGTTGCTCGCAGCAGATAGGTTGGTGCCGACGTATTCCGTATAGGCGACCCCCCGTTGTGGGCGTTCCGGCCGTGGAGGAAGCGTGACACCAGTCCGGTCTAAGACGTCCGGTGCAGATCACAACGTGATGCGGGAGCTGAATCGGTCGCTCGTGCTCGATCTCATCAAGCAGCGGAGCCCGATATCGCGCGCCACCATCGCCAAGGCCACGGATCTGGCCAAGCCCACGGTGTCGGCCATCGTCGACGACCTCGTGCAGGAGGGCTTGGTCCGCGAGATCGGCATGGGCCAGCCCACCACGGGCGGCGGGCGGCCGCCCATCCTGTTGGAGTTCAACGCCCGTTCGCAGTTCGTGGTGGGCGTGCACGTCGGCGTGCGCCGCACCACCGTCGTCGTGGCCGATGCCCAGGGCACCGAGGTGGGGCGCATGCAGTGGCCCACCCCCAAGCGCAAGCCGGCCGAGCTGTTGTCCAAGCTCGCCACCAACATCACGGCGGCGCTGAAGGAGGCGGGCGTACCCGCCAAGCGGCTGGCGGCCGTGGGCGTGTGCGTGCCTGGCCTGGTCGATTTCGATGCCGGCGTGTGCCTGCTCGCCCCCAACCTGGGGTGGAAGGACGTGGACATCCGAACCCCGTTGGAAGCCGTCCTGAAAGTCCCTGTCTTCGTTCACAACACCGCACAAGCGGCGGCCGTTGCCGAGAACCTGGAAGGCGCCGGGCAGGGCAGCAACAACATGGTTCTGCTCTATGTCGGCTCTGGTATCGGCGCCGGTATCGTGAGCGACGGCCGGCTGTTCCACGGGGCCGGCGGCATCGCCGGGGAGGTCGGGCACTGCACCATGGTGGGGGCCACGGAGCGCTGCAATTGCGGCAAGATCGGCTGCCTCGAGACGGTCGCCACCGGGCCCGCCATCGTGGCCGCGGCCCAGAAGGCGCTGGCCGGCGGAGCCAAGTCGTCGCTGTCGGCGCTGGCGGGCGGCAACGGGAAGAACCTCACGGCCGAGGCCGTCGCCCAAGCGGCCGCCGAGGGCGACAAGTTGGCGCTGCAGATCCTGTCCAACACCGGTCGCCAGCTCGGCATCGCCGCGTCGTGGTTGGTCAACATGCTCAACCCCGAGCTGCTGGTGATCGGCGGCGGCCTGGCGGAGGCGGGCGAGCCGCTCATCGGTTCGCTGCGAGAGACGGTGCAGGAGCTGGCGCTCCCGCAGGCGGCCCGGCGGGTGGCGATCACCACGTCGGCCCTGGGTCAGGACGCCGAGCCGCGCGGGGCCGTGTTGCTCGCGCTGCAGTACTCGGAGACGTACTTCCGGGTCGTCTTCCAGAGCTAGCGCGCCCCAGGCCGTTCTGTTGCAACCGAGCGCCGTGCGTGGCGGTCAGTTGCAACAGAACGGTGGGGGGTCAGCCCACGGTGCGGACGCCGTGGCGCAGCGTGCCCAACTGGTCGACGGCGATCTCGACCTCGTCGCCCGGCGTGAGCGTGAACGTGTCGTCGGGGACGATGCCGGTCCCCGTCATGAGCAGCGCGCCGGCCGGGAACGCCATGCCGCGCGCCAACCAGGACGCCAGCTCCTCGAAGGGCCGGTGCATCTTGGCCGTCGACGTCGTGCCCTGGAACGCCACCGCCCCGGCCCGTTGCACGGTGAGCGACACGTCGAACGGTGGTTGCACGTCGGCGGCCAGCGTGATCCACGGGCCGATGACGCACGAGCCTTCGTACACCTTCGCCTGGGGAAGGTAGAGGGGGTTCTCGCCCTCGATGGACCGGGACGACACGTCGTCGCCGACGGTGTAACCGAAGATGTGGCCGGCGGCATCGAGCACGAGCACGACCTCGGGCTCGGGCACGTCCCACGTGGAGTCGGCCCGCACACCGGCCTCGGTGCCAGGGCCGAGCACCCGCCACGCAGGGGCCTTGAAGAACAGCTCGGGCCGGTCGGCGTCGTAGACCCGCTCGTACACGTCGGGCTCCTGCGACTCCTCTTCGCGAGCGTGCAGGCTGCGTT
>DASRGI010000009.1:0-9425 GCA_035651095.1 Acidimicrobiales bacterium | reverse complement strand
CCGAAGGCCGCCGCCCCGACGACGCGCCCCGCTTCGGCGACGTGCCGCCGCCCCCGGAAGGGCCGCGCCCCGGGTACCGGTTCCCGCTGCCCGAGTCGGTCGACCCGGCCGAGGCCGTGCCCCGGCCGCCGCTCGCGGACGAGTACGACAGCGGCCCGCCCACCCGCCAGGTGGAGATGCCCCACTGGACCGACCCGCCCAGCGGTGAGGTCCCCCGCATCCTGGTGGGGGAGGAGGGCGAGGACGACGACCTGGGCGCTTGGGCCGGGATCTCCGGTGCCAACCGCGGCCCCCGCTGGCGGGACTCGGCGGCCGACTGGGAGGACGCCGACTTCGAAGACGACAGCTTCGACGACGACGAGGTGCGCATGGGCGCCCTCGACGTCAACCGTACCGAGCACTCGGACCTGTTCAGCTTCGACGAGCCCGAGCCGGCCTACGCCGAACCGGAGCCGGAGCCCGCCCCCGAGCCCCGCACGGTGAGTACCACCACGTCCATCCGCACCCGCCCCGCGCCCGACTACGGCAACGGCGGGGGCAACGGCGGCCGGGTGGGCGGCGGCCGGGACATGGGCACGGCCGTCGGCATCGGCCTGGCCCTGGGCGCGCTGTGCATGCTCGCCTTCAAGGCCGGCCCCCTGACCGCGATGGTGCTCACCCTGCTCGTCATCGTCTTCGCCGCCGGCGAGGTGTTCGACGTGCTGCGCCGGGCCGGGTACCGTCCGGCCACCCTGCTCGGCCTCACGGCCACGGTGTCCATCCTCCTGGCCGCCTACAACAAGGGCGAGACGGCCGTACCCCTGGTGCTGGCGCTCACCGTGGTGTTCAGCTTCCTCTGGTACCTGTTCGACGTGGTCAAGGCCAGGCCCACCATCAACGTGGCCGCCACGTTGTTCGGGTTCATGTGGGTCGGGTTCCTCGGGTCCTTCGCCGCCCTGCTGCTGGCCCTGCCCGCCCGCCACGGGGTGGTGTCGCTGTTCGGCGCCATCGTGTGCACGGTGGGCTACGACGTGGGCGGGCTGTTCTTCGGCAGCCAGATGGGCAGCCGGCCCCTCATGCCCGAGGTCAGCCCCAACAAGACGGTCGAGGGCCTGCTCGGCGGCTGCCTCACCGCCATCGTGGTGGGCGCCATCTTCGGCGCGCTGTCCCACTTCTGGGGCATGAAGCACGGCGTGGCCCTGGGCGTGGTCGTGGCCATCATGGCGCCCCTGGGCGACCTGGCCGAGTCCATGATCAAGCGGGACGTCGGCATCAAGGACATGGGTCGCATCCTCCCCGGCCACGGTGGCGTGCTCGACCGCTTCGACGCCCTGCTGTTCGTCCTGCCCGCCACCTACTACCTGGTGAAGCTGTTGAAGCTGGGATGACCAGCATCAGCCTGGCCGGGTCCACCGGGTCCATCGGCACGCAGGCGTTGGACGTGGTGCGCACCGACCCGGAGCGCTGGCAGGTGGTGGCCCTGGGCGCGGCCCGGTCGGTGGACGCCCTGGCCGCCCAGGCGCACGAGTTCCGGCCCCGGACGGTCGCCATCGCCGACGCCGACCTGGCCGGCGACCTCCGGGCCCAGGTCCCGCCCGGCACCGAGGTGCTGGCCGGCCCCGATGCCCTGGCCGCCATCGCCACCGAGGCCGACGTCGTCCTCAACGGCGTGGTGGGCTTCGCCGGCCTGCCCGTCACCCTGGCCGCCCTGGAGGCGGGCCACCGCCTGGCCCTGGCCAACAAGGAGTCGCTCATCGCCGCCGGGCCCGTGGTCCAGCGGGTGCGCCACACGCCGGGGGCGGAGATCGTGCCCGTCGACTCCGAGCACTGCGCCGTCCACCAGTGCCTGCGGGCCGGGCGCTCGCCCGCCGAGGTGGCCCGCATCCTCCTGACCGCCAGCGGGGGGCCGTTCCGGGGCCGCAGCCGGGACGACCTGGCCGGCGTCACCGTGGAGGACGCCCTGGCGCATCCAACGTGGGCCATGGGTCCGAAGATCACGGTCGACTCGTCCACGCTCATGAACAAGGGTCTCGAGGTCATCGAGGCCCACGAGCTGTTCGGCGTGGGTTACGACCAGATCGAGGTGGTCGTGCACCCGCAGTCGATCGTGCACTCCATGGTCGAGTTCACCGACGGTGCCGTGGTCGCCCAGCTCTCCCTGCCCGACATGCGCCTGCCCATCGGGTACGCCCTGGGCTGGCCTGATCGCCTTCCCGTGCCCTTCGGCGCCATCGACTGGGCCCAGCTGTCCCGGCTCGACTTCGAGCCCCCGGACAAAGCCGCATTCCCGTGCCTGCACCTCGCCTACGAAGCCGGGCGCCTGGGGGAGACGGCGCCGGCCTGGCTCAACGCCGCCAACGAGGTGGCGGTGGCCGCCTTTCTGGACGGGGCCATCGGCTGGCTGGCCATCAGCGAGGTCATCGAGGAGTCGCTCGGCGATTGGCCGGGAACGAAGGCGGAAAGCGTCGACGTTGTACTCGCCGAGGACGCTCGGGCCCGCGCCCGCGCTCGCCACGCCGTCGAACGGAGATCCGAAGCAGCATGACGCAGACCGCCGAAGCGCCCCCGCCGCCCTCCCGCCCACCGGCCGCCCCGGTCATGGACCCGTCCGAGCAGCGTTCGGCCCTCGTTCGCCTGCTCCTGATCGTCGTGGGCGCCTTCGTGGCCGCCACCGTGGCCGGCGTGGCCAAGACCGTCCTGGTCGTCCTGGCCCTGATCCTCATGATCATGCTCCACGAGGCCGGCCACTTCGTGATGGCCAAGGTGGCGGGCATGAAGGTCACCGAGTTCTTCCTCGGGTTCGGGCCCCGGCTGTGGTCCATCCGCAAGGGCGAGACGGAGTACGGCATCAAGGCCATTCCCGCCGGCGGCTACGTGAAGATCATCGGCATGTCCTCCTTCGAGGAGGTAGCCCCCGAGGACGAGCCCCGCACGTACCGGCAGAAGGGCTTCTGGCAACGGCTCGGGGTGGCCGTGGCCGGGTCGGCCGTGCACTTCATCCTCGCCTTCCTGCTGCTGTTCAGCCTCTTCACGTTCGTGGGCGTGCCCGACGACAGCCATCCCCAGCCGGTGGTCAACACCATCACCGCCCTGAACAACGGCCAGTCCAGCCCGGCTCAGCAGGCCGGGTTCAAGCCCGGCGACCGCATCGTGTCGGTGGACGGCCGGCCGGTGAACACCTGGGACGACCTGCCCACCTACATCCGGGCCCACCCGGGACAGCCCATCCACTTCGAGGTCGTGCGCAACGGCCAGCGCCTCACCCTCACGGCCACGCCCGTCGACCTCTCACAGATCAAGGTGGACGGCAAGCCCGTCGTCGACCAGCCCACCGGCTTCATCGGCATCGGCCCCAAGATCCCGGTCAAGCGGTACGACCCGCTGTCCGGTGCGGGCCACGCGGCCACCGGCCTGGGCCGGCTCGCCGTCGACACGGTGAGCGCCATCGGCCACATCTTCTCGCCCAGTGGCGTGAGCAGCTACGCGTCCGAGCTCACCGGCCGGTCGTCGCCCCGCAACAGCTCGGGTGGCGAGGTCCGCTTCCTGTCGCCCGTGGGCTTCGTCCAGGTGGCGGGCCAGGCGGCCCAGTCCGGCATCCGCGACGTGCTCACGCTGCTGGTGCTGATCAACGTGTTCGTCGGCATCTTCAACATGATCCCGCTGCCCCCGTTCGACGGCGGCCACGTGGCCATCGCCATCTACGAGGCCGTCCGGTCCCGCAAGGGCAAGCGGTACTACGTCGACGGGCGCAAGGTCATGGCCGCCGCCTACCCGGTCATACTGCTGCTCGTGTTCATCGCCCTCACGTCGCTGTACCTCGACATCGTGCGACCGCTCGCCAACCCCTTCCGCTGATGCCCGACTTCCGCTGATGCCCGACCTCCGCTGATGCCCGACCTCCGCTGATGCAGGGCCCCGAAGCCACCGCCGCGGCCCGGCGCCGGACCCGCCAGATCCGGGTGGGCGACGTGCTCGTGGGCGGGGGCGCGCCGGTCACCGTCCAGTCGATGACCATCACCAAGACGGCCGACGCCGAGGGCACCCTCCAGCAGATCTACGCGCTGGCCGGGGCGGGGGCCGACATCGTCCGCTGCACCTGCAACGAGGCCGAGGCGGCCGAGGGGCTGGCCCGCATCGTGCCCCGCTCGCCCGTGCCGATCATCGCCGACATCCACCACCAGTACCGGATGGCCCTGGCCGCCCTGGAGGCGGGGGTGCACGGCCTGCGCCTCAACCCCGGCAACATCCGCAACCCCGAGCACATCAAGGCCGTGGCCCGGGAGGCCAAGGACCGGGGCGTGTCCATCCGCATCGGCGTGAACGCCGGGTCGCTCGACCAGCGGCTGTACGACAAGTACGGCGGGGCCACGCCCGAGGCCATGCTGGAGTCGGCCCAGATGGAGCTGGCCTACTTCGACGAGGTCGGCTTCGAGGACGTGAAGATCTCGGTGAAGGCGTCCAACGTCCCGCTGATGATCCAGTCGTACCGGCTGCTGGCCGAGCACACGGACCACCCGCTGCACGTGGGTGTCACCGAGGCGGGGCCGCCGCCGGCCGGGCTCATCAAGGCCACCGCCGGCATCGCCACCCTGCTGGCCGAGGGCATCGGCGACACCATCCGGTACTCCCTGACCGCCGACCCCGTCGAGGAGGCGCGGGCCGGCCGCCAGCTGCTCGAGGCCATGGGCCTGCGGGAGCGCAAGACGGTCGACCTCATCGCCTGCCCGTCGTGCGGCCGGGCCGAGATCGACGTGATCGACGTGGCCAAGCGGGCCATGGAGGCGTTCGGCGAGCGGGAGATCCCGTTGCAGGTCGCGGTCATGGGTTGCGTGGTCAACGGGCCGGGCGAGGCCCGCGACGCCGACCTGGGCATCGCCGCCGGCCGCAAGAAGGGCCACCTGTTCGTCAAGGGACAGAACGTGGCCGTGGTGCCGGAGACGTCGATGGTGGAAGCGCTGGTCGAGTGGGCCGAGTTCATCATGGCCAACGGGGTGGACGCCGCCCTGTCCAAGGCCGACCTGGTGGCGGCCAAGGCCGCAGCCGACGCCGACCGGGCGGCGTTGCTCGACGAGCAGGGCGCCGACGCCAACCACTCGGAGGAGCGGGTCGAGCTCATCCGTAAATCGGTGGCCGGCCCGGCCTGAGCCCAACCCCACCCGTTCTCGTTGCGTCCACGAACGGCCTCCGTTCGTAATTGCAACGAGAACGGTGGGGGGGTGGGGCCAGACTGGTCGGATGGACATCGAGATCCGGCCCGTCGTCGAGGACGAGTACCCGCAGTACGCCCGCCGGGTCGCCCGCGCCTTCGGCGAGCACCTGTCGGACGAGGGCCTGGCCGCCTGGCGGGAGGCGGCCGAGCCGGACCGCACGGTGGCCGCCTTCGACGCCGGCGACATCGTGGGCACGGCCGACGCCTGGACCATGGAGCTCACCCTCCCCGGCCTGGCCACCATCCCCGCCCCCGGCGTGACCGCGGTGGGCGTGCTGTCCACTCACCGGCGCCGGGGGGTGCTCACTCGCATGATGGCCGACCAATTGGACGACATCGCCGCCCGGGGTGAGCCCCTGGCCATCCTCTTGGCATCGGAGTCGCTGATCTACGGGCGCTTCGGGTACGGCTGGGCCACGTCGGCCGCCGAGGTCGCCATCGACACCGCCTACTCGTCCTTCACCCGCCCGGTCGAGGCGGGGGGCCGCATGCGGGTGGTCGACGCCGAGGCCGCGGCCAAGCTCCTCCCGCCCGTGCACGACCGCATCCGCCGGCGCCAGCCCGGCGACGTCAACCGGCCACCGGGCTGGTGGCACGTGGTGCTCGCCGACCTGCCCGAGCGCCGCAAGGGCCATTCCGCCTTCTTCTTCGCCCTGCACGAGTCCGCCGCGGGTGAGCCCGACGGCTTCGTCGCCTACCGCATCAAGGAGGCGTGGAACAGCGAGCTGCCGGCCAGCGAGCTGCTCGTCGTCGACCTGATGGGGGAGACGCCGGAGGTCGAGGCCGCGCTCTGGCGCTTCGTGTTCGACGTCGACCTGGTCGCGACGGTTCACGCCCTCATCGCGCCCGGCGATCCCATCCGCCGCCGGCTGGCCGAGCCCCGGCGCCTGCGGGTCGACGCCGTGACCGACCACATCTGGGTGCGCCTACTCGACATCCCCACCGCCCTGTCGGCCCGGGCCTACGGGACCGATGGCGAGGTGGTGCTCGAGGTCACCGACCCGTTCCGCCCGGCCAACGACGGGTGCTACCTGGTGTCGGCGGCAGGCGGCGCCCGCCGGATCACTGGCCGGGACGCCGACATCGCCCTGGGCGTGGACGACCTGGGCTCGGCCTACCTGGGCGGCGTGCGCCTCTCCACCCTGGCCGCCGCCGGCCGGGCGCACGAGCTGCGCCCCGGCGCCCTGGCCCGGGCCGACGCCCTCTTCGCCCCCGTGGGCACCGAGCCCGAGCCCTTCTGCCACAGCGACTTCTGACCGGCGCACCGCCCCCCGCCGCAATCGCTCTTTCGCCACCTCGCGCGAGTACCGCGGTCCGGTTGCAACAGAACGCCTGAAGACCGGCCGCTAGCCTCCCGCCGATGGCCAAGCAGCCGATCCTCACCCCCCGCGCCACGGACTTCCCCCAGTGGTACCAAGACGTCGTGGCCAAGGCCGAGCTGGCCGAGAACGGGCCCGTCCGGGGCACCATGGTCATCCGCCCGTGGGCCTACGAGATGTGGGAGCACGTGCAGGCCGCCGTCGACCGCCGCATCAAGGAGGCGGGCGCCCACAACGCCTACTTCCCTCTCTTCATCCCCGAGGACTACCTGAAGCGGGAGGCCGAGCACGTTGAGGGCTTCAGCCCGGAGCTGGCCGTGGTCACCCACGCCGGGGGCAAGAAGCTGGAGGAGCCCGTGGTCGTGCGCCCCACCAGCGAGACCATCATCAACTCGTACTTCGCCAAGTGGGTGCAGAGCTACCGGGACCTGCCCTTGCTCCTCAACCAGTGGGCCAACGTGGTGCGCTGGGAACTGCGGCCCCGCCTGTTCCTGCGCACCAGCGAGTTCCTCTGGCAGGAGGGCCACACCTGCCACGCCACGGAGGAGAACGCCCGCGACTACTCGATCCAGATCCTGCGGGACGTGTACGAACAGACCATGGTCGACGTCCTCGCCATCCCCGTGCTGGTGGGTCGCAAGACGGCCAAGGAGCGCTTCGCCGGCGCCATCAACACGTGGACGTGCGAGGCCATGATGGCGGACGGCAAGGCGTTGCAGATGGGCACCAGCCACGAGCTGGGCCAGAACTTCGCCAAGGTCTTCGGCACCCAATACCTCACCGACACGGGCGAGCAGGAGTACGTCTGGCAGACGTCCTGGGGCGTGAGCACTCGCATGATCGGCGGGCTGATCATGACCCACGGGGACGACGACGGCCTGCGCCTGCCCCCGGCGGTGGCGCCCGTGCAGGTGGTCGTCCTCCTGGTCAGGGACGAGAACGGGGCGGGGGAGCGGGCTGCCGCCCTGGCCGCCGACCTGCGGGCCCAGGGGCACCGGGTCCAGCTGGACGACCGGGTCGACCAGTCGTTCGGCCGTCGCACCATCGACTGGGAGCTGAAGGGCGTCCCTGTTCGCCTGGAGGTCGGCCCCCGGGACCTGGCCGAGGGCAACGTCACCCTCGTGCGCCGGGACACGGGCGAGAAGCGCCCGGTGCCCGCCGACACCGCCTCCAAGCAGGTCACCGAGCTGCTCGCCGCCGTCCAGCAGGGCCTCCTGGACGAAGCCGCCGCCCTCCGCCAGGCCCGCACGGCCGACGTCGCCACCCTCGACGAGGCCCGGGAGGCGGCGGCCACCGGCTTCGCCCGCCTGCCCTGGTCAGCCGTGGGCACCGAGGGGGAGGCCGAGCTGGCCAGGTCGGGCATCACCGTGCGCTGCCTCCAGCGGGCCGACGGCAGCCTGCCGCTGTCCGAGGCCGAGCCCGAGCTGGTCGCCTACGTGGCCCGGGCCTACTGAAATCGGGCGGTCGCGGGTATACTGACCGGCCGAGCGTGGGCGGCTGGCCCACGTTTTTGTTTGCACTGGGTTGGATTGACACAGGGTTGGACCGACACAGGGTTGGACCGAGCGCCGAGAGGAGGAGTGCCAGGTGGACGTGACAGGCCGGGTTCAGGAGCTGGTGGTACCGCTCCTCGACGCCCAAGGCCTGGAGCTGGTCGACGTCGAGGCCGGGCCCTCCCTGGTGCGCATCTCGATCGACAAGCCCGGCGGTATCGACCTGGACACCGTGGCCCAGGCCAGCCAGCAGATCTCGGAGCTCCTCGACCAGGCCGACCCGCTGCCGGGCCGGTACTCGCTCGAGGTCTCCAGTCCCGGCGTCGAGCGGCCCCTGCGCACGCCTGAGCAGTTCCAGCGATTCGTGGGCAGCACCGTCAACGTCAAGACCACGCCGGGCACGGAAGGCGACCGGCGGGTCCAGGGCCGGTTGGACGGGGCGGACGAACTGGGCATCACCGTCGACGGCCGGCACATCGCTTACGCCGACGTCGAACGGGCCCGCACCGTGTTCGAGTGGGGGGGGCCGAAGGCAAAGCCCGGCCAAACGAAGAAGAAGCCAGAGAAGAAGGCCGCATCATGAGTCCCGAGAAGAACAACTTCGAGTTCCTCGAGGCGTTGCAGCTGGTCGCGCGCGAGAAGGGGATCGCCGTCGAGACCCTGCTCGACGCCATCGCCAACGCGCTCGTCGCCGCCTACAAGCGCATGCCCAACGCCGCCGAGGAGGCGGTCGTCACCATCGACCCCGACTCGATGGACTTCCGCGTCTACGCCCAGGAGCTCGACGAGGACGGCAACGTCATCCGGGAGTGGGACGACACGCCCGACAACTTCGGCCGCATCGCCGCCCAGACGGCCAAGCAGGTCATCACCCAGCGCATCCGCGAGGTGGAGCGGGACCAGAAGTACGAGGAGTACGCGGGCCGCGAGGGCGACATCGTCACCGGCATCATCCAGCAGTCCGACAACCGGTACACGCTGCTGGACCTGGGCAAGGTCGAGGCCCTGCTGCCCCAGGCCGAGCAGGTGCCCTACGAGCGTTACGAGCACGGCGCCCGCCTGAAGGCGTACATCGTCGAGGTCCGCAAGACCACCAAGGGCCCCCAGATCGTGGTGTCCCGCACCCACCCCGGCCTCATCAAGCGGCTGTTCGAGCTCGAGGTCCCGGAGATCGGCAGCAGCGTGGTGGAGATAAAGGCCTGCGCCCGGGAGCCAGGCCACCGCACCAAGATCGCCGTGTGGTCGAACGACCCCAACGTCGACCCCGTGGGGGCCTGCGTGGGGGCGCGGGGCTCGCGGGTGCGCATGGTCACCAACGAGTTGCGCGGCGAGCGCATCGACGTCGTGCCGTTCTCGGACGACCCGGTGGACTTCATCCAGGCCGCCCTGCAGCCGGCGCGCGTGCGCGAGGTCCGTCTCGACGAC
>DASRGI010000008.1:0-35447 GCA_035651095.1 Acidimicrobiales bacterium | reverse complement strand
GACCAGGCGCTCGAGGCGGCGGGCCTCGGCGGCGATGATGCCCGCCGCCCGCCGGCTGTCGGTCGTGGTCCCGTCGGCGAGCGCTTCGGCGAACCCCCGGATGGACGTGAGCGGGGTGCGCAGGTCGTGGGACACCGAGAGCAGGAACTGGCGCTCCAGGTTCTTGGCCCGCCCCAGGCTCTCGGCCATGGAGTTGATGGAGTGGGCCAGCGACGACAGCTCCGGGTACGACTGGTCGGGCACGGGCACGGTGGCGCCCAGGTCCCCGGCGGCGATGCGGCGGGTGGCCGACTCGGCGTCGCGCAAGGGGCGGGCGATGCGGCCGCTCAACCACTCGGCCACGGCCACCGCGGCGGCCAGGGCCAACGCCCCGGAGATGAGGAGGTACCCGGCGCCCCGGCGGAACCCGACGATGCGGCGGGACAGCACGACGGCGCCCACCGGCCGGTCCCGGCGGGCGATGGGCGCGGCGGCCCACGCCAGGTCGGCCCGGGTGCCGCTCACCCCGTTGCCCGCGGCCAGGGCGGTGCACGCGCTCGGCCCGAGGGTGACCCCGGGCGGCAACTGGTCGGCCGCCACCGGGCACCCGTTGGCCCCGACGCGCACGACGGCCGCCCCCTCCAACCGCATGGACCGGCGCAGGGCAGCGAGCTGCACCACGCTGGTGAGGGCGTCGGTGGTGGTGGCCAGGGCCCGCGCCTCCTGCGTGAGCTCGGTGCGCGTCTGCTGGTGGGCGGCCCGGCGGGACAGCACCAGCGTGCCCACGCCCGACACGAGCAGGGCGCCGGCCACCACGCCGACGATGGCGAAGACCAGGCGCCGGCGCATCACGCCAACCGGTAGCCCACGCCCCACACGGTGGCGAGGGGCAGGGCGTCGCCCAGCTTCTTGCGCAACTGGCGGACGTGCACGTCGACCGTGCGCTCGTCGCCGTACCAGTCCGGACCCCACACGTTGTCGAGCAACTGGCGGCGGGTGAGGACGAGGCCGGGGTTCTGGGCCAGGTACTGCAAGAGGTCGAACTCCCGGGCGGCCAGCGTCACCACCGTGCCGTCGACCCGCGCCTCCCGCCGGCCGGTGTCGACCTCCACCTCGCCGGCCCGCAGCACCTCGGGCCCCTCGACGGGCGGCCCGTCGGCCCGGCGCAGGATGGCCTTCACCCGGGCCACCAGCTCGCGGGGTGAGAAGGGCTTGGTGACGTAGTCGTCGGCGCCCAGCTCCAGCCCGAGCACCCGGTCGATCTCGCCGTCGCGGGCGGTGAGCATCAGCACGGGCATGGCCCGCAGCGTGCCCGCCGACTGGCGGATGCGCCGGCACAGCTCCAGGCCGTCGACGGCGCCGGGCAGGCCCACGTCGAGGATCACCATGCGAGGCCGCTCCCGCTCCACGACCTCGAAGCCCTTCTCGCCGTCCTCGGCCTGGAGGACGCGGAAGCCCTCCCGGCGGAGGTACATGTCCACCAGGTCGGATATGTGGGGATCGTCCTCGACGACCACGATGGTCCCTGCCTCCACGCCCACCAGCGTCGCGCCCATATGTGAGGGAGGTGTGAACACCCCGGCCGGTAACCTTTGGCCATCTCCACCTACTTGGACCGAATCCTTGCCGCCCATCGGGCCGAGGCCGCCGCATCGGGCCGGGCCTTTCCCACCACGCGTGGCTTTCGCGCCGCGCTGGCGCAGCCGGGGTTCCATGTCATCGCCGAGGTCAAGCGGCGCTCGCCGTCCAAGGGCGACCTCAACCCCGACCTCGATCCCGCCCTCCTGGCCAAGGAGTACGAGGCCGCCGGGGCGACGTGCCTGTCGGTGCTCACCGACGTCGAGTTCTTCGGTGGCTCGCCCGGCGACCTCGCCGCGGCCCGGGCCGCCACCCGGCTTCCCGTGTTGCGCAAGGACTTCACCGTGTGCGAGGCCGACGTGATCGACGCCCGGGCCATGGGCGCCGACGCCGTGCTCCTCATCGCCGCCGCCCTGGACGACGCCGAGCTGACCGCCTTCCACCAGCTGGCCGTCGCCCTCGGGCTCGACGCCCTGGTGGAGGTCCACGACGAAGCCGAGCTCGACCGGGCCCTGGCCGTGGGCGCCACCCTCGTGGGCGTCAACCAGCGCGACCTGGTGACGTTCGAGGTCGACCACGCCCGGGCCGCCCGCATGGGCGCGGCCATGCCCGACGCGGTGGTGAAGGTGGCCGAGTCGGGCGTGCGCGACGGTGACGACGCCCGCCGCCTGCGCGACGCCGGCTACGACGCCGTGCTCGTGGGCGAGACGCTGGTGACGTCGTCCGATCCGGCGGCCACCCTCAGGGAGTTGCGGTGTTCGTGAAGATCTGTGGGACCACCAGCGAGGAGGACGCCCTGCTCGCCGTGGCCATGGGGGCTGATGCCCTGGGCTTCATCTTCGCCCCGTCGACGCGGCAGATCGCGCCGGCCCTGGCCCGGGAGATCGTGCGCCGCCTGCCCCCTGAGATCGTCACCATCGGCGTGTTCCGCGACGAGGTGCCCGAGCGGGTGGTCGAGATCGTGAACGGGGCCGGGCTCAAGGGGGCCCAGCTGCACGGGCGGGAGTCCGAGGAGCAGACGCAGTGGATCCGCCGGCGCATCCCCATGGTGATCAAGGCCTTCGCCGCGGGCGACGCCGCCATCCGCAACGCGGCCGGCTACAAGGCCGACGTCGTGTTGCTCGACGCGCCCAGCCCCGGCTCGGGCCAGGTGTTCGACTGGCGCCTGGCCGAGGGCGTGCCCGATGGTGTGCGCCTGCTGCTGGCGGGCGGGCTGTCGGACGAGAACGTGGCCGAGGCCATCGCCCGCGTGCGCCCGTGGGGGGTCGACGTGGTGACGGGGGTGGAGGCGTCGCCCGGGCACAAGGACCCCCGCAAGCTGCGGGCGTTCGTGGCCGCGGCCAAGGCGGCCGAGCAGCCTGCCTACGAAGGGGCCGAGTCGGGCCCGTACGACTGGGAAGAGGAGTGGGAGCGTTGACCGCAGTTGGCCAATCGGACCAGCCGGCGATGGGACCGCCGGGAGCGGACGGCCGCTTCGGTGAGTTCGGCGGGCGCTTCATGCCCGAGTCGCTGGTGCCCGCGTGCATGGAGCTCGAGGAGGCGTTCCGCACGGCGTGGGCCGACCCGGCGTTCCACGAGGAGTACGAGCGCATCCTGCGCGACTACGGCGGCCGGCCCAGCCCGGTTACCGAGTGCACGCGCCTGTCCGAGCAGTTGGGCGTGCGCGTGCTGCTCAAGCGCGAGGACCTCAACCACACGGGGTCACACAAGATCAACAACGTGGTGGGCCAGGCCCTGCTCACCAAGCGCATGGGCAAGCAGCGGGTGATCGCGGAGACGGGCGCCGGCCAGCACGGCGTGGCCACGGCCACGGCGGCGGCCATGTTCGGGCTGGAGTGCGTGGTCTACATGGGCGAGGTCGACGTCGAGCGCCAGGCCCTGAACGTGTTCCGCATGAAGCTGCTCGGCGCCGAGGTGCGGCCGGTGTCGTCCGGCAGCCGCACCTTGAAGGACGCCATCAACGAGGCCCTGCGCGACTGGGTCGCCTCCGTCGAGTCCACCCACTACTGCCTGGGCTCGGTGATGGGGCCGCACCCGTACCCGTGGATGGTGCGCGAGTTCCAGCGGATCATCGGCGACGAGGCGTTGCTGCAATGCCGGGCCCTGCTCGACGGGGCCGACCCCGACTACGTGGTCGCGTGCGTGGGCGGCGGGTCCAACGCCGCCGGCACGTTTGCCGGCTACGCCGACACCGCGACCCGGTTGGTGGGCGTGGAGGCGGCCGGCGGTGCGGCCATCGGCCACGGCGTGCCCGGTGTGGTGCACGGGTCCAAGTCCTTCCTCATGCAGGACGAGCACGGTCAGGTGCTCGAAGCCCACTCCATCTCGGCCGGGCTCGACTACCCGGGCGTGGGCCCGGAGCACGCCTACTTGTCGGCCACCGGGCGGGCCGTGTACGTCGAGGCGGGCGACGAAGAAGTGCTCGAGGCCCTCCAGGTCCTGGCCCGCACCGAGGGCATCATCCCCGCGCTGGAGTCGGCCCACGCGGTGGCGTGGGTGCTGCGGGCCGCCGGCACCGACGAGCTGCCGTCAGGGTCGACGGTGCTGGTCACCATGTCGGGCCGGGGCGACAAGGACGCCCAGCAGGTGATGGAGCTGCTCGGTGGGTAGGGCACCGGCCGGGTTCCTGGAGCAGCACCTGCGGGAGCGGCGCGACGCCGGCCACAAGCTGCTGATCCCGTACGTCACCGGCGGGCTGGGCCCGGGCTGGGTGAACGTGCTGCGGGCCATGGCCGCCAACGGGGCCGATGCCATCGAGATCGGCATTCCCTTCTCGGACCCGGTGATGGACGGCCCCACCATCCAGGAAGCGTCCCAGCGGGCCCTGGGGTCGGGGGCCACCCCCCTCGGCATCCTGCGGGAGGTGGCCGACCTCGAGGTGGGCGTGCCCCTCGTGGTCATGACCTACTACAACGTCGTGTTCCGCACCGGGCACCGCCGCTTCGCCCGCACGCTGGCCGAGGTGGGCGTGTCCGGCGCCATCATCCCCGACGTGCCGTTGGAGGAGTTGGACGCCTGGAGCAATGCGGCCGAGGACGCCGGCATCGAGACCGTGCTGCTGGCCTCGCCGGTCACGCCCGAGGGCCGGCTGGTCCAGCTGTGCGCCCGCACGCAGGGCTTCGTCTATGGCGTATCCCTCATGGGCATCACGGGCGAGCGTCAGAGCCTGGCCGAGTCGGCCGGCGTGATCGCCAAGCGCCTGAAGGCGGTCACGGACAAGCCGGTGGTGCTCGGGTTCGGCGTGTCCACGCCCGCGCACGCGGTGGAGGCGACCCGCGAGGCCGACGGTGTGGTGGTGGCGTCCGCCCTCATGCGCCGGGTGCTCGACGGGCAGTCGGCCGAGGACGTGGGCGCGGCGGTGGCTGCGCTGCGGGCCGCCCTCGACGGCCGGTGACCATCGGCGGCTGCGAGCTGTGTGAGGCGGCCCGTCTCACCCGCTGGTACCACGAGGACGACCACTGCTGGGTGGCCGACTGCGAGATCTGCGACGTGCCCATGGTGGTGTGGAAGGAGCACGCGGTGGCGCCGCCCGACGACGTGCTCGCCCACCTGCTCGACCGGCTGCACGCGGCCGGCACCGAGCGCTTCGGCGAGGGCGGGTTCACCGTGGACCGGGTGATGCGCCAGATCCCGGACCACTTCCACGCCCATGCCCGGGACCCCGGCTGGTGGTTCCGCCGCTTCACCAAGCGCTGACCGCCCCCACTCCCGTGCTTCTCGTAACGCTGGCGCCGCCCATGTGCTCGCCTGCGTTACGAGAAAGGTGAAGACGGCTCTCATCGTCTGCCAAAGGTTTTCGAAAGGGGCACTCCGCACTCTTGGATCGGGCGGTCACCCCCACCCCCGAACCAAAGGCAGGTATCCCCGATGACCCCTCGTGGTCGCATGTTGGCGGCTCTGGCCGCGGGCGCAGTGGCGCTCGGCGCAGCAGGGCCCGTTCTGGCCGCAGGCCGTCCGCCCGCAGGTGGCGGTGGTGGCGGCGGCGGCGTCGTCGTCCCCGTTCCCGTGCCTCCCGTGGCCGCGGGCGGTGGCGCGGGCGCTTTCAACATCCTCATGACCCCTGCCGTCCCGTTCACCGCCATCGGCGGGGCCAACGAGGACCCGACCATGCCCGGTGCGCCGGCGGCCGTGCCGCTGTTCCGGTTCGCCCGGGGCGTCCTGTCCGTGGCCCTGACCAGCCTTGACCCTGCCCGCTACCCGGCAGGCGCGGTGGCAGGTGGCCGCGGCGCCGTTGCCGCGGCCGGTCCGTGCAACGCCACCATCACCATCAACGGGACGACCAAGTCGCTGATCTCGCCGCTGCCCTCGGTGGCGCCTGCGGTCGGCAACCAGGTCGGCTTCCGCATCCCTGCCGCAGCCAGCGCCGGGGCCACGTCGCACATCGACCTGGTGTGCAACTTCATCGACCCCAAGGCGGGTCTCCAGCACCACGAGACCCACTGGAAGGGGACGATGCCGTAAACGACCGGATCCCCACGGCCGGGCACAACGAGGTGCCCGGCCGTGCCGGCTGGGGAGTCGTGCCGGGGATGCCCGGTCTGGGGCACTCGACCCGCTACCCTGGTGGGGTCGAGCTCGGAACGGCCGAGCCCGCGGCCCACCTCTTGTGTTCCTCGCCTGTCGCGGAGTTGGAGGCAGGCCACCCAGTAGAAGGAACGACAAGAGTGACGTTTGCTGACCTCGGCGTAGGCGCGCCGATGCTCGCGGTGCTCGACCGCCAGGGCATCCTCGAGCCCTTTCCCATCCAGGAGCTCACCATCAGGGACGGCCTGGCCGGCCGCCACGTGTGCGGCAAGGCCAAGACCGGCTCGGGAAAGACCCTCGCCTTCGGGCTCCCCGTACTCCAGCGCCTGCTCGAGCAGTCAGTGGAGCGCCCCGACCAGCGGGTGCTGCGAGGCCTGGTCCTCGTCCCCACCCGGGAGCTGGCCCAGCAGGTGGCCACCGTCCTCAAGCCCCTCGGCCACGCCGTTGGCCTGGAGGTCGCCGCCTTCTACGGCGGGGCGGCCATGGATCGCCAGCTGAAGACCGCCCAGAAGGGCGTCGACGTGGTGGTGGCCACCCCCGGCCGCCTGATCGACCTCATCGAGCGCAAGGCCGTCCGCCTCGACCGGCTGGAGTCCGTCGTCATCGACGAGGCCGACCGCATGGCCGACATGGGCTTCATGCCCCAGGTCGAGTGGCTGCTGTCCCGCCTGGGCGCGGCCAAGCCCCAGATGCTGCTGTTCTCGGCCACCCTCGACAACCAGGTCGACCACCTGGTGCGCCGGTACCTCACCGATCCGGTGTTCCACGACGTGGCCCCCGAGACCCACACGGTCGAGGACATGGTCCACCGCTTCCTCCAGGTGCACGAGCTGGACCGGGTCAAGGTGGCGGCCGCCGTCATCCGGGGCTCGGCCCGCACCATCCTCTTCGTGCGCACCAAGCGGGGCGCCGACCGGTTGGTGAAGCAGCTCCAGCGGGAGGGCGTGCAGGCCGCTGCCATCCACGGCGACCTGCGCCAGAACGCGAGGGAGCGGGCGCTGCGCGACTTCACCGTGGGCAAGATCGAGGCCCTCGTGGCCACCGACGTCGCCGCCCGCGGCATCCACGTGGACGAGGTCGACGTGGTCGTGCAGTTCGACCCGCCCGAGGACCACCGGGCCTATCTGCACCGGGCCGGCCGCACGGCCCGGGCCGGCCGGGAGGGCGTGGTCGCCACCTTCCTCCTGTGGAACCAGCAGCGGGACGTGGAGAAGATCCAGAAGCGCCTGGCCCTCACCGACCCGATCATCGAGGTCTTCTCCAACGACCCCCGCCTGGCCGATCTCCCCACCCTCACCGGGCCTGCGCCCAAGCGCCGCGTCGCTTCCTAGCCGGCGGGCCCAATCGTCCTGAACGTCCCCTGGCCGGGGCGCGCCTGCGGGCGTACCCTCGGCCCGGAGGCGGCCTGACGAGTGAGGGGGTCTTGATGGCGAGAACCGTCGTACGCCACCACGTGCAGGACTACGACGCGTGGCGTCGTGTCTATGACGACGTGGCGCCGCTCCAGAAGGAAGGCGGCGTCTTCGCCGATTCCGTGTACCGGGACAAGGACGACCCGCTCGAGGTTCTTGTCATCCACGACTTCGGGACCATGGCCGAGGCGGTGGCGTTCTTCAACAACCCCGACCTGGCCGATGCCATGAAACGGGCGGGCGTCGACAGCGCCCCGCGCATCGAGTTCTACGAGGAGGCCTGATGACGATCGGCTTGCTATTGCGGTTCGACGGCGTCGGCGAGAAGGAATACGACGACGTGATGCGGGTGCTGGGCCTGAGCTCGCCCGGCGCCACGGGTGGCACCGACGACTGGCCCAAGGGCATCGTCAGCCACGTCGCCGGCAACACGGGTGACGGGTGGTGCGTGGTCGACATCTGGGAGTCGCAGGCCGACTTCGACGCCTTCTTCGCGTCACGGTTGGGTCCCGCGCTGGAGAAGGTGGGCACCCTGCCCCAGCCCCTGATCACGCCCTTCGAGGTCTACAACACCGGACCCTCGTAGCCATCGGTCGACAGGAGCGCTTCAGGGGGTGACGCGCTTTCGTCGGATGGTCCGGCCGGCTGCTAGTCGACGGCTTCCTGGAGGCGGGCCCGCTTGGCCTGGGCGGTCTTGCGGCCCCGCTCCTGCTGGTCGAGCACGACCTTGCGCAGGCGCACCGACAGGGGCGTGACCTCCACGCACTCGTCCTCCCGGATGAACTCCAGGGCTTGCTCCAGCGAGAGCTGCTTGTGGGGGATGAGCCGCACCAGCTCCTCGGCCGTGGACGAACGGATGTTGGTGAGCTTCTTCTCCTTGGTGGGGTTCACGTCCATGTCCTCGGACCGGGCGTTCTCGCCCACGATCATCCCCTCGTAGACCTCCACGCCCGGGCCCACGAACATCGAGCCCCGCTCCTGGAGGTTCATCAGCGCGTACTGCGTGGTGGGGCCCCGGCGGTCCGCCACCAGCGAGCCCGTGGGCCGGGTGCGCAACTCGCCGTGCCACGGCTCGAAGCGGTCGAACACGTGGTGGAGCACGCCCGTGCCTCGCGTCTCGGTGAGGAACTCGGTGCGGAACCCGATGAGGCCACGGGACGGCACCAGGTACTCCATGCGCACCCACCCGGTGCCGTGGTTGACCATGTGCTCCATGCGCCCCTTGCGCAGGGCCAGCAACTGGGTGACCACGCCCAGGAAGTCCTCGGGCACGTCGACCGACACCCGCTCCACCGGCTCGTGGACCTTGCCGTCGACCAACCGGGTGAGCACCTGGGGCTTGCCCACGGTGAGCTCGAAACCCTCCCGGCGCAGGATCTCGACCAGCACGGCGAGCTGCAGTTCGCCTCGGCCCTGGACCTCCCAGGTGTCGGGCCGCTCGGTGGTGTCGACCCGCAGCGACACGTTGCCCACCAACTCGGCTTCCAGCCGGGCCTTGATCAGCCGGGCCGTGACCTTCGAACCCTCTTGCCCGGACAGGGGCGAGGTGTTGATGCCGAGGGTCATGGACAGGCTGGGCTCGTCCACGGTGATGACGGGCAGGGGCCGGGGGTCCTCGGGGTCGGCCAGGGTCTCGCCGATGGTGACGTCGGCCAGGCCGGCGATGGCGATGATCTCGCCCGGGCCCGCCTCTTCGGCGTCCACCCGGTCGAGGTTCTCGGTGACGTACAGCTCACTCACCTTCACCCGCTCGACGGTACCGTCCCGCCGGCACCATGCCACCTGCTGGCCCTTGCGGATGGTGCCGTGGTGCACCCGGCACAGGGCCAGGCGGCCGACGTAAGGCGAGGCGTCGAGGTTGGTGACCAGCGCTTGCAGCGGGTGGCCTTCCTCGTACGTGGGCGCGGGCACGTGCGCGAATAGTGTGGCGAACAGGGGTTCCAGGTCGGTGCCCGTGTCGCCCGGGTCGAGGGAGGCCCGGCCCGCCCGGGCGTTGCAGTAGACGATGGGGAACTCGATCTGGTGCTCGTCGGCGTCGAGGTCCATGAACAGCTCGTAGACCTCGTCGAGCACCTCTTTGATGCGGGCATCGGGGCGGTCGACCTTGTTCACCACGACGACCACCGGCAGCCGCCGCTCCAGCGCCTTGCGCAGCACGAAGCGGGTCTGGGGGAGGGGACCCTCGCTGGCGTCGACCAGGAGGAGCACGCCGTCGACCATGGTGAGCGCCCGCTCCACCTCGCCACCGAAGTCGGCGTGGCCAGGCGTGTCGACGATGTTGATCTTGACGCCGCTGTGCCGCACGGCCGTGTTCTTGGCCAGGATGGTGATGCCCTTCTCCCGCTCCAGATCCATGGAGTCCATGACCCGATCAGCCACCTCCTGGTTGGCGCGGAAGGCTCCGGACTGCCAGAGCATGGCGTCGACGAGGGTGGTCTTGCCGTGGTCGACGTGGGCCACGATGGCCACGTTGCGGAGGTCGGGTCGGGTAGGCACGGGCGTGCCAGGCTACTGCGCCGGCGCAGCGGCCCAGATCGCCCCGGCTCAGGTCTGCCCGCCGGCTCAGGTCTGCCGGCTCGGGGCCGATGGAACGTCTCGTGCCCTTCGCGTTCGGTGTGTCGCTGCTCGTCGTCGTGGTGGCCGTGGGCCTGGCCCACCTGGCGGTCCATGCTTCGCGCATGGAGCACCGCATCGGCTTGACCGTGGCGTGCGCCCTGGCCATCCCCCTGGTCGCGATCTCGCCGGCGGCGAGCGCCCTGCTGGTCTTCACTGCCGCGGGCACGCGCCGGCTGCTGCCGACCTCGTAAGGGGGAAACCGCACCCGCGGGCTCGGTTGTGCCACCGTTTGGGCATGTCGCAGTCCAGCAACCTGACCTGCCCGGCCTGCCGGGCCATCGACCGGGCGGACGGTGTCGAGGACGGCAACCTGTTCAAGATCGAGCACTACCACGTCAAGAACGAGCGCGCCCTCCTGCGGGCCGTGCTCCGGGCCCAGGACCGGATGGCCGACGCCATCACCGAGTTCGCCGGGTCGCTCCGCTTCGTCTACATCCACATGGTGTGGTTCGGCCTCTGGATCCTGGTGAACATCGGGCTCATCGGCGCCGCCGTCGAGTTCGACAAGTTCCCGTTCGGGCTCCTCACCATGATCGTCAGCCTGGAGGCCATCTTCCTCAGCACGTTCGTGATGGTGTCGCAGAACCGCCAGGCGGCCCGGGCCGACATCCGCAGCCAGCTCGACTTCGAGACCAACCTGCGCTCGGAGATCTGGTCCGTGCACATCGGCCATGCCCTCGGCGTCGATCCCGAGCACGTGGAGGACGTGGTGCGCCAGGCCATCGATGGCGCCCGGGCTCAGTTGGACGGGTCGGTCTGAGCCTCGGTGGGTAATGGTTCCTCGACCCACCACGAGGAGGTGCGAGGTGCCGTCGAAGAGCGCCAACGTCAAGAACGAGAAGCAGTACGAGGCCCTCAAGGACAAGGGCATGTCCAAGGAGCGGGCGGCCAAGATCGCCAACTCGCCGGGCGCGTCGAGCCGGGGCGGCAAGGCGTCGGGCTCGGGTGGCAACAGCAAGCAGGGCGGGACGACCGCCCAGCACAAGGCAGCCGGGCGCAAGGGCGGCAAGGCCACGGCCGCCAAGCACTAGCCCCACCTGTTTGGCCGCGCTCAGACCCAGCCGTCCTGCACGGCTCGCAGGGCGGCCTCGACCCGGTTGCGCACATCGAGCTTGCGGAAGATCTCCTGCACGTGGGACTTCACCGTGTTCTCGCTGAGGTGCACGCGCTCGGCGATCTCCCGGTTGGAGAAGCCCTCGCTGATGAGGCGCAGGATCTGATGCTGGGTCGGGTTGAGGGCGGGGCGGCCCTCGTCCTGGGCGCCGCCCCGGCGCACGCGCTCCAGGAGCCGCCCCGCCACCGACGAGTCGATGACCGCCTCGCCCCGGTACACGGCCCGGATGCTCTGCTTGAGCGTGAAGCGCTCGACGTCCTTGACGACGAACCCGCGGGCGCCGGCGTCGATGGACGCGTCGACCAGCTCATCGTCCGAGTAGGTGGTGACGATGATGACCCGCACGTCGGGATGGCTCTCGGCCAGGCGGCGGGTGGCGTCGGGGCCGCTCACGCCGGGCAGCCGGGCGTCGAGCAGCACGACGTCGGGCTTGGTCCGCTCGACCAGCACGTGCAGGCGGTCGGCCGATCCCGCCTCGCCCACGACCTCGAAGTCGGGCTCGGTCTCGAGCATGACGCGCAGCCCGGCCCGGACCATCTCGTGGTCGTCCACCACCACGATCCGGATCATGTGGGTCGTATGGCCAGCGGGATGTGCACGCTGACCGTGAGGCCGCTCTCGTCGCCGTTGGCGACATCGATGGTGCCGCCCAATGTCTCGATCTGGCGGCGCATGTTGCGCAGGCCGAGGTGCATGCTGCTCGGGCCAGCGTGCAGGGCGAGGTCCGGCGCGCCCACGCCGTCGTCCTGGATGACGACGGTCAGCCGGTCGGGGTCGTAACGGATGCTGACCAGCACCATGCGGGCCTGGGCGTGCTTGACCACGTTGGTGAGGGCCTGCTTGATCACCGCCCGTACCGCCCCCTGCACGGCGCCCACCGCCGGGGACGGCGCCCCTGCCACCACCAGGTCGGTCTCCAGGCCGGCCGCCCGAGCGATGTCGTGCAGCAGCCCGCGGGCCGAACTGGTCAGGTCGCCCCCGGCGTGGCCCTCGACAGCCAGGGCGAAGATGACCTCCCGGACCTCCTCGGCCGTCTGCCCGATGATCCGCCGCACCTCCGACAGGCGCTCGGCGATCTCGTCGTCGGGGTCGCGGTCGAGGAGGGCGTTCAGGTGCAGCCCGGCGGTGAACAGCTGTTGCTCGATGTCGTCGTGGAAGGCGGCGGCGATGCGGTCTCGCTCCAAGGCCAGGAGCTGGTCGCGCTCGGCCACTCCCAGCCGGCGCTGGAGCTGCTGGAGCCCGGCGATCATCTCCTGTTGCCGCTGGTAGAGGCGGGCGTTGTCGATGGCCACCGCCACCTGGTTGGCGAAGGTGGACAGGAGGCGCTCGTCGTCGGCCCCGTACCCACCGGGTTTGTTGCTCACCCCGAGCATGCCGATGACCTCGTCCCCGACCCGGAGGGGCACGCCGAGGAACGTCCGTACCTCCGGGTGGCCCGGTGGCGTGCCCACGCTGAGGGGGTCGTGGGCCACGTCGTTGGAGATATGCGGCCGGTTCTCGGTGATCACCACGCCGAAGACACTCGGGCGCACGGGCATGCTCCGAAACCGCTCGTAGAAGCTCGGGCTTGCGGGCCGGAATCCCTCAATGGCAACCACGTCCATGGCGTAGCCATCGTCGTTCAACAGGTCGACGAATCCCATCTCGGAACTGGTGAGCTGGAGGCAGAAGTCGAGGGCGCGACGGTATATCTCCTGGACGTCGCGCAGGGCGGCGATCTCCACGGAGATGGCATGGAGGGAGTCGAGTTGATCGACAAACCTGTCAGGCGTTTCCATAGATGGGGGAAGAACCCGTACCGTGCTACCCGCATGGCAGTGGTTCGACCCCTGCAGCCCCTGGAGGTCTGTGAAGCAACGCGTCCGGGTGGGGTACCTCACCGCGCGACGTCTTCACCCGATCGGGTGGCCGTGCGGGCACGGGATCACCCCCGAACGGGGGCGGGAGTTTCGCTCGTCTCGGTGATGACCCGCAGGGTGCCTTTTGCGACAGTGGAAGGGATGAAGGCACACCCCACAATCCCTCGCATGGAACAGGGACGGCGGCGCCGGGTGACGAGCGCGGATGCGACAGTGAGCACTGCTCGCCCCGGCGCCCGCTGCTCGTTGCGGGTCTCCCACCGTGTCCGTGCGGACAACATCACTTGCAACTGCGGCATCTATCGGATTCCCCAAAGCCCCCATTTCCGTAATCTCCGTCGCTTGACACCATGACAACGACCGGGCGGGAGACGACCCTGACGGAAAGCACGAGCATTGACGGCGAGGCGCAGGGGGGGGAGAAGGGCGCGTCGAAGGTCCGGCTGCTCCTGGTCGACCACCGGGCCATCATGCGTGAGGGCCTGCGTTTGCTGATCGAGCAACAGCCCGATTTCGAAGTCGTGGCCCAGGCGGCGACGCTGTGCGAGGCCAAGAAGGTGCGCGTGGAGACGGGCGTGCACGTGATCGTGACCGAACTGGAGCTGCCCGACGCTCGGGGCGCCGACGTGGTCAAGGCCCTTCGGGAGCACCACCCGGACACGGCCGTGCTCGCCCTCACCCTTGTCGCCCACCCCGTCAAGGTGCAGCAGGTGATCGGCGCCGGTGCCCACGGGTACCTACTCAAGTCGGCGGCGCCCGACGACCTCATACTCGGGATCCGCTCGGTCGCCCGTGGTCAGACCTACCTCCAGCCGTCGCTCGGGGTGGCCCTGGCCCGTTGGAACGGCCCGTCCGAGACCTCGCGGGGCCTGCCCCACACCCGGCTGTCGGCCAAGGAGGAAGAGGTCCTGCGCCTCGTTGCCCTGGGCCATACGAACAACGAGGTCGCCGACCTGTTGGGGCTGAGCCTGCGAACGGTTGAGACTCATCGGGCGCGCATTTTGCAGAAATTGGGCCGGCGTACTCGGGCGGAATTGGTGCGATATGCGCACGACGCCGGGATCGTTGACTTTAGCGCCTGAAAGCCGTTATTGCACCCAATTGTGACGGCTGGTCACGCACCGGAAATGCGGTGGACCACGGATCAAATTGGTAGGAACGATTCGTACAGTCGTTTCTGGGTGATCGAGTGCCGTTCAATTCGACTACCCCCAGGAAGGAGGCGTCTGTGTCATCCGCGGGTGAGCAAGACGCACAGCGCGCTCCGGCGGACGACCTGGCAGACGTCCTGGTCGTCGACGACGACGAGTTGATTCGCACCATCGTGGGGCGCATCCTCACGGGCGAGGGATACCGCTGCTCCTACGCCGCTGACGCGCACGAAGCCCGTGTCAAGCTGGCCTCGCAGCGGTTTGCCCTGGCCTTCGTGGACGTGATGATGCCGGGCGAGTCGGGCGTCGAGCTGGTCACCAGCATGCTGAACGAGCACGCGGACCTGGCTGCCGTGATGTTGACGGGCGTGGACGATCCCGAGGTGGCCGATCTGGCCCTCGCCGGTGGCGCCTACGGGTACCTGGTGAAGCCGTTCCGGCCCAACGAACTGCGCATCAGCGCCGCCAACGCGGCCCGCCGTCGCCGGCTGGAGGTGGAGAACCGGGCGCACCTTGAGCAGCTCGAGCAGCAGGTCGAGCAGCGGACGGCCGATCTGCGGGAGGCGATGGGCCGGCTGGAAGAGGCCGACCGCCAGGTGCGCCAGTCGGTCGAGGAGACGGTGCACGCGCTGGCCCGCACCATCGAGCACCGCGACGAGGAGACCAGCGCCCACGTCCAACGCATGAGCTGGTACGCGGCCCTGATCGCCCGGGGCATGGGGTGGGACGAAGAGCAGTGCGAGCTGTTGCGGCTGGCCGCGCCCATGCACGACGTGGGCAAGGTCAGCGTGCCCGACGGCATCCTCTTCAAGCCCGGCAAGCTCAGCGTGGCTGAGTTCGAGGTCATCAAAGCGCATGCTGAACGGGGCGCCGAGATCCTCGGCAAGTCCGACAGCGCCCTGCTGGTGCTGGCCGCCCTCGTGGCCCGGACGCACCACGAGCGTTGGGACGGGACCGGGTACCCGTACGGGCTGGCCGGTGAGGAGATCCCGCAGGCGGGTCGCATCGCCGCCGTGTCCGACGTGTTCGACGCCATGGTGAGCCGGCGCGTCTACAAGCCCGCCCTCCCCATCGCCCAGGCCGTCGACGCGCTGCGGGACGGTCGGGGCACCCAGTTCGATGGCGAGGTGGTGGACGTGTTCCTGGAATCGATGGAGGCGGCCATGGAGATCAGCCAGCGCTACCCCGATCCGTGGTCCACGGCGGGATCGTCTGGATCCTCGATCGTGGGGGCCGGTGCCTGAGCGGACAGACGACATGGTCCACGGCCTACTCCAGGCCGCGCCCGACGCCATCCTGGCGGTGGACGAGGACGGTCGCATCCTGTTCGCCAACGCCCAGGCCGAGCGCCTCTTCGGGTACAGCCGGGCCGAGCTGATGGGCCAGTCGGTCGACGTCTTGGTGCCCGAGCGGTTCCGGCCTGTCCACGCCGGCCATCGGGCCGCCTACTTCGAGGATCCCCGGCCCCGCCCCATGGGCGCTCGCCTCATGGCGGTGGGCATCGAGCTGGCCGGCCGCCGGCGGGACGGGAGTGAGTTCCCGGCGGAGATCTCACTGTCGACCACGGAGTCCGACGGTCGGATCCTCGTGGCCGCCGCCGTGCGCGACGTCACGGAGCTGCGAGAGGCCCGAGCCGAGCGCCGGCGCCTGCAGTCGCGCCGGTTGGAGAGCCTGGGCCAGCTGGCCGGGGGAGTGGCGCACGACTTCAACAACCTGCTCGCCGTCATCGTCAACTACGCCAGCTTCATCAAGGAGGTGGCGGAGGCCGAGGGCGGCGGCCACGGTGAGAGTGCCGGTCGCTGGGAGTCGGTGCGGGACGATGTCACGAAGATCGAGCTGGCGGCCATGCGGGCCACCGCCCTGACGCGCCAGCTGCTCGCCTTCGCCCGCCGGGAGGTCGTGCGCCCCACGGTGTTGAACCTCAACGACGTCGTCCGCGAGGTCGAGCAGCTGCTGCAGCGGTCGCTCGGCGAGCACATCGAGTTGGCCACCTCGCCGTCGCCCGGGCTCTGGCCCGTGTTGGCCGACGTCGGCCAGATCGAGCAGGTGCTCATCAACCTGGCGGTCAACGCGCGCGACGCCATGCCCGGGGGCGGTGTGCTTCTGATCGAGACGGCCAACCTGGTGGCCGACGAGACGTACGTGGCGAGCCGGCCGGACATGGTCCCGGGGCAGTACGTGTGCCTGCGGGTGGGCGACACGGGCACGGGCATGCCGCCCGCGGTCCGGGACCGGGCCTTCGAACCCTTCTTCACCACCAAGTCGAAGGGCCAGGGCTCTGGCCTCGGCCTGGCGACGGCGTACGGGATCGTGAGCCAGGCGGGTGGCCACATTCAGATCTACTCGGAGGAGGGCGTGGGCACGAGCGTGAACGTCGTGTTCCCCGTCACGGATGTGACCCCGGCCGAAGAGGCTCATCCGGCCACCGTCGTGCTCACCGGGAGGGGCGAGACGGTACTGATCGTGGAGGACGAGGACGCCATGCGCGAGGTGACGCGGCGCATCCTCGCTCGCAACGTCTACGAGGTCCTGGTCGCGTCCGGTGGCCCGGCGGCCCTCGAGATCGTCCGTGACCATCCGGGCCCCCTCGACCTTCTCCTGACCGACGTGGTCATGCCCCACATGCTCGGCAAGGAGCTCGCCGAGGGAGTGCAGGAGTTGCGCCCGGGCATCGCCGTGCTGTTCATGTCCGGCTACGCCGAGGCCGTGCTGGGGGTCAAGGGCACCCTCGAACCGGGTGTGTCCCTGGTGCAGAAGCCGTTCTCCGAGCCGGTGCTGCTGGCCGCGATCCGAGAAGTGCTGGAGGCGCCGTGACCATCCGTGTCGCCGTGGTCGACGACCATGACATGTTCGCCCAGAGCGTGGCCCGCGTCCTCCGGGACGAAGAGGACATCGAGGTCGTCGGCGTGGCCGAATCGGCCGCCGCCGGGTTGCGCCTGGTCGAGGAACTGGCCCCCGACGTCGTCGTCATCGACTTCCGCCTGCCCGACGCCGACGGCATCGTGACGACGAAGCACATCCTCGCCGCCCGTCCTGGGACGCGGGTGCTGATGCTCTCCGGGAGCGGCGAGAACAACACGGTGGCGGACGCCATCAGGGCCGGCTGCTGTGGCTTCCTGACCAAGGACCGGGCAGTGAAGGAACTGGTGCGGGCCGTGCGCATCGCCCAGGCCGGGCAGGCCTACCTGGCCCCTGAAACCCTGGTGAGCCTGCTGCCGCGGCTGGACCGGGCCTACCGCAGGTTGGGCGACGACCTGACGACGCGTGAACGGGAGGTGCTGCACCTGGTGGCCACCGGGCTGACCAACCACGACATCGCCGCCGAGTTGGGCCTCAGCACCAACACCGTGCGCAACCACGTGCAGAACGTCCTCACCAAGCTGGGGGCTCACTCGAAGCTGCAGGCGGCCGCGGTCGCCAGGGCGGAAGGGCTGCTCGACCAGCACGACTAGTGCGTGTGCGCTATGACGAGGTAGGCCCTCCGCATCTGTGGGGCGGCGGCGGGGTTGCCGATGCACCAAGAGTGAGATGCGACGGCAGCCCGGATGACATGGCGGGACCGGGCCGTCGCGGCAGGTCGCATTCGGCGACGGGCGCACCTGCGTCGGCGTGGCGGCGGGCGCCGAAGCAGGGACGCAAAGCCTGACGGCGCGTTGCGTGTACGGGCAGCCACCCGCCCCGGTCTTGTGCATCGGCGTCGTCCCCGGGCGAGACGCGCCTCATCCCCCCGACGGTGAGGACCAGGGCGAGCCGGTAGCGGTCAGGCGGTAGGGGCCTCGGCCGCGGCGGCCAGGCGCTCGAGCGTCTCGGTCATGGTGGCTCGGTTGTGGGCGGCTCGGTCGCCCACGCCGCTGGTGGGCTTGCCCAGGGCGGCCACGAGCCGGCCCCGCTGGTCGGTCCACGTCTCCGTCACCCGGCAGCCGCCGTCGACGGGCTCGATGTCGTAGGCCCAGCGGGCGACCTTCAGCGGCCCGGCCTTGACCTCGAACGCCAGGGCCTGGCCCGGCTCGGCGACGGTGACGGTCGACACCGTGGACCACCGCTTGCCGCCGTGTTGGTTGCGACCCCGGAAGCGGGCGCCCACGACCGGGCCCGTCGCCCCGCCCAGCCACTCGCACGACGCCGTCTCCGGCGACCACTCGGCCATGCGGGTCACGTCGGAGACGAGCGACCACACCACGTCCGGCGGCGCCGCGACCACCTTCTCGACGATCACCTGATCGGGCACGCCGACACGCTATCGACCGCGAGGAGGGCGGCGCCTATGGCCCCGGCGCGCACGCCCAACTGGGCGGGCACGATGCCCAGGCCCGGGTGCCGTCCCGATGCCAGGTCGTGGAAGGCCGACCGCACCGGGCCGAGCACCACGTCGGCCGCCGCGCTCACGCCCCCGCCCAGGATCACCAGCTCGGGGTCGAAGAGCTCGACCACGTTGACGATGCCCACGGCCAACCACGAGCCCAACACGGTCATGATGGCCCGGGCCGACTCGTCGCCCTCGCGGCACGCTCGGGCAACCTGCTCGCCGTCGCCCAAGCCCGCCTCCCGGCCCATGCGGCCCAGGGCCGTGCCCGACGCCAGCGCCTCCCAGCACCCGCGCCGGCCGCATGAGCAGTCCGGTCCGTAGGGATCGACGACCATGCTGCCGATCTCGCCGGCGAAGCCCCGGGCGCCACGCAGCGGCCGGCCGTCGACGATGATCCCGCCGCCGATGCCGGTGCCCACCGTCACGAGCACGAGGTCGTCGACCCCGCGTGCCGCGCCCCGCTGGTGCTCGGCCCATGCTGCGCACGTCCCGTCGTTGGCCACGTGGATCTCGGTGCCCGCCAGGCGGGCGCCCAGCCGCTCGCGGAGGGGCAGCTCGGCCGACGCGCCGAGGTTGGGCGCATCACGCACCACGCCGTGCCGATCGACGACTCCGGGCACGCCCACGCCCACCACGTCCACGTCGCCGTCCCCCGACTGCTCGACCATGGACACCAGCGCGTCGACCAGGGCGCCGTCTCCCCGGGGCGTGGGCACACGGTGTTCGGCCACCACCTGCCCCTCGCCGTCCAGGCGCACGGCCAGGCACTTGGTGCCGCCCACGTCGATCCCGACGGCCGTCACTCGGGCGCGAAGGGCACGAGCAGCCGCGTCCCCGCTTCCAGCGAGGCCGGGACCACGCCGGCACCCTCGTCGGCTCGGACCAGGGTGATGCCCACCACGAGGCGGTCCCCGGGGGACAGCTGGTGGCACACCGGGTTCATCTCCACGGCCAGCTCCACCGGCCGCCAGGCAGCCAGCAGGTCCTCGGCGTCGTGGCGGTGCCAGGGCACCACGGGCGACCCGTCCGGGGTGAGCGTGCTGCGGGCCGTGTCGATGGCCCGGTGGCTGGCGCGCAAGCGCCCTTCGGTCAGTTGGACGGCGTGGTCCGAGCCCGCGGGCCGGACCGACACCCGGGCGTGGATGTCGAGGTCGGCACACTCGCCGGCGCGCACCACGGCCATGAGGCCCAGCGGCCCTTCGACGGTCACCGCCCGATCGACCGGCTCGCTCACGAACACGGCGTCCTCGCCCCACGACCCCATCCCCGCCTCGGTGGGGTCCGGGACGTACTGCGGCTTGGGGTTGGGGGCGGGTGGGACCATGTCCAGGTGGGTGACTACCCGCACGGGCGTGGGCTGGCTGGACGCCAGCCGCGGCAGCGACCCGTCGGGTTGCGGGTGCCATGACGTCCACCGCCGCGATGCGGCCGCCGGCCAATCCTCGAAGGACCGCCACCGATCAGCGCCCGTGTCGTACAGCTGCACCCGGGCGTCCCCAACGGTCGGGTCGGCGCCCCGGCCCGCCAACCACCAGCCCAGCCATCCGACCAGCTCGCGCTGGTGGTCGGGGCCGATCCCGCCGTGGCCCCATGGTCCCACGACCAACCGCTTCGGCCCTCGTACCCCGAGGTACGTGCGCACGGTGCCCCGAAGGAAGTAGTCGTGCCACCCGCCGAGACACAGCGTGGGCACCGTCACTCGGCCGAGCACCGACTCGGGCGAGCGGGCCCGGTGCCCGTCGTTGTCGAGGGGGTCGAGCATCAGGTCGAGGTACCACTGCTCGAGTCCCCGCCGAGCCGTCGCCGGGTGCTGCGACTTGAGGTAGGTCATGGCGCCCCACAAGGCGTGCGAGGGGATGCCGCCCCGGTGGGTCATGTCCCGGTACGTGTCCACGAACCCCACGAACGGGGCGATGCACCGCAGCGCGGGTGGCTGCCGGGCGGCGATCAGCAGTTGGTTGGCGCCCCAGTACGAACCGCCGGCCATGGCCAACTGCCCGTCGCAGAACGGTTGCCCGGCCACCCACGCGATCGTCTCCACGCCGTCTTGGATCTCGCGGTCGGACAGCAGGCCCTCGTACGGGGCGTCGGACCCGCCGAAACCCCGTACGTCGGCCACGAGGAAGTGGAACCCTGCGCCCGTGATCACGTCGGCGAACAGCCGGACCCCGGCCGACTCCTTGCGGTAGGGGACGAACGCCAGCACCGCCGGCGCCGCCTCGCCGCCGGCCACCGGGTAGTGGTCGGCGGCGATGGACACCCCATCCGACATGGGCACCGCCAACGGGCGCGGGTCCTGGCTCACGGGCTGAAGGGTGGCTGGGCCAGCAGTTGCTGGGTGGCGGCCACGGCCGCCTGGTCGGGACCGGGGCAGACGTAGCCGAAGGGCTGGCCGCCCCACGTGCGCCAGTTCTGCGGCAGCTTGGGTGTGTTGGGGTCGGTGAGCGCCCCCGGCGGCGGCACGGAGTCAGTGGTGGGCAGGTTGGGGTCGTTGCACCCGTCGATGGCGTACAGCCGCTCCTTCACCACGTCGAACCATACGATGGCCGAGATGCGGGGAAAGGTGTTGACCAGCGCCGGACCGATGCTGGCGATCCAGTTGGCCCGGTAGGGCTCGGGCGGGGCCGTGGCCCCGTAGGCGTGACCGGTGGCCATCTCGTTGATGGTGATGGGCAACGTCCCGCTGCTGCCGGCCAGCGACGCCAGGGCGTCGTAGGACGGCTGGGCGGTGGCTTGGAAGGAGCCGTCCGTGGCCAGCTCGTCGTACACGTCCATGCCCAGCTCGTCCACGTAGGCGTCGCCCGGGTAGAACGACGCGATGTCGAGTCGGCAGGGGTCGGAGTCCTTGGCCGGGTTGACGTCGACGATGCTCCACACCCAGCGGGTGGCCTGGACGGCGGCGGGTGTGGCCAGCGCGGTGAACCGGTCGTGGAGGTGGCGCCAGGCGGCCACGAACTGGGCCGGCGTGCTATCCAGTTGGGGCTGGCCCGGGTTCTTGTGGCAGGGCGACCACCGGTTGTACGGCCCGTTCATCTCGAAGTCGAGCCGCAGATGCACCTTGCGGTCCGGGTGGACAGCCGCGAACGCGCTGAGCACGCCGGCCCACCCGGCCACGGCCCCGTCCAGGGCGCCCGCGGCAATCGACGCGTACGTCGGCGTCGGGTTGAAGGTCAGCTCGCTGAGCATGGGGTCGGAGCCGTTGGCCGCCACCACCTCCAGGTCGGCCAGGCTCGGAGGGACGGCGAACAGGCCGTAGGAGTGCACGATGTCGATGTGGTGGCCGAGCGCGTCCTGCCGGTTCCTGACGGCCTGCATGTCGACCGCCTCGGTCGGCAGGCTGGCCGTGGCCGACCGGCCCAGCGGGCGGAAGATGCCGAAGTCGACGTGGCGGGTGGCGCCGGTGGCCGGCCGGGTCACAAGGGACCCGGCCGTCACCACCGATGCCAACGCCAGCGCCGTCGTCACCAGCACGCTGCGCATCACGTTGAGCTGTCGCATCACGAGAAGGTGATGCTCGCCGAGGTCCAGGCCGCTTCGTCGGCTTGGAGGCCCAAGGTGGCGTCCAGCTCGAGGTAGACGGCCACTCGCTTGCCGGCCTCCGTCGAGGGGATGGTGCCTGACAACGAGACCAGCGGGCCGCCCGCCGTGTAGGCGTGGGTGGCGGCCGTGCCCACGGTGCCGTTGGCGCCCGTCTCCATGTCCAGCCACTTGATGCTGAACGTGCCCGTCTGGCCCGTCCAGCCGCTCTTGAACCCGCCGGTGGCCGACACCGTCACCGTTCCCGTGGCGGGCACGTCGATGCGCCGGTACGCGCCTCGCACGTAGTCGGAAGCCGAGGCGGCCGTGGTCTTCCACGGCGTGCCCACGGCCAGCACCTGCGTGTACGTGGTTCCGTCCTCCATCTTCACGTTGCCCTGCCGGGACGCGATGCCGATGGAGCCCACCAGCATGGTGTCGTCGAACCAGGCAGTGCCGCCCGCGTTGGCCAGCATGCGCAACTCCAACTTGACCGATGTCGTGGCCGAGTTGAGGTTGTTGACGCCGTCATTGAGGGTGATGGCGAACTTGGTCCAGGTGTCCACCGTCGCGCTCGTGGCCGTCAGCTTCTGGGCGGCCGTTCCGATCTCCGCCCCGGCCGAGTCGTACTGGTGCAGCCACACGCCCACATTGCCGAGTGTGGTCACACCGTGCGTCCTGATCCACGACGACAGCGAGTACTGGCTCGTGGCCGACACGTTGATCTTGGACATGAGGAAGGTCTGATCCGTGGTTCCGGACGTGACCTTGGCCGAGGCGTCACCGTTCTTGTACGTGGTCGTGTCCGGTGACCAGTTCGCCGTCTTGACGAGCAGGCCGAGCGGGTCGCTGGTGCTGTCTGGCCACGTCTCGAAGTCACCGAAGGGCTCGAAGTTGTAGGTGCTGAAGCGCACCTGGTCGACGAAGGCGGTGCCCGTCACGCCAGCGTCCATCACCAGGTACACCTTGACGTTGGCGGTGGCCGGATCGAGGTTGACGACATCGGCGGTCAGCTTGCGGAACTGCGCGTCCGTCCCGCCCGTGCTGATGAGCTTGGCCCCGCCATCGTTGGACGCCCACCCGATCACGCCGCCGGATGAGTTGTACTGCAGCACCCCGATGCTGAAGCCGTTGGTGGTCGACACTGACGTGCTCTTGACCCGTGCCTCGAGCTGGTAGTGGGAAGCCGGGCTCACCGCCATCAAGGGCGTGCCCATCGCCAGTTGCGACGTGGTGCCCACGAACTTGGCCGAGTTGGTGCCCGCGTCGACCTCGCCCGCTGTCGTGTCCAGGGTGATGCCGCTGGTCGACCGATCAGACCACAGTCCGCTCTCGAAGCCGCCGTTGTTGAGCTGGTTGGTCAGCCCGGGCATGCCCCGCAGGTTGTCCCACTGGAACTGCCCGTCACCGGTCTCCCACCGGGCGTTGTGGGCGTCGGCGATCATGTCGATGTTCCTGGTGGTGGCCGTCTCGGAGGACGAGCCGCTCTTCAGACGGATCACCGTGGTGGAGCGGGGCGGCAGGTCGAGGGTGCGGCTGAGCGAGCTGGACGCGCTGTGGCTCACCGGCGTGTCCACCTGCCAGTCGTAGTTCCACGTGACGTGGTAGCTCGTCTCCACCCAGCTCCCGCCCGTGTAGGGCAGGTTGGTGAGGTTCAGGCCGGTGGTCATCACGTCGTCCGTCTTGTTGACGAACATGAGGGTCGTCGATCCCGTCGTGGTGTTCTTCCCGGCCAGGACGTCCAGGTCGCGGTACGAGCCACTGGCCGAGATGCGGGTGTTGGTGGGCGACGTGGCCTCGTTGAACATGTTGTAGGCCTTGTGGATGAAGAACTGCTTCTTGGGCGAGTCGTCAGAGAAGAGCACGCCGTGGTCGCCGACGAGGCCATGGTGGGGAGCCCACAGGCTCTTGTCCTTGTAGCGAATGACTTTGGACACGCCCTGGGTGGCCATGTGGTCCATCACGCTGATCTCTTGCTCGGCGCCCATGTAGTTGTCCGAGCCCTCGAAGCCGGGGATCTGGCCCGCCACGTCGGCGGTGCCGTAGTTCATCTCCTCCAGCACGATCTCCACCGAGGTCATGCCCCGGTCGGCCAGGTACTGCTTGAGCAGGGCCAGATCCCGGTCGTACACGTTGGGGTCGGAGACGTAGCGGTGCCACCCGATGAAGCCGAGGGGCACGTTGTTGGCCTTGACGTAGTCGAGGAACGCCTGCATCCACTTGGGGTCGACCCGTGCCATGCCCACGCCCAGCTTGAGCGTGGAGTCCGACGTGTACAGGGCATTGGCCGCCGTGCCGAACAGGGTGAAGAACTCCTCCATCGTGCCGTTCCAGCTACCGCTCAGATTGGGCTCGTTCCAGATGTCGACGTACTTGATGTTGTAGGAGAAGGGCGCTGAGTTGTAGCGGCTGACCTCCTGCACGGCCAGGTTGGCCCACTTGCTGTAGTCGGTGGGCGGGTAGGCGAAGTAGTAGGGGTTTGTCGACTGGGTGGACAGCCACTTGGGCATGGTGCCCACGATGAGGGGCTGGATCTTGGCGCCCTGCTTGTTGACCACGGCGTCGGCCAGCTCGTCGCCGGGCGCCCAGTTGTCGGACGTGCCCGCCTCCGACTGCGACCAGAGGGCGACAGGGATGTTCATGCGCATCTGGTCGAACTCGGGCTTCAGAGTGTCGAGGCCCTTCTCCGTCTGCCACGACGAGCTGGTGTTCCACCGCCCGTTGGTGGCCGTCATCTTGTAGTTGGGGATGGTGCCGAGGCTGGTGTTGTAGTCGACGTTCACGGCCGGGGCGATGGTCACCATGTCGATGTCCAACTGCGTGGTGGAGCCGTTCAGGACGACGTCGAACTCCCAGGACGTCTGGGTCGAGCTCGTGGTGAACGACGCCGTATAGCGCTTCCACGCCGAGTTGGTCGTGTCGAACGTCGTCTGAGTGGTCGGGGAGGTGGCGCCGGGGCCGCCGAACCAGGCGGTGGCGGCCGTGCTGCGGGCCCGGAGGCTGATGGTGTACGTCGTGCTCGGCGATACCGGGACGCTCTGGTACATCCGGGCCGGCCCGCTGCCGACGAGGCCCAGGCGGACGTAGTCGGTGCCGTCGTAGCCGCCGTCCGTCTTGTAGGTGGACGTGCCCATCGAGCCCAGGTCGAACGTCCAGTTGGCGGGCGCGGAACCCGCGGCCGTCTCGAAGCTGCCGTTCTGCACGATGGGCGCGTCGACCGGAAGGGCGGCCGTCCAGTCCAGGGAGACCAAGTCGATGTCGAAGCCTGCGGTGGCCCCGACGATGACCTCGATCTGCGTGGTCGTCTCCGAGCCGGTGGTCAACGTGCGGGTGATCTGCTGCCAGTTCCCGCCCGTGGTGGTGGGCAGGGTGTACGTGTTGCCTTCACCCGGGTTGTGAATGTCGGTGTCGCGCGTCGTGCCGGTGAGATACGAGCCGTAGAAGCCGCTGCCGCCGCTGGTGCGCACGTAGAGCGACAGCGTGTAGATGCTGTTGGGCTGCACGCTCACCGACTGCCAGATGCGGGCGGCCGACGAGGACGACGTGTTGGCGATGTGGACGTACCGGCTGCCGTCGAAGCCGCCCGAGGTCGGGTAGGTGTAGGTGACGCCCGTCGCCGCGTCCTCGGTCCAGTTGGCGGGCACACTGCCCGACGCCGTTTCGAAGCTGGGGTTTTGCAGGATGTTGGTGGCGCCGGCCGGCACGCTGACCACGGCCAGTCCGGCCGTCAGGGCCAGCGCGCAGACCGCGACGATGAAAGGGGTACGTCCTCTTCTCATGTGGCTCCCGTCAGGTAGAGACGACTTGGGTGACGAACGTTTCCAGTTGCGGTGGTACGACGCCCGGTGGGATCACCGTGCGGAAGAACTCCTCTGCGAACAGCGAGCGGAACAGCGGGCCGCCGGCTTGCTCGGAGCCGGGCTGTGAGGCGTGGCAGCGGAACACCGCGGCTTTGGCCTCGAGCTGGTCGGACACGTCGACGCGCAGGTCGAGCTCGTCCGGGGGACAACCAAGCCGGGTGAGCCACTCCTGCCGAGTGGCTTCGTCGGCGTTTTCGTAACCGGTCTCGGCGGTGACGCCTTCGGCCGCGGCCTGGTGGGCGGGCATGAGGAAGTCCACGACCAGGCGGGTGGCGACGGGCCGGGGGAGGCCGAGGTAGACGAGGTGGCGCGCCGTCCCCGTGGCCGCCGTCGACGCCAGCACGGCGTCGGTCGTGGCCCGGCTCACCGAGATGTGATCGCCGTGGCGGGTGACGCCGTCGGGTCCGAAGGTGATGACGAGATGGGGGTCGATCTCGGAGATGGCCGCGGCGATGTCGCCCAGGAGCAGGCCGCGCCAGTGCTCCACCTCGCTGTCGGGGTAGTGGAACTGGAGCACCCGGGCGATGCCGATGACCGCGGCGCTGGCTGCCAGCTCGCCGGCCCGCACCTCGTCGATGGTCGCCCGGTCGGCCACGGCCGCGTCCCGGATGGCGCCGAGCTCGCCGCGGGTCGCGCACAACAGCGTGACCTCGACACCGGCGAGGCACAGGCGGCGCAGGGTGCCGGCGATCAGCATCTCGTCGTCGGGGTGGGCGGTGCACACCAGGACGCGGTCGCTCGACCTCATGCGCTTGCCTCCCGTACCCGGATGGGACTCGACCACGCCACCTCGCCATCCTCTCTGGTGACCCGCACGAAATAGGTGCCCTCGCCCCGGAAGGCGGTGTCCTCCCACTCGAACCGGGCCGGCCCCGGGCCCCGTGCGGCCTCGACGTGCACGAGGCGGCGCCCGTCGAACACCTCGATCTCGCGGCACGGGGCGCCGCTGTCGACGGACACGGACAGCACCGGTGCCTGCCGCAGTGCGTCGGCGGGCACGTTCGCACCCATGGGATGGCCGTTCAGCGACACGTCGAGCACCATCGACCCGCCCGTGAGGGCGAAGCAGCGGCGGTCGTGGACGGCGTCGAAGATCGCCTGCCGGGTGAACTCGGCGGCGTGCACACCGACCTGCCCGCTGCCGTGGTGGTGGAACAGGTGGGGGCGATGGTCGTGGCCCTGGGCGTTGCCCGGGTGGCCGTCGTGGCTGTCGCTCGACGCGATGAACCCGATGGGGTAGTCGTCGACGAAGCGCGCCAGTTCGAGATCCTCGACGCGCTGGGCATGGACGTTCCTGTCGGTGTGGTGGTGGAGCGAGTCGCCCCACGTCGAGTAGATCTCGGCCACCCGGTCGTAGCCCTCGTGGAAGAACTGCTCGAGCGACAGCGGGAACATGGCCGCCGAGCTGTGATGCGGGATGGTGATGGCGGGGCCGCCCCATCGATCGAGGCTGTCCCACAGCACGCGGGGGGTGCGCTCGTCGTCGCCCCGAGCGTTGGCCTCGGCGAGGTACTGCTCGAAGTCCGGCACCGATCGATGGTCCGCACTCCGGACGAAGGGACCGCCCCGCTCGGGGAAGTACACGTTGCGGTGGCCGTACGAGGACGACGTCCACTCGTACCCATGGATGGTCACGAAGCTGCCGGGCGTGTCCCACTCGTCGTTCAGGTCCTGGAGGGCTTCCCACTCACCGTCGGCCAGTTGCCAGTCGTGTTCGGAGAGGCAGCAGAAGTCGAGGCCGGCGATGTCGCGCGCGTAGGCCAGGGCCTGGCGCCGCGTGCCTCGCCCGCACGACACGCCGGGCAGGGCGCTCTCGCCGGTGTGGTTGTGGAGGTCGCCGAACAGCACCAGGCGATCACCGACCTGGGGTGGGAAGGCGGGGGCGAGGAGGACGTCGAGGGCGTCGTCGCACGCCATGGCCTCGTAGTCGAACGCCTGGATCCCGACGCGCACCCACGTGGCGGACGGCACGGGCGGCGCCGCTTCGATGCGCAGCTCCACGGGCTGGCCGGGTGTGACCAGGTCCCGCCGGATGCGCAGCAGAGCTGAACCCTCGGCCGCCCATGCTTCGTGGCATGCCTGCTGGTCGAGGGCCAGCCCTTCGCCCGGCCGGAACGCGGCCCGCGCCAGGTCGGGCGAGAACAACAGCTCACCGCCATGGCCCCGCCAGCGGCGGCGGTCCTTGACGGCAGTGAAGGAGAGGATGGGACGGCCGTTGACCGAGAGGCGGAAGGCGCCGGTCTGCTGGGGGACGGGCGACCCGTTGCCGAACCCGAGCCGGAAGAGGACGACCACGTCCGTGTCCTCGTTGCTGCGGCCGCCGATGTCGGCGGGCACATCGGCCGTGCGCCACGCCAGCGAGCCGGTGTCCTGCAGTCGCAACAGCCAGGCCCCGGCGAGCTGGCTCCGGGCCCAAGGTGGCGTGCCCGTCGCCGGGTAGGCGGCGCCACCGACCACCGGCGCCAGCGACCGGACGGGGGCGACCCGCCGCTTGCGCCGGGTGGTGGCCTCCCACTCCGCGTACGTGGGGTGCCGCTTCACCCGTCTCCCTTCACGGCGCCGCCGAGGAAGACCGACCGCAACAGGTCTCGCCGGCCCCGAAGGTCTTCGGCCGCCCCTTCGAACCGAACCTGGCCCTTCTCCATGAAGATGGCGCGGTCGGCGATGGAAAGGGCCACGTTGACCGACTGCTCGACGATCAGGATCGTGGTGCCGGCCGCGTTCATCTGGCGGATCACGTTCATGAGCGAACCCACGACTGCGGGAGCCAGGCCCAGCGACAGCTCATCGATGAGCAGGAGTTGGGGCCGGTTCACGAACGCCTTGGCCAGGGCCAGCATCTGCTGCTCGCCGCCGGACAGGCTGCCCGCCGGTTGGTTCATGCGTCCCACCAGGCTCGGGAAGAACGAGAGGGGCTCCTCCCACAGGTCCGTGACCGGCGTCCCCTTGCGGCCCTCGGTGCGGGTGGCCACCAGGAGGTTCTCGCGCACGGTCAGGCCGGGGAAGACGGCCCGGCCGCCAGGTACCTGCTCGATGCCCAGGCGCACGATGCGTTCCGTCTCGAGGAAGGTGATGTTGGCGCCGCGGTAGCGGATGATCCCGCGCGTGGGGTGGCTGAGCCCGGAGATCAGCGAGAGCAGGGTCGACTTGCCGGCGCCGTTGGTGCCGAGCAGGGCGAGGATCTCGCCCTCGTTGATGTCGACGTTCACGTCGAACAGGATCTGCACCTGGCCGTAGGCGAAGTCCAGGTTGCGGACCTGCAACAGCTGGGGCGTGCCGCCCGATCGAAGTCGCGCCTTCTCCTGCGCCTCCTCGAGGATCTCCTCGTCGACGGCGGCGATGTCCTCGTCTGTGAAGCGGGCACCGCGGATCATGAGGATGCCCGCGGCCACGCCGATGGGAAGGAGAAGGGTGAGGGCGAAGCGCTCGCCCGCCTGGTCGGCCACCGCGCCCAGCACGGCACCGCCCAGGAGCCCGCCGATGAGCAGTGTGGCCAGGGGGATCAGGGTGAACGCCAACGAACGGAGCTCGGGCGGCGCCACCCGCGACAGCACGGTCCGGGCCGACACCACCACGAGCAGGATGGGCAGCTGGGACAAGGCGATGAGCGCTACCACCAGTCCGATCGACGGGAGGTAGAGGGCGGTGGTGAAGAGGATGCTGTGGGTGGCCGCGGCCAGCCCGAGCAACACGAGGGGCCAGCCGGGGTGGCGGTGGGCCAGCCGGTCGCCGATCACGCCGCCGGCGGGGATGGCCACCAGCCCGACCGCCGCGATCAACGACGCCACCAGCCCGCGTTGGAACTGGTCCATGTGCCAGCGGTGGTCGAACCAGAGGTTGAGCAGTACGGGCGCGCTGACGGCCGTGAAGCCGTACACGCCGAAGGCGACGAGCAGGGCGTACACGGTCTTGATGCGGATCAGGCGCTGCACGGCGGTGGAGAAGGCGACGCGCGGCGGGCCGCCCTCGCCGTTGTCCGCCCCGGCCGCGGCCGCGCCCAGTACCCGTCTGCGTTCGGCCTGCCCCGAGATCGGGCTCTTGATGCGAAGGATCCAGAGCGCGGGGATGACGGTCATGGCCGCCGTCACCATGAACACGGCGCGCCAACCGTTGGGGCCGCCGGCCAGCTTGGCGATGGCGCCGGCCGTCACGGGGCCGGCGGTCATGCCGACGATGGCGCCCCACGTGTGGATGGAGAGCACCCGCGTGCGGCCTTCCACCGGGTAGAAGTCGGAGAGCAGGCTGCCGTGCACGGGTTCGACCGACGCCTGGCCCACGCCGGTGAGGCTGCGGGCGCCGAGCAGTTGCCAGAGCTGGGTGGCCAGGCCGGTGGTCAGCGAGAAGCACGCCCACACGGCGGCCGCCGCTCCGGCGATGAGCGTGCGCCGCCGGGGATGGCGGTCGGCCAGCATGGCGATGGGGATGCCGGCGGCCACGATGACCAGGCCGCCCAGGCCGGCCATGGCGCCCAGAGCGGACTTGCTCAGCCCGAAGCTGCGCTGGATGTCGGGCGACAGCACGGAGAAGGCGGCCCGCTCGAACAGGTCGACCATGTTCAGCACGGCCATGACCGCCACCGGGGCCAGGCCACCGACGGCGACGACCGTGCGCAGGGGCATTGGGGGTGAAGGGGGCGGGGGAGACGCGGCCGCTTCACCCGCCGCATCCGCTTCCGCCTGGGGGGTGCGTCCCCCCGGGCGCAGGGGGGCGCTCGCCTCTGCATCGGCATCGGCGTCGATGAGCCGCGTGGTCAGCGCTGACAGGCGGGGCTCGTCGTCGGTGGCACTCTTCACCACGCCGCCACCTCCTCGCCCCCCGACAACGCCCGGTGGGTGTCCCACCCGCCCCATCGCACGACCACGTCCGCCTGACCGTCCACGACGACGCTGAACCGGCCGTCGCCGTCGAGCGGTACCGGCGTGCCGTCCACCTCGACGGCCACGGCTTCGAGGCCACCGGGCCACGACTCCTGGACCTCGCGCACGGCCGCCATCAGCCGCAGGACGAAGGCATCGACGGCGTGCTCGTTGAAGACGAGGTCGGGCCCGACCAGTTGGCCGGCATCGCCGTAGTGCACCAGGGGAGACAGGCTCACGCGGGCCCCATAGGCCCGTAGGTGGGCGCCGAAGCTGTCCTGCCACCGCTCCAGCCAGATGGCCGCCTGGCGGACGATCCCGCGATCCCAGGGCACGACGACCCGGCCGTCGAAGCGCGTTCCCGTCCACGTCCCTTCGATGCCGGGCCGGGCGGCCAGCAAGATGCCGAGCACACCGCGCATGACGGTGGCGCCGGTGGCCTGCTGGACGGCCCAGGGCTGCAGCTCGTCCCACAGGCGGCGGTCTTCCAGCTCCCGCTCCAGCACACCGGCGGCGGCCACGTGAACGTCCAGGGCATCCGCCAGCGCGGTCGCGGCGGAAAACCAGTCGCCCGTGGGCCAGCGGTCGAACAGGTTCTCGATGGCGACGCTGAGGCGCGGCGCGGGGCGGCGGTCGACGTGCGACCAGCGGAAGGCTTCGGCCATGGCGCTGAAGGCCGGTCCCGACGCCGCCCCCGGGGCCACCTCGGCCACGGCCCGGTCGAGGGCCTCGTCCGGCGCGTACCCGTCGGGATCGGCGCACCACTCGCCGGCACTGGCCACGGCGATGGCCGACGCCCGGCACTGGAGCGAGGGGTTCAGCAGGAACGACGAGCAGTGGTCGGCCAGGGCCGGGTCCCGGCGGGGGTACGGCCCGAGCTTGAGATCGAGGCGCATGGGCCCGTCGTTCACCGGGAAGTTGTCGAACAGCACGAGCGGCCGACCCACGTCGGCCGCCATGGTCGCGGCGTCGGCCGCGGTGATCACGGGCGAGGTGACCTCGGGACCCGTCCACCCGATGGGGATGGACGGGTCCAGCTCCTTGCCCAGGCGCCGCAGGTAGTCGGTGGCTCGCGTACCGATGTAGTCGGTGGGGCACAACAGGAACGGCACGTCGCCCGTGCGAACCCGCAGGCCGTTGGCCACCTGGGCCTGGTCGGCCGCCGGATCGGCGCTGCGTTGCTCGACGGGGATGTCGTCGAACAGGAGGGACACCATGCCCACGCCGAGCTCGAGCAGCGGTTCCACCTTGGCCACCAGCGCGTCCATGTCGGCGGGCGACGAGAAGGCCATGTCGAGCCCGGGGCTGATGCCGAAGCCGATGGTCACGCCCGCGGCCCTCCCGGTGGCCACCAGCTCGGCGAAGCGCTCCCGCTCATCGGTGTCGTAGGGCTCGCGCCACTGGTCCCGGTGCTTGGGGTCGCTCTTGGGCGCGTAGACGTAGGTGTTGTGCCCGTGCCTGCCCAAGAACTCGATCATCCAGCAGCGGTCCTCGTGAGCCCACGGCGGGCCGTAGAAGCCCTCGACCACGCCGCGCCACTCGAACAGCGGGAGCGCTCGCGCCACTATGCCGCTCCCACCTTGAAGTCGGACATCTGTGTCCAGCACAGGCACGACGCCTTCCATTGGATGCGCGCGACCTTGTCGCCGCCGTCGAACTTGCCCGGTGCGAACTTCGACTGGGCGGTGTACGCCGACGGGAACTGGCCGAGACGCTGCAGGGCGGCGCCCCACGCCGGTCGCGTGAGGTTCGGGCCCGCGGCCTTGGCCGCCGCCACCATGAGGAAGAACGTGTCGCAGTAGGTGATGGCCGCCAGGTCACTCTCGTTCTTGATGCCCGGGAGCCCGGCCGCCACGAGGATGTCCGAGCACATCTTGGTCTGGGCGTTCATGGGCTTGCCCGCGGCGCTGGCGCCGCTGAAGGTCGACGTCACGCCCTCGGTGCCGTCCCACTGCTTGGGGTTGAAGCCCTTGGCCTGGAAGTCCTGGGTGTGGCTGCCCACGTCGGACGCGAAGTACCTGGGCCGGAAGCTCTGGGACTCGGCCTGGTTCAAGAAGTTGGCCACGTCGATGAACCCGACGGACAGGAACATGCGGGTCACGCCCGCCTGCTTCATGGCCAGCACGGCCTGGGCCATCTGGGTGGCGGCCTTGGCCGGGTTGGGCTCGATGCGGTACTCGGCCGCGATCTTGACGCCCGCCTTCTCCAGCTCGGGCTTCAGCGTCTGTTCCACGTGGCCCGGCGTGGGGTCCGTGTTGACGTGGGCGAGGAGCCCGAACACGGCGGGGCGCCCGTCGTAGCTGTCCTTGAAGAAGCCGGCGGCGCTGGCCTCGTGCACCCAGTCGACGTCGCTGCGGTCGATGTTGATGTAGGTCGACGCCTCGTAGGGGGCCCGGGCGAGCAACGCCTGCTTTCGGGTGAGGTTCTCGGTGGTGTGCGGCAGCTTGTACTTCACCGCGTAGCAAGGGTCGGCCGAGAGCGGGTCGACCACGCCGAAGACCTTGTCCTGCTCACCCAGCTGCACGCAGGCGGCCTGTCCGGTGGCGGGGTTGGTCGGGTCCTGCTGGACGATGACCGGCGTCACCGTGCGGCCGGAGATGCCGCCCTTCTTGTTCACGGCGGCGACGTACGCCTGGATGACCTGGGGCACGTCGGTGCGCATGGCCGGTGCGAAGCCCGCCTTCTGGATGGCGCTCAGGTTGTTGATGACGAAACCGATCTTGACGTCCTTGGCGGTGACGCCCTGGTCCGTGGCTGCGGTGGCGACGGTGGTGGGGTGGTTGTCGTTCGAGCGGGCCTGGTACACGACCACGCCGGTGATGATCAGGGCAGCGGCGAGCAACAGCGACACCAACTTCAGCTTCGACGGGCGCCACAACTTCATCGGGTGGACCTCCTGGTGCGCGCGGCACCGGCTGGGAATGGGGATGCACGTGCGACCGCGGCCAGCCGTCCATCGCGGCGGGTACCGCCATCGCAGCCGTTGCGGGACCGCCCAGCTCGGGCACCGCACGGTCGGGAACGGGCCGCGGACCGGCGCAGCAGAGGCGCCATCACGCGAACCCGGGTTTGAAGTCGGAGATCTGTTGCCAGCATCGGCACGACGCGTGCCACTGGACGCGAGCGATCTTGTCGCCGCCGTCGAACTTGTTCGGGCCGAAGATCGACAGCTCGGAGTACGCAGAGGGGAAGGCGCCGAGCTTCTGGAGGGCCTGACCCCACGCCTTGCGCGTGAGGTTGGGGCCGACGGCCCGGGCGGCGGTCGTCAGCAGGAAGAACGTGTCGCAGTAGGTGATGGCGATGAGGTCGCTCTCGTCCTTGACGCCCGGTACCCCGGCGGCCACGAGGATGTCGGAGCAGGCCTTGGTCTGCGGGCTGATGGGCTTGCCCGCGGCGGTCTGGCCGCTGTGGGTGGCGGTCACGCCTTGGGTGCCGTCCCACTGGTTGGGATTGAAGTTCTGGGCCTGGAAGTCCTGGGTGTGGGCGCCCAGGTCGGAGGCGAAGTACTTGGGGAAGAACTGTTGCGACTGGGCCTGGTTCAAGAAGTTGGCGACCTGGAGGAACCCGGTCGAGAGGAACATTCGGGTGACGCCGGCCTGCTTCATGGCCAGCACGGCCTGGGCCATCTGCGTGGCCCCCTTGGCCGGGTTCGGGTCGATGCGGTACTCCGCCGCGATCTTGACGCCCGCCTTGTCCAGCTCCGGCTTCAGCGTCTGCTCCACGTGGCCGGGCCCGGGATCGGTGCTCATGTCGGCGAGGAGGCCGAACACCGGCGCCCGGCCGTCGTACTCGGTCTTGAAGAACCCGGCCGAGGCCGCTTCCCGGACCCAGTCCACGTCGCTGCGGTCGATGTCGATGAACGTCGACGCCTCGTAGGGCGCCCGGTCGAGCAGGGCCTGCTTGCGGGTGAGGTTCTCGGTGGTGTGGGGCAGCTTGTACTTCACCGCGTAGCAGGGGTCGGTCGACAGGGGGTCGACGACGCCGAAGACCTTGTCCTGCTCGCCCAGTTGGACGCACGCCGCCTGCACGCTGTTGGCGTTGAGGGGATCCTGCTCGGCGAACACCGGAAGGACCTTGCGCCCGGACAGCCCGCCGGTGTTGTTGATCTTGTCGACGTAGGCCTGGATGACCTGCTTCACGTCGCTGCGCAGCCCCTGGGCGTACCCCGAGGCCTGGAGGCCGCCCAGGTTGTTGATGACGAAGCCGACCTTCACCTGCTGGGCGTCCACGCCCTGGTCGGTGGCCCGCAGGGGGGCGGAGCCACCGCCAGGGGTCCCTGGCACGGCCGAGGTCGGCGTGCCGCCGGGGCCCGAGCCCGGGCCGCCCGGGCCGCCGGCCGCGCCCGTCCCGCCGTTTCCGGCGACGGGGGTGCCGTCGGGGTTGAGGCCGCCGCCCGCCCCCGTCCCGCCGGAGCCGTCGACCGCCGTACCGTCGGTCGAACCGTCCGGTCCGGCGGCCACGCCGGTGGTGCCCGAGTCGTTGAGCGTCCGTTGGGCCCGCAGGGGGTAGGCGATGGTGGCGGCGACGAGCAGCGTGAGGGCGACGGACAGCGACGCCACCTCCACCTTGGAGATGCTGTCCAGCCAGCGGATGAGGCGACGCCAGGTGTTCATCGGTTCCAACCTCGGGTCAAGGCGTGCACGGCACGGGGAGGGGGATGGGAGCGGTGCCGGCGG
>DASRGI010000007.1:0-15464 GCA_035651095.1 Acidimicrobiales bacterium | reverse complement strand
TGGACGAAGCGATGCCCAGCACCTGCTTGCCCAGGGCGATCTGGCCCACGCCCGAGCCGCGGAAGGCGGCGTCGCCGTAGGAGAACACGCCGCCGTCGGCCGCCGCGAGCCAGTAGCCGCTGCCCGTGGGCGTCACGGCCATGCTCACCACCGGCTGGCGCAACGTGGTGCCGCCGGTGGAGCCGAAGAAGCGGGCCGTGCCGAACGAGAAGATGCCGCCGTCCGACGCAACCAGCCAGTAGCCCAGCCCATCGGGCGTGGCCGCCATGCCCACGATGGGCCGGTTCAGCGTCGTGCCGCCCATCGACCCGAAGAACCCGGCGTCGCCGTAGGAGAAGATGCCGCCGTCGGACGCCACCAGCCAGTACCCGTTGCCCGTGGGCGTGGCCGCCATACCCACCACGGGACGGTTGAGCGGCGTCCCCCCCGTCGAGCCGTGGAACCGGGATGCACCGAAGGAGAACACACCGCCATCCGAGGCCACCAGCCAGTACCCGTTACCCGCCGGTGCGGAGGTGATGCCGACGATGGGCTGGGCCAGGCGGCTCCCCCCGATCGAGCCGAAGAACCCGGCGTTGCCGAAGTTGAAGATGCCCCCGTCGGCCGCCGCCAACCAGTACCCGCCGCCGTCGGCCGTGCCCGCCATGGCCACCAAGGGCGCGGCCAGCGCCTGCCCGTCGGTGGACCCGCGGAAACCGGCGTCGCCGAAGGCGAGCACGGTCTTGTCGCCGGTGCCGCCATCGGCCCTGACGGGGACCAACGGGGAAAGGGCGGCCAGGAGCATTGCGGCCAACAGGACAAAACGGGGTCGCCGAAGGGTGTTCACAGCGCGAGATGCTCGCACACGCGCCAGACTGCCGAGACGTAGCCGCCAGCAAAGGGGAAGTTCATGGCCTTCATCCAGATCATCGAGTACCGGACCACCCGGCCCGACGAGATCGCCGCCCTGATGGACGGGTGGACGTCCGACGCGGCCAATGTCGGGACGGCCGTGCGCAGCGTCGCCACCCGGGACCGGGACGGCGACGGCACCACCTACGTGCACATGGTCGAGTTCCCGTCCTACGAGGCGGCCATGGAGAACTCGAACCGACCGGAGACGAGCGCCTTCGCCGAGCAGATGATGAAGCTGTGCGAGGGACCGGCCACCTTCCGCAACCTCGACGTGGTGAGGGAGTACCCCTAAAGCGTCCAATCCTGGGCAAACTCCCGCATAAGGCGGGCTCCCAATCGGTCGATACACAGTGCGGTAACCCGACCGAAGACGGAGCCCACCGATGCCTTACACGGCCGAGATCAGCCGGGCCAACCCGACCTGTTTCCTGTTCCTGATCGACCAGAGCGAGTCGATGCGCGAGCGCATCGGTGGCGGCGACGTGCCCATGGCCAAGGCCGACGCCGTGGCCGACGCCGTCAACCGCCTGCTCTCCGAGCTCACCATCAAGTGCGCCAAGGAGGACGGCGTTCGCGACTACTTCCACGTGGGCGTGATCGGCTACGGCGCCAAGGTCGGCCCTGCCTTCGGCGGGGCCTTGGCCGGGCAGGCGCTCGTCCCCCTCTCGAAGGTGGCCGCCCAACCCGCTCGCCTGGAGGAGCGCCAGCGGCCGGGCACCCCGGGCGGCGCCACGCAGACCGTCAAGTTCCCCACCTGGTTCAGGCCCGTGGCCTACGGCGACACGCCCATGTGCGGGGCCCTCACCGTGGCCCACGACGTCCTGGGCAAGTGGTTGGCCGAGCACCCCGGGTCCTTCCCGCCCATCGTGTTGAACATCACCGATGGCGAATCGACGGACGGCAACCCCAGTGGTCCGGCCGAGGGAGTGCGGGAGCTGATGAGCGCCGACGGCAACGCCCTGTTGTTCAACCTCCACGTGTCGTCGGACCAGAGCGACCCCATCGTGTTCCCCAACGGCGACCGCCGTCTGCCGGACGACTACGCCCGGCTGCTCTTCGGCATGTCGAGCGCGCTCCCCCCGGCCATGCGCGCCGCTGCCAACGAGCAGGGCCTGACCCTGGCCGAGGACGGGCGGGGCTTCGTGTTCAACGCTGACATCAGCGCCATCGTGCAGTTCCTCCACGTCGGCACCCAGGTTCTCGGCCTGCGGTGACCGAGTGCGAGCGCTGACGTCGTCGTTCTGGCTCCCCCGGGCTGGCAACGACACAGCCGAGTACGAGGACGCGTTCCACCCTCGCAAGGACGGCCGCCACAGCGCCCGCCGCCTGCGCTTCGCCATGTCCGACGGTGCCGGCGAGAGCATGCTCTCGGGCCGTTGGGCCGAGCTGCTCACGCGCACGTGGTGCAAGGGCCAGCGCACCAAGCCGGCCGACATCCTGCACGCGGCCATGAGCGGCTGGGACGACGAGCTGAGCACCTACCTGGCCGACCGGCAGCGCCAGGACCGGCCCATCCAGTGGTTCGAGGAACCGGGCCTGGCCCAGGGTGCGTTCGCCACGTTGCTCGGCCTGCAGCTCACCAGCGCGGGCGGGTGGACGGCGGTGTCCATGGGCGACACGTGCCTGTTCCAGGTGCGCGACCAGGTGCTGGTCACCTGCTTCCCGCTCCAGACCGCCAGCGACTTCGGGTCGTCGCCCAACCTGGTGCCCAGCCGGCCCGAGGACTTCGACCGCGTGGTGGCCCACGTCCAAGAGTGCGACGGCGACTGGCGTTCGGGCGACACCTTCTTCCTCGCCACCGACGCCATCGCCCACTGGTTCCTCGACGAAACGGAGACCGGCGGCACCCCGTGGAAGCAGCTCGGGCAGTTCGACGCCACCCATCGCGAGGCGTTCGGTGAGTGGGTGGCCCAGCTACGCATGGCCAAGCGCCTGCGCAACGACGACGTGACCCTCGTGCGGATCGACGTGCTGTGAGGGCCACGCCGGGCACCGCCGCTCGCCTCTTTCCCACGGGCACGGGCTACCTCGACGCGCTCCAGGACCCGGCCGCGTGCTTCGCCGACCCCGACCTGGCGGCGGCCACGCCCCAGTGCACGCCCCTCGGGCTCCCCCGCCCGGTGAGCGGCAACTTCGCCAGCGTGTTCCGGATGGACGGGGACGACGGCCGCAGCTGGGCCGTGCGCTGCTTCGTCCGATGGTTCGACGATCTGGGACAACGGTACGACGCGATCGTCCAACATCTGAACAAGGTCCCGGGATCGTGGAAGGTCGGCTTCGAGCTGCAGGAGCGGGGCATCCACGTGGGGGGCGAGTGGTGGCCGGTGCTGAAGATGGACTGGGCCGCGGGCACACCGCTGATCCCGTGGATCGAGTCGCACCTGTGGGACGGGCCCGCCCTCGCGTACCAGGCCGTGCGGTTCGCCGAGCTGGTCGACGAGCTGCGGCGCTCGGGCGTGGCCCACGGCGACCTGCAGCACGGGAACCTGCTCCTGGCGCCGGGTGGCGACATTCGCCTGGTCGACTACGACGGCATGTTCGTGCCCACCCTGTCCGGTCTGGCGGCCAACGACGGCGGCCACCGCAACTACCAGCACCCCCGGCGCCGGCCCGGCGAGTTCGGCCTCCACATCGACAACTTCGCGGCGTGGGTGATCTACACGTCGCTGGTGGCCCTCGCCGTCGACCCCCTGCTGTGGGGACGGTTGGACGGCGGCGACGAGTGTTTGCTGTTCCGCGCCCAGGATTTCCACGACCCCCGGCATTCGGAGGCGTTCGCCGCCCTGGACGCCAGCGGCGACCGCGTGCTCGGGCAGCTGGCCGGCCTGCTGCGGTCCTTCCTCGACATGGACCTGGGCCAGGTGCCGCCGCTGTCGCCCGCCCGGGCCCCAATGCCCGTCCTGTCCGCCCCGGCCCTGGACCAACCTGCCCTGGCCGACCGCCGGCGCCTGCTCCGGGCCCTGCGGGACGAGGCCGCTCCCGAGACGTTCCGGCCCCGCCCGCACGCCCCGGTGGCCGAGGTGTCGTTCACCCACATGCCCGCCCCCCGGGGCGCGACCGCGGGCCTGGCCGGGTTGGCCTTGCTGGTGCTGCTCGGCCTGATGGGTGGGGTGCTGCCGTTGCCACTCGGCCTGGTGTTGCTGGCCATGGTGGCTGGGGGCGGGTACGCGGGCGTGCACTGGCTGTGGCTCCAGTCGCCTGAAGTGGCGGCCTTTCGCGACACGCAGGCCGAGTGCGAGGAGGCCTTCCGGCGGCGGGACGAGGCCCGGGCCGCAGTGGAGCGGGTGCAGCAGCAGCGCGCCGCCGTGGACGAGGCCGAGCGGGACGCCCGGGCCCGGGCCGGCCGGGCGGCCGAGGAGGTGCAGGCCGGGCGAGACGCCGCCCTGCGGGCCATCGACCAGGACGTGCAAGAGCGGTTGGCGGCGCTGGCCGCCCGGGAGCAGGAGCTGTACCGGGCCGAGCACACCGCCTACGCGTCGGCCCTGCGCGACCTCCAGCGCCAGGTGATCGACGCCGACCTGGGCACGCGCTCGCTGTCGTCCTTCGCCGGCCTGGACGACCGGGTGATCTATGCCCTCGCCCTCGACGGCGTGCGGTCGGCCGCCGACTTCGTGGACGTGTTCGTCGAGAACGAGGGCCGCCCGTCGGCCGAGGTGGCCTGGCTGGTGCGGCCCGACGGCGGCCGGGTGAAGGCCACCGGGTTGACCGTGGGCCCGGCCCGGGGCCTGCTCAGCTGGCGGCGGGGGTTGGAGGCGCGCTTGTCGGCCAGCCTGCCCGCCCGCCTGCCCGAGGACATGGCCGGGCGGGTGCGGGCCACGCACGCAGCCGAGCGGGCCGCGCTGGCGACCCAGGAGCAGCAGGTGCGGGCGGAAGGCGCCCGCCGGGCCCGGGCCGTGGCCGGGGAGCCGGGTGCGGGCGCGCCGGGCGGGCCGGGTGCGGGCGGGCCGGGCGCGGGCGGGCCGGGCGCCACCCCGGGTGCACCCGCCACGGCTGCCCACCAGCGGGTGCGGCTGGACCAGGAGCTGGGCCGGGCCAAGAAGGTCCTGGCCGAGGCCGAGTGGTCGCTCGAAGGGGCGGAGCGGTCGCTGGAGGCCTACCGGGGCCTGACGTTCCTAGCCTTCGTCCGCCGCATCGCCGGCTTGGCGTAACCCCAACCGTTCTCGTAACGCTGGCGCCGTCATAGACCTCCTGAGCGTTACGAGAATGCCGTTAGGTGGCTAGAACCCGGTGCGGATCATGGCGCCGCCGTCGATGACCATGGTGTGGCCGGTCATCCACGACGCCGCGTCGGACGCCAGGAACAGGGCGGCACCGGCGATGTCCTCGGGCTCGCCCAACCGGTGCAAGGGCAGCTTGGCCGACACCGCCTCCTCGGCCGGTTCCCACAGGGCCCGGGCCATGTCCGTCTTCACCAGCCCGGGGGCCACCGCGTTCACCCGCACCTTGGGCGCCAGTTCGTTGGCCAGCTGCTTGGTGAGGTGGATGACGGCCGACTTGGTCACGTTGTAGTACCCGATGGACGGCTCCACCGACATGCCGCCGATGGAGGCCACGTTGATGACGGCGCCGCCGTGCTGCTCCATGGCCGCCCGCCACGCCAACTGCGTCCACAGGAGCACGCCCCACTGGTTGACCTGGACGGTCTTGGCCGCCCTCGATTCGTCGATGCCCATGATCGGCCCCATGTACGGGTTGGTGGCGGCGTTGTTGACCAGGATGTCGAGCCCGCCCAGGCGCTTGACGGTGGCGTCGACGCACGCGGCCGCGGCCTCGGCGTCGCCGGCGTTGGCCGCGAACCAGTCGACCTCGCCCTCCATGCCCGCGGCTGCCTCCTTGAGGGCGTCTTCCTTGCGGGACGAGATCATCACCTTGGCGCCGGCCGCGGCCATGGCCGCGGCGATGGCCCGCCCGATCCCCCGCGAACCCCCCGTCACCAGCGCCACCTTGCCGTCCAGTCGAAGCTCCATGGGGCCGGAGCCTACGGGGCGCGGCGCGATTCGAGCTGCGAGAGATGGCTGGGCAGGTGGACCTCGGCGTGGATGTCGAGCAGCCGGCCCATGGGCATGGGCTGGTCGACCATGACCTGGCCGCCGTCCACGATGTGCACGGGCAGCACGACGCCGGCCCGCTCGGTGTCGAGCTGGATGGCCACGTCGACCAGGTTGTGGCTGGACGTCTGCAGGCGGTCGACCAGCGCGGCCAGGCCCGGCTCCGCCTGGGCCGCGAGATGGGCCTCGTCCACGGCCAGGCCGTTGTCGTAGGCCGCGCCCACCACACCGGCCAGCACGGCCCGGGCCGCCTCGAGCAACAGCTCGTCGTTGACGGTGACGTGAGCCAGCACCAGCTCGGCACCCCACTCGCCCGAGCCCGCGGGCGGCGTTGCGAACGACGCCGTGCGGGCCAGGTCGAGGATGCGGCGGTAGGCGGATTCCAGCGACGCCGTGTCCATGGGGTAAGACGCTAGGCATGAACCGGCTCGCCTCGGAGGCCTCGCCCTACTTGCGCCAGCATCGGGACAACCCGGTGGACTGGCACCCCTGGGGCGACGACGCCTTCGCCGAGGCGCGAGAGCGCGACGTACCCATCCTGCTGTCCATCGGGTACTCGGCGTGCCACTGGTGCCACGTGATGGCCCACGAGTCCTTCGAGGACGACGCCACCGCCGGCGTCATGAACCGCCTCTTCGTCAACGTGAAGGTGGACCGGGAGGAACGGCCCGACGTGGACGCCGTCTACATGGAGGCGGTGCAGGCCCTCACCGGGCGGGGCGGTTGGCCCATGACCGTGTTCCTCACCCCCGAGGGTGAGCCGTTCTTCGCGGGCACGTACTTCCCACCCACGCCGAGGGGCGGGCTGCCCGCCTTCACCGAACTGCTCGAAGCGGTGGACGACGCCTGGCGCAACCGGCGGCCCGAAGTCGCCCAGCAGGCCGCCGATCTGTCCGGTGCCATCGCCGAGCGCTCCACGCTGGGGACGGGCGCGGTGGTGGCCGGTGGCGCCGGCATCGGCCCGTCGTTGCTCGAGGGCGGCTACGCCCAGGTGCGGGCCGGCTTCGACGCCGAGTGGGGCGGGCTGGGCCAGGCGCCCAAGTTCCCCATGCCGAGCAGCATCGACTTCCTGCTCCGGGTCCACCACCACAACGGGTCCGACGACACCCTGGCCATGGTGACCACCACCCTCGACGCCATGGCGTCGGGCGGCATCTACGACCACCTGGGCGGCGGCTTCGCCCGCTACTCCGTCGACCGGGTGTGGCTCGTCCCCCACTTCGAGAAGATGCTGTACGACCAGGCCGGGCTGGTGCGCCTGTACCTCCACGGCTGGCAGGTGGCCGAGCACGACCGCTGGCGCCAGGTCGTGGAGGAGACGGTGGCCTACGTGCTGCGCGACCTGCGGACGCCCGAGGGCGGGCTGTACTCGGCCGAGGACGCCGACTCCGAGGGCGAGGAGGGCAAGTTCTACGTGTGGCACAGGGACGAGCTGCCCGACGTGGCCGCCGAGTGGTACGGCGCCACGGCCCGGGGCAACTTCGAGCACGGCACCACCATCCTCAACCGCATGCACGCCCGGGGCGACGTGCTGCGACCGCCCGAGGTGGAGGCCGCCCGCAAGGAGCTGTTCGAGCGCCGGGAGCAGCGAGTCCGGCCGGGGTTGGACGACAAGGTGCTCACCGAGTGGAACGCCATGTTCGTGGCGTCGCTGGCCGAGGCGGCCGCCGCCATGGGCCGGGACGACTGGCTGGCCGCCGCCGTCGAGATCGCCGAGTTCCTCATCGCCAACCTGCGGGGCGAGCACGGCCGTTGGCACCGGTCGTGGCAGCGCGACGCGGGCGCCCGTCACCTGGCCTACGCCGTCGACTACGCCTGGCTGGTCGACGCGTTCGTCCGCCTGGCCGAGGCCACCGGGCAGGCCCGCTGGATCGACGAGGCGCGGGCGGCGGCGGACGGGCTGGTCGACTTGTTCCACGACACCGAGGGCGAAGGGTTCTTCACTGTGGGGCGGGACGGCGAGGCGCTGATCGTCCGCCAGAAGGACCTGTACGACGGGGCCACGCCGTCGGCCAACTCGGTGGCGGCCGTCGCCCTGCTGCGGCTGGCCGCCCTCACCGGCGACGAGCGCTACCTGGCCCGGGGCGAGGGGGTCCTGGCCCTGCTGCGCCCGGCGCTCGAGCAGCAGCCGTCGGCCTTCACCCATGCCCTGGCGGCTGTCGACCTCACCGTGAGCGGGGTGGACGAGGTGGCGATCACCGGCGAGCGGCCCGACCTGGTGGCGGCCGTCCAGCGCCGGTACCTGCCCAACGCCGTGCTGGCGTGGGGGGAGCGGTACGACTCACCGCTCTGGGAAGGCCGGGCGGATGGCCTGGCCTACGTGTGCCGCAGCTTCACCTGCCAGGCGCCGGTGGACTCGGCCACCGCCCTGGTCGAACAGCTGGCGGGCCCGTCGCTGGCGGGCTAGGAGGCTGCTGCGCCCTAGTAGGCCACCTGCGCCTTCGGGGCCACCTGCGCCTTCGGGGCGGTGCGGGCCACGCTGCCCGCACGCGCCCCGTGGACTCGCGCCCGGCGGCGTTTGCAGGCCGGCTGCAGGTCGGCCTGCGTGCCGTGGGCGAACGCTTCGATGATGGGGCGCATCTCGGCCACGATGCGGCGTACCTCCTCGGGGGAGGGATGCCACTCGGGGGCGCTCATCACGAGAGTTCGAGGGGTTGGGTCCGGTAGCCGGCCGCCTGCCATTCCTCGGCGGCTGCGGCTGCATCCTTCCCGGCGAAGATGACGACGACCCGGCCACTCTCATCGAGCACCGCGATCGCCGCTCGCACCAGCGTCGCTGTCGTCATCCGGGGTTCTCCGATCTCGCTTCGTTCCGCCGTCACCCCTCACCGTGCGCCGGCGACCTTTTGAAAAGCTCTTGGCGGAGACCCCTCCGCCGTCGTGAACGCACGAGAGCGTCCTGAGGGGTACGGCCATCCACCAACTTTCTGGTGAGCCCGCTCATCATGAATCTCGTGGTCACTGCGCTTCGAACCGCTGCCCCACCTCGGACCCTGCTGGCGCTCGCCACCAGACCGGGCAGCTGCATCGGGGTCGACCTCGAGCAGGGCACGTTCGTCTTCGCCCACTGGCCCGAGCGGTCGACCACGCCGGTGGCCACCTTCGACGTGGTCCGGGTCGACCCGGCCGCCGACCAGGACGTGCCCGACCCGGCCCGGCCCGAGGCGCTGGCCGTCGTCCGCCCGCCCCGCAGGGTGGGGCGGCTCCGGGGCCGGGTGGTCGACCGCTACCTGCGCCCCCTGCTCCTGGCGCCCGGCCAGCACCTCCTCGGGTTCCCGGCGCTGACCGCGCCCTACTGGACGCTGTCGGGCCGCACGCCCTCGCTGTGCCTGGTGGCACCCACGGCCCCGCCCGCGGTGGTGCGCCGGGCCCAGGGAACGGCGTGCCGGTTCCTGTGGCGGGGTCTGACGCACGAGCTCCCCCTGGCCGACCCCTGGCTGGGCCAGCACCTCACCAGCACGGGCCGGGCCCACCTGGGCGGCGCCGCCCTGGCCGACCAGCTCGGCTTCGTCCCGGCGCGGCTGATCGTCGCCCTCAGCGCCCCCCACGACGGCTACTGCTCCAAGGTGGTGGCCGGCCTCCTCCCCCGCCGCTGAGCCGGGGCTGCGTCAGACGGCGGCGACCACGGCCTCCAGCACTCGGGCGGCGCCGTGGCGCACGGCCCGGGCGGTGACGTCGTAGGCGGCTCGGGCCACCTCCTCCAGACCCTCGGGCCGCATCATGTTGTACCCGTGGAGGTTGACCTCCTCGGCCGACGGGCTGAACGTCACCACCTCGGCCCCGGCGGCCTGGGCCATGGCCAGCTCGTGGGTCATGGCCCGGATCGGCGCGCGCCGCACGACCTGGGTCAGGGTGCTGGGCGGGTCGGCCTTGTCGTACGCCATGGGGGCGATGGCCACCACCACGTCGCACCCGGCGTCGGCGGCCAGGTCGAGGTTGGTGCTGGAATGGGCGCCGCCGTCGACGAGCATCATGCCGTCCACCTGCACGGGCTCGTAGACGCCGGGGATGGCGCACGACGCCAGCACCGCGTCGGGCACGCCGACGGCGGGCGACCCGGGCCGGCCGAACACCACCCGGCGCCCGTTGGTCAGGTCCATGGCAACGAGGAACAGCCGCCGCGCCGGCCACGATGCCGGCAGCTCCTGGCGGAACCGTCGGTGCCCGGCCGTCATCTCGTACAGGCCCGAGGGGAACACGGTGGTCAGGCGGCGGGGGATGCGCACATTGACGTGGGCCAGGCACCGCCCGGCGACCATGGCCGACCCCACGGCCCGGCGCACCAGCTCCACGGGCGAGTGGTAGGCCGGCGTCATCAGGTCCCGCCGAGCCTCGGCCGGGTCCGGGGAGCAGATGCTCTCGTACAACGGGTGCGTCCCCAGCGCCACCCGCCAGAAGTCGTCGGTGGTCCAGCCCGAGCGGAGGTAGGCGCTCACCACGCTGCCGGCGCTGGTGCCCACGAGCAGGTCGGCCTGGGCGGGCACGAAGCCGGCCTCGACCTCCAGGGCCCGCAGCACGCCCGAGTGGTAGGCGATCCCCACCAGGCCGCCCGCGCCCAGCACCAAGCCGATCCGGGGCCCCCGGCCCGCACCCGCACCCGCACCGGCACCCGCGGCCGCGGCCGGCGCCCCGCCCCGGCCTCGCTTGTGGGCCCACTCGAGCCGCCCCGAGGCGCGCCTGGCAGACCGGCGCTCAGGCCTGCTCTGCGCTGACGTGCCCGCACGGACGTCCACCTGGGGGGTCTCCTTCCCGACCCTGCCGACGATGGACGCCGGACCTTTGGAAAACCTTGCGGCGACGAACCGATCGAGCGACCGGCAGGCCCCCGACGGTCAGGCGGCGGCCGCCTCCAGGGCGTCGCGCAGGCGGTCGGTGGCGAGGGAGTCGACCGTGGCCTCGTAGGCGGCCTGGGCCACCTTGTCCAGACCGTTCGGGCGCATGAGGTTGAGCCCGTGCAGGCGCAACTCGGGGGCAGTGGGTCGCAACATGACCACGGTCACGCCCTTGCGCCGGGCGTCGGCCGCCTCGGCCGCCAGGCTCCGGGACGGGATGCGCCGCACCAGTTGGGCCACGGCCGCGGGTGGCGAGGCCGGGTCGTAGGCCATGGGAGCGACGGCCACGATGAGATCGCACCCGGACTTCGCGGCCAGGTCGAGGTTGGTGCCCGAGTGCACCCCGCCGTCGACCAGCGTCATCCGTCCCCACCGCACCGGCTTGTACAGGCCGGGGATGGCGCACGAGGCGGTGACGGCCCGGGGCAGGTCGATCTCGGGCGAGCCGGGCCGCCCCAGGGTGATGCGCCGGCCGCTGGTGATGTCCATGGCCGTGATGTACAGGTCCCGCTCGGGCCAGGCCTCGGGCAGCTCCTGGGCGAAGCGGCGCTCGCCCTCGGTCATGGCGAACAGCCCGCTGGGGAAGGCGTGCGCCAGGGGCGCGGGGATGGGCAGGGGCACCCGCACCACCGACCGGCCCAGGATGTAGGCCGACCCCACCGAGCGGCGCACCAGCTCCACGGGCGAGCGGAAGGCGGGGGTGAGGATGTTGCGACGGGCCTGGCTGGGGTCGGCGCCGCCGATGGCCTCGAGGCGGGGATGGGTGCCCATGGCCAGCTGCCAGAAGTCCTCGGTGGTCCAGCCCGTGCGCAGGTAGGCGCCCACCACGCTGCCGGCGCTGGTGCCCACCACCACATCGGCGCTGTCGGGCGCGAAGCCGGTCTCGGCCTCGAGGGCCCGCAGGACCCCGGCGTGGTACGCCATGCCCACCACGCCCCCGCCGCCCAGCACCAGGCCGATCTTCATGACGTTACTGTCACCGAATCGGCGGGCTTCCATGCGGATGGTCTCGACCGGGCGACGCGAACCACTGAGCCAAGGGTTGGCAAAATCCGGCCCCGCAGGCGTTATTTGCCCAGCTTCCCGCCCGCCAGGTCTTCGGCCATGGCCCAGCCGAAGGCGATCAGGAAGTCGCCCCGCTGGTGGTTGAGGGACCCGAAGAACGGGGTGATGGCGGGGTCGAGGCCCTCGGGCTTGAGCGCCTCGTGGTCCAGGCAGCCGGCAGCGTTGCCGTCACCGGTGACGGCGAAGGTACGGTCGTCGATGCGACCCTCGGCCCCGAACCGCTTGGCCAGGCGCCGGCCCCAGGCCCGCTCCTCGCCCGAGGCCTTGTGGCCGGGGCGGGGCACGATGTCCTCCAGGCCCTTGAAGGCCAGGTAGCCCGACGGGTCGATGAACTTGGTGCCGACGAGCACGTCCTCGTCGGGGAAGGCGAGCAGGGCCCGGCGGTACTGGTCGGCCATGACGGCCTTCAGCACGCCCTCCCGCCGTGCCGTGCGCTTGACCGACGCCAGCCCCACCAGCAGGCACGGGGTGCCGCCGATGCGCTCCAAGGTGCAGAACGAATACCCCTGCAGCTTGTCGTTGTCGCGGGCCTGGGTGATGAGCACCCATTCCTCGCGCTGCTTGGAGAGCAGCCCCACGTCGTAGCCCGCGGGCCCGTCGGCGCAGATGTCAGCCATCTCGCCGAGCTCGGCGTCGCTGAGTGCCGTGCAGTCCTTGGTCTCAACTTCGATCGCCATACCGGTGTGCCAGTTTAGGGGATGCGGGCGGGTTAGCTCCACGCGAACACCCCGGGCCCGAGCGCGAACGCCCTGCTCAGGCCACCAGGCAGTCAGCTCCGAGGAGGACGCGCAGCTCGGCACAGAGGCCCCGGGTGGCGTCCACGTTGAACTCGTCGGGCAGCCGGAGGACCTTCTGGCCGACGTGCAGAAACACCGGCGAGTCGCCCCCGTGCTGCACCAGGAGCTCCTTGAGACGGACCACCATCGAGTCGGTGAGGGCGTTGAGCGGGAGCGACACCCGCAGGGGCGGACCCCCGTCGAGCACCAGCTCGGGGCGCTTCAGCTCCAGGCAGGTCAACTTGGGCTGATCGTCCCGCATGTCCACCCTGCCCTTGACGCAGACGATGGCGTCGTCGGCCAGCAGATGGCCGTACTCCTGCATCACCCGGGGGAACATCCAGACCTCGATGGCCGACTCCAGGTCCTCGAGGGTGAAGGTGCCCATGAGGTCGCCCTTCTTGGTGTAGCGGCGGGACAGGGTGGTGACCACGCCGCCCACCCAGCGCACGTCGCCCTCCCGCAGCTCCCGCAGCTCGCCGATGCCCGCCTCGGTGTGCTTGCGCAGGGCGGCCTCGGCCCCCATCAGCGGGTGGTCGGAGACATACAGCCCGAGCATCTCCTTTTCGAAGGCGAGCTTCTGCATCTTGTCGAACTCGGTGTCGGGGATGGGCACCCGGGCGTCGTCGAAGCCGGGCCCGGCGTCGGCCGCGCCGTCGCCGCCCGGCGCGTCGCCGAAGAGCGACATGATCCCGAGCTCGGCCTCCCGGCGCCGGGCCAGCATGCGGTCGACGATCATCTCGAACACCTGCGACAGGCCCTTGCGGGGATGGCCCATGGCGTCGAAGGCGCCCGCCTTGATCAGCGAGTCGACCGTGCGCTTGTTCAGCACCTGGGGGTCGACCCGCTCGCAGAAGTCGTAGAAGTCGGTGAAGGGCCCGCCCCGCTCCCGCTCGGCCACGATGTGGGCGACCAGACCCTCGCCCACGTTGCGGATGGCCGACAAGCCGAACGGGATGGTGCCCTGGTGATGGCCTCCGGAGCCGGCCGGGCTCGTCCGCGTGGAGAAGTCGGAGATGGACAGGTTGACGTCGGGAACGAGGACCTCGATGCCCAGGCCCCGGCACTCCGACAGGTAGACGGCGGTCTTGTCCTTGTCGTCCTTGACCGAGGTGAGGAGGGCAGCCAGGTACTGCACCGGGTAGTTGGCCTTGAGCCAGGCCGTCTGGTAGCTGACCAGGCCGTAGCCGTAGGAGTGCGACTTGTTGAAGGCGTAGTCGGCGAAGGGCTCGATGACGTCGAACAGGGCGGTGCCGATGCTGCGGCCGTAGCCCGTGCGCTCACAACCCTCGACGAACTTCTCCCGCTCCTTGGCGATGAGCTCGCGGATCTTCTTGCCGCACGCCTTGCGGAGGTTGTCGGCCTCCTCCAGCGAGTAGCCGGCGAACTTCTGGGCCACCCGCATGACCGACTCCTGGTAGATCATCAGCCCTTGCGTGTCGGCGAGGATCTCGGCCAGGTCGTCGTGGATGTACGAGATCTGCTTCCGGCCGTTCTTCCGGTCGGCGTAGTCGTTGTGCATGTTGGCCGCCATGGGCCCGGGCCGGTACAGCGCCACCAGGGCGGCCACGTCGTCGAAGGAGGTGGGGGCGAGCGAGCGCATCAGCGTCCGCATGGGGCCGCCCTCCAGCTGGAACACGCCGATGGACTCGCCCCTGCGCAGCATCTCGAACGTCTTCTCGTCGTCGAGGGGCACGCTGTCGATGTCGGGCCGCTCGCCCGTGGCCGCCTGGATGAGGTCGAGGGCCTGCTCGATCACCGACAGGTTGCGCAGGCCCAGGAAGTCCATCTTCAGCAGGCCCAGCTCCTCGACCCCGTGCATCTCGTACTGGGTGACGATGGGCGCCTCCTCGACGGGCTTGCCCGCCTCCGGCTTGCGCTGGATGGGGAGGTACTCGGTGAGGGGCTCGTGGGTGATGACGACGGCAGCGGCATGGATGCCGTCCTGGCGGCGCAGCCCTTCCAGCCCCCGGGCCACGTCGACGACCTTCTTGGTGTCGGGGTCGGCCGCGTACATCTCCCGCAGCTCGGTGGCCATCTTGTAGCCGTCCTCGTACTTGGGATGCGGTTCGAGGCACGCGTACAGCGGCGTGTCCCGGCCCATCACCAACGGGGGCATGGCCTTGGCCACCTTGTCGCCCACCTGGTACGGGTAGCCCAGCACCCGAGCCGCGTCGCGCACGGCGGCCCGGGCCTTGATGGTGGAGAACGTCACGATCTGGGCCACGTGGTCCCAGCCGTAGCGCTCGGCCGCGTACTTGATCATCTCGCCCCGATACCGGTCGTCGAAGTCCATGTCGATGTCCGGCATCTGCTTGCGCCCGGGGTTGAGGAAGCGCTCGAACAGCAGGTCGTAGCGGATGGGGTCGAGGTCGACGATGCGCAGGCAGTAGGCCACGCAGCACCCGGCGGCCGAACCCCGGCCCGGGCCCACCCGGATCTTGCGGTCGCGGGCGAAGCGGATGAGGTCCCACACCACGAGGAAGTAGTCGGAGAACCCCATGTCGTCGATGACGCCCAGCTCGTACTCGAGGCGCTCGGTGACCACGCTGGGCAACGACTGGCCGTACCGCTGGCGGGCCCCTTCGTAGGTCAGCCAGCGCAGGTACTCGGTGCCGTTGGTGAACCCGTCGGGCAGGGGGAACTCGGGCAGCTTGGGCTTGCCGAACTCGATCTCCACCTTGGCCCGCTCGGCGATCCAGAGGGTGTTGTCGCACGCCTCGGGCCAGTCCCGGAAGAGGTGGCGCATCTCGGCCGCCGACTTCAGGTAGAACTCCTCGGCGTCGAACTTGAACCGGTTCGGGTCGTCGCGGGTGGCGCCGGTCTGGACGCAGAGCAGGGCGTCGTGG
>DASRGI010000006.1:0-3698 GCA_035651095.1 Acidimicrobiales bacterium | reverse complement strand
CTCCCTCGCCCGTGGTCGAGGCCGCCCCGGTGGTCGAACCCGAGCCCCCGGCCGCCGCGCCCGTGAAGAAGGCGGCGCCCCGCAAGGCGGCCGCGCCCACGAAAGCCCCCGCCGCGGCCAAGAAGGCAGCCACGGCGCCCGCCGCGGCCAAGAAGGCGGCCAAGAAGCAGGCGCCGGCCGCACCGCCGGCCGCCTGGGTCGAGCCGTCGGGCGACGTGTGCCCGCCCACCCACCCGGTCAAGGCCAAGCTCTCGAGCCGGCTGTACCACCTGCCCGGGATGCTGGCCTACGGCCGCACCCGCCCGGACCGCTGCTACAGCACCGAGGACGCGGCCGTGGCCGACGGCCTCACCAAATCCCGCCGCTGACCCGCTGACCCGCTGACCCGCTGACCGTTCTCGTAACGCTCACGCCGCCATAGGCCTCGCCAGCGTTACGAGAACGGGAGGGGAGGCTCGGTCAGTCGACCTCGCGGATGTCGAGGATTCCGGGGGTGGCGGCCAACCGCTCCCGCACCGCAGGGTCCAGCCGCTGGTCGATGGTGAGGGCCATCAGCGCCGTGCCCCCGCTGGCGCCCCGGCCCAGCGCCATCTGGTCGATGTTCACGCCTGCCTCGCCCAGCGCCGCGCCCACGGCGCCGACCATGCCGGGGCGGTCGTCGTTGCGCACGAACAGCATGTTGCGGCCGAACGGCACGTCGACCGTGTGGTCGTCCACCATCACGATGCGGGGCTCGGACCGAACGCCCGAGAGCGTGCCCCCGATGGCATGGGACCCGGCCGAGTCCCGCACGGTGACCAGGTTCACGTAGTCGTGGGCGGTCGAGCTCTTCGACTCCCGCACCTCCAGTCCCCGCTCCTCGGCGAGCTGGGGGGCGTTCACGTACGACACCGGGTCGTCGGACGCCGCCGCGAACAGGCCCTTCAGCACCGACAAGGTCAAGATGCGCGTGTCGTAGTCGGCGATGGCGCCCTCGTACGTGACCTCCAGCACCGACGGGATGCCACCGTGCAGTGAGGCGAACGCCCGGCCCAGTCGCTCGGCCAGAGGGAGGAAGGGCCGTACCGTCTCGCTGGCCTCGGCCGCAGCCACGTTGACGGCGTAGGGCACGAAGTCGCCGGCCAGGGCCAGCAGCACCTGCTCGGCGATGGTGATGCCCGCCTTGTCCTGGGCCTCGGCCGTGCTCGCACCCAGGTGGGGCGTGACGACGACGGCGTCCAGGGCGAACAGCGGTGACGACGTGGTGGGCTCCTCGGCGAACACGTCGAGGGCGGCCCCGGCGATCTGGCCCGACGCCACCGCCTCGGCCAGCGCGGCCTCGTCCACGATCCCGCCCCGCGCCACGTTGACGATGCGCAGGGTGGGCTTGGCGTGGGCCAGCAGCGCGGCGTTGACCAGCCCAACCGTCTCGGGCGACTTGGCCACGTGGATGGTGATGAAGTCGGCCTGGCGGACCAGGTCCTCCAAGCTCATGAGCTCGATGCCCAGCTGGCGGGCCCGCTCGGGGGCGACGTAGGGGTCGTAGGCCACCAGCCGCATGCCGAAGGCCAGCGCCCGCTGGGCCACCAGGGCGCCGATGCGCCCGAGGCCGATCACCCCGAGCGTCTTGCCGTGCAGCTCCACGCCCTCCCACTTGGACCGCTCCCACTTGCCGGCCCGCAGGGCGGCGTTGGCCTGGGGCACGTTGCGGGCCTGGGCCAGGAGCATGGCCATGGTGTGCTCGGCGGCCGAGAGGATGTTCGATTGGGGGGCGTTCACCACCATCACGCCCTGGCGGGTCGCGGCCTCGACGTCGACGTTGTCGAGCCCGATCCCGGCCCGCCCCACGACCACCAGGTCGCGCCCGGCAGCGAGGACCTCGGCCGTCACCTTGGTGGCCGACCGGATGATGAGGGCGGCGGCCCCCGGAACCGCTTCCAGCAGCTCGTCCGGAGACAGCCCCAGCCGCTCGTCCACCTCGTGGCCGGCTTCCCGCAAGGCGGTCAGGCCGCGCTCGGCCAACTGTTCGGTGACGAGAATCCTGGGCACGCCGCCATCCTCGCGGATCGGACCGCCGGCCAACCACCTCGTTTGGCCGCGCTTCGTCCGGTATATCGGACACAGCGCGGCCAAAGCGCTCCGGGGGCGGGCTAGTGGGGGATCTTCTCCGGGCCCTGGTTGCGGTACCGGGCCACGAACGCCTTGAGCTGGTTCACGTCCACGCCCGAGCACAACAGCCGGTGGCCCCATGCGGTGGCGGCCACGGGCTGGTCCATGTTCGACCGCTCGACCAGCAGCACGTCCTTCGGGTAGGCGTTGTACACGGGCCTCACCTGGTCCAGCAGGCCGGGCTTGAACCAGATGATCACGTAGCCGTGCTCCAGCGAGTGCACGAGGTTCCCGTCCGGGGGCACGTTGTTCCCGGTGTAGACGCCGGCCGGGGCAGGAACGCTGAGGTGATCACCGCCGCTGGGCGGGTTGACCGTGTACGTGGGGTTGTTCAGCGGTCGCAGCGGGCCGTCGTACCCGGACGCGTCGGTGTGGCTCCCGCCCTTCGTGTACACGTCCATGTTGGTGTCGCTCGTGCAGTCGGCCGTCTTCGCCCCGGCCGTGGTCGCCGTGGTGCTGCTCGACGTGTTGCTACCGGTGTTGGCGCCCACCAGCACGAGGGCGAGGACGATGGCCAGCACGGCACCCATCGCCGCGTACACCACCCACCGCCGCCTGGCACCACTCGCACCGCGAGTGGAAGCAGGGCGCGCGGGCGGGCGCCGGCCCGCCGGGGACGGGGCGCGACGGGACGCCGGACGCTTCTTCTTGGCCATACCGGGAGGTTAGGGGACGTCTCGGGCCGGGCAGGTTGCACCCGGGGAGAAGGAGGCCGGCGTGCGCACTCGCAACGCTGGGCAAGCCGTCGCCGCTGTCGTGGGACTCCTCCTCACGTCGAGCGGCACCGCCGTCGCTCCGGCGGCACGGGCCCAGACGGGCCGGTCCGCCGACATCAACGCCACCACGCCCAGCGCGGCGTGGACCGACTCGGCGGCGCTGTCGGGTTCGGCCCCGTCCCGGCGCAACTCCACGTGCCAGGCGCCCACCCACCCGTGCGACGACTTCACCCTCGTCATCGACCGGGGCACGGCCACCAACGTGGCCGTCACCATCGCGGTCACGCCCAGCGCCAACGCCGACATGTCGATCCTGCTGTACCCGCCGGGCTGCGACTCCAGCCCCAGCACCGCCACCTGCTACAGCGTCTACAGCACCAAGGCCACGCTGGTGGCGCCCACCAACGGCACCTACCTCGTGCGCATGGCCTGCACGACGTGCGCCAACGCCACCTACGCGGCCACGGCCGCCCTGGCCGCCTTCTCCTACAACCTGCCGGCCGGCGGCAACCAGCAGTTCGGCTGGGCCAACCAGACGCTCCCCGTCAACCCCACCACCACCTCGTTCGGGGAGCCCGGCATCTCCATCAACAAGCTGGGCCACGTCATCGTGAACAGCTTCGGGCCCACCGTGTGGATCTCCACGGACGACGGCAAGACGTGGCCCAAGCCCCTCGAGTCGGTGGACTCCACGCCGTGCGTCGCCCTGTCGGGTGACGCCGACGCGGTGGTCAGCAGCGACGACACCTACTACGCCGACAACCTCTGCCTGGCCGGCCCCACCAACTTGAGCTACCAGTCCCGCGACGGCGGCCAGACGTGGAACGCCAGCCA
>DASRGI010000005.1:0-12356 GCA_035651095.1 Acidimicrobiales bacterium | reverse complement strand
CGGGCACCGGGGACGACGTAGGCGACGAGGCGACGGTTGACGCCCTCGCCATGGGCGGTGACGGCGCATTCCCGCACGTCCTCGTGCATGCCGAGGATCGCCTCCACCTCACCCAGCTCCACCCGGTGGCCGCGGACTTTCACCTGGTCGTCCATGCGGCCCAGGAACTCCAGGTTCCCGTCGGGCATCCAGCGGCCCAGGTCCCCGCTGCGGTACATCCGGGCGCCAGCTTCGGAAGCGAAGGGGTCGGGCACGAAGCACTGCTCGGTCAGCTCCGGCCGGTTGAGGTACCCACGTGCCACGCCGACGCCACCGATGGTGATCTCGCCGGGCACGCCCACCGGGACGGGACGCCCGTGCCGGTCGAGGACGTAGATGCGCCCGTTGGGAATGGGCTTGCCGATGGCGGGTGTGCGGCGCGGGTCGGTGCACTCCATGTAGCTGGCGCAGATGGTCCCCTCGGTCGGGCCGTACACGTTGAGGAACCGGCGGCCAGGCGTGGCCCACCGGGCCACCAACTCGGTCGGGCAGATCTCCGCGCCCACGAGGATGGTTTCCAGGTCGGGGAGCTCGTCCACGGGCAGCGTGGACATGATCGACGGGACGATCTGGATGTTGGTGACGCGCTGGGTCCGGAGCTGCTCGACGAGGGCGTCCGGGGATACGAGCGAGTCCAGGGTGGCGAGGCACAGAGTGGCCCCAGACGTGAGGGCGAGGATGAGGTCGCCGACGGAGATGTCGAAGCTGTAGGGCGCGAACTGGAGGACCCGCGACCGCTCGGTCACCTTGATGATGTCGAGGGCGGCGGCCAGGTTGGCCAGGCCGCGGTGGGGAACCAGGACGCCCTTCGGCAGGCCCGTGGAACCCGAGGTGTAGAGGACATAGGCCAGGTCGTCGAGGCCAACGCCTGCGTCCGGGTTCGTGGTCGGGAAGGTGTCGATGTCGTGGGCGTCCAGCTGCACGACGTGGGCACGAACCTCGGGCAGCGCCGCACCGGTGAGACCCTGGGTGACGACGACCGGCGCACCGGAGTCGGTCACCATGAAGGCCAGGCGATCAGGGGGGTACAGCAGGGCGTCGAGGGGCACGTAGGCGCCGCCTGCCTTCAGGACGCCGAGCATGGCCACCACCATGTCGGGCGACCGGTCCGTACAGATGCCGACAGGGACGTCGGTGCCCACGCCCAGGGCGCGCAACCGGTGGGCCAATTGGTTGGCCCGGGCATTGAGGGCGCCGTACGTCACCTCGGCCTCGCCCGCGATCACGGCGACGGCAGAAGGGGCGCGGGCAGCCTGCTGTTCGAACAGGGCGTGCAGGGGCCGGTCGGGGTAGGGCGCCTCGGTGCGGTTCCACGTCACGATGACCTGCCGCTCGTCGTCGGCGCTGAGCACGGGCAGCGAGCCAACCGTCCGGCTCGTATCGGTCGTCATGGCCCTGAGTACGACGGCCACATGGTCGAGCAACTGCTGGACGAGGTCGCCATCGAAACGAGCGGTGTCGTAGGCCGCGGCAATGGCGAGCTCCCGGCCGGGGAAGGAGACGACGGTCAGCGGGTAGTTGGTTCGCTCCAGCAGGCGACCGTCGCTGATCTCGACTCCCCCGACGGCGGCCGACCCGAAGTCCGTCGGGTACTGGGGGATGAGCACCACGTTGAACAGGCGGGCGGGGTGCTGCACGTCGCTCCACGACTGCACGTCGGTGAGGGCGGCGTGCTCGTAGGGCTGGCGAGCAGCCTGTTGGGCATCGAGGTCGCGGAGCCAGGAGGCCACGGTGGCTTCGCCGTCTACGTGGGCGCGCACGGGCACGGTGTTGATGAACATGCCGACGATCTCGTCGGCGCCGTCCAACTCCGGCGGCCGCCCGGCGACGGTCAGTCCGTACGTCACGTCGTCGTCCCCGCTGTAGCGGTGGAGCACGACGGCGAAGGCGGCCTCGAGCAGGCGGTTGCCGGTGACCCGGAGCTGTTGGGCGGTGGCCTGGATGGCCGCGGTCTCGCCCTCGTCGAGGATGACGAAGGCGTACCCGGGCTCGGCCGGGGCATCGCCGGGCCGCCCGTCGCCCGCCTGTTCGCCCCGATCGATCCCCAGGGGCGTGGCCCCGTTGATGCCTGCGAGGGTCTGGCGCCAGTACATCTCGTCCGCCCTCGCGTCCCGTTGGGCCAACCACGAGATGTACTCCCGGAACTGCGGCGCCGGGGGGAGGTCGACGACGAGCCCCGCCACCTCGGCCTCGTACCGTGTCACGAGCTCGGCGAGGACGACCGCTTGGCACCAGCCGTCGAGGAGTATGTGGTGGAAGGTCCACACGAAGCGCACGGCGCGGTCGCCCACCCGGAGCAGGGCGAGGCGCTGGAGCGGCGGTCGGGCCAGGTCGAAGGGGCGCTCACGGTCGGCGGCGAGGAACGCTTCGAGGTCGGCGTCCTGCTGCTCGGGCGAGCGATGGCGCCAGTCCTGGTGCTCGATGGGGATGGTGGTGCGGGCGTGGACCACCTGCACCGGGTCGGGGAGGCCCTGCCAGACGAAGGAGGTGCGAAAGGCGTCGTGGCGGGCGACCACGCCCTCCCACGCGGCGACGAAGGCACGCTCGTCGAGCGGGCCGGTGAGCAGGCACGTCCACTGGGCGGTGTAGATGCTCGCCGTCGGCTCGAACAGCGTGTGGAAGAGCATCCCGGACTGCATGGGGGACAGCGGGTAGATGTCGATGATGTCGTTGGGCGGCACGGTCCTCGTCCCTTCCGCTACGGCACCTGTGAGAGCACGGCCATGGCCTCGCGGACCAGCTCGTCCTCGGGCACGGACTGGTCGGCGGCATCGAGACCTGCCGCCCACTGGTCGTACTCGGGGTCGGGGGCATCGAGGGAGAAGGCGATGGTTTCCCGCATGACCTCGTCGGTGCCCCCACCGATGCGACCGAGGCGCACGTCCCGCCAATGCGACTCGATGGGGTACGTGGTCATGTAGCCGCGGCCGCCGAGCACTTGCAGGGCCTCGTCCACGATGTCGAAGGCGACGCGGGTGACGACCAGCTTGAGTGCGGCCGTCTCCGTGCCGACCTGCTCGCCCGCCATGGCTGCGGTGACGACCCGGACGAGCAGGGCCTCGGCTGCGCTCAGGCGGGCGGTCGCCTCGGCCAGCCGGTGGCGGATCGCCTGCTTCTGGAGGAGGCGTTCCTCGCCCGCCACCTCCCGTGTCCGGGCGTAGGCGATGGCCAGGCGAAGGGTCATACGGGCGGCCATCAGGGATTGGGTGGAGATGAACATCCGCTCGCCCTGGAGGGCGTAGTCGGCGAACAGGAGGCCAGCACCCGGCGTGCCCAGGAGGGCATCGCTGTCGAGCTGGACGTCGAAGTCCATCTCGGCCGTGTCGCACGCGTTGACCCCGAGCTTGCGGAAGTACCCCCGCACGGCGACGCCCGGCGCGTCGAGGGGGACGAGGAACAGGCACAGGTCCCGCCCGTTGCCGAGGTTGGCGGCCCGGGCGAGCACGATCACGTGGGTTCCCCGCCCGGCGTTGGACACGTACTTCTTGCGGCCCCGGACCCGCCAGCCGCCGCCCTCAGTGGGGAAGGCGGTGGTCTGTACGCCCCGGAGGTTCGATCCGGCCGAGGCCTCGGTCACCGAGAAGCAGCCCACCGCCTTGGCGTCGAGGCAGTCCTCCTTGAACGCCAGTTGCCCGGGCGTGCGGGCCAGGTAGTGCAGCACGCCGAGGAAGACATCGGAGTGGGTCATGGCCGCCTGGCCGAGCCCGGCCGACAGCCGGCCCGTCTCCTCGGCGAGGATCAACCCGAAGGGGACACCGCCGAACGGGCCTTCCTCCCACCGGCGGCGAAAGGCGCCGATCCGGCCGAGGGTCGCGATCACCTCCTTCGGGAGATGCCCCTGAACGTCCCACGCATGGGCGTCCTCGAGGGTCCATGCCGAGAGTGCAGCCCGGACGTCGCGGCGGTAGGCGTCGTGGCGCGCCTCGAAGAAGGGGGCAACGAGCCCGGTCGATTGGGGCAGCGGCGGCAGCATCACCTGGCGGGTCACGTGAGGGTCCCTTCGACATCGGCGGTCGCGGCGTCCACGACCGAGAGCACGGTTTCCAATCCACGGCGGTCGAGCCCGGCCAGTGGGAAGTCGCCGGGCCCAAGTGCCTGGCGGCTCACCGAGGCATCGGCCTCGGTGATCTCGGCCAGATGGCCCCGCGCGCCCTCGGCCATGGTCTCGATCGACGCCACGTCGTGGAGGGCCTCGCTGTAGGCCCAGTCGAGATGAAGGCGCCCACCCAGCACGTAGGCCGTCACGTCGATGTCGTGCGGCCGCGGGGCGCGTGGGTCCTGGAGGAGGCCGGTGAGCTCACCCGGTCCTTCGGCCACCGTGACCCCGGCCAGGCCGGTGTCGAACTGGCCGAGGTAGTTGAACCCGAGCCTCGGAGCCGGGAGGGCAGCGAGTTGCTCGGCAACCGGCCCTCCGGCCCATCGCAGGAGCCCGTACTCGACGGCGTGGTCGACCCGCTCCCGCATGCCCTCCTTGACGGCCTCCACGGTCGAGGCGATTCCTTCGCCCTGGGCCACGACGTCGATGGGGCACATGGCAGTGAACCAGCCCACCGTCCGGGACACGTCGGTGTCGGGCCACAGGTCCTCGCGACCGTGTGTCTCGACATCGACGGCGAGGGCCCGGCGCCCCGCCCACTGGCACACGGCGTGGACCACGCTGGCGAGGAGCAGGTCAGTCACGCCCGCCCGCCAGTTGGTGGGGGCCGCGGTGAGGAGACGGCCCGTCGTCGCCTCGTCGAGGGCGATGGTGACGTGCCGTTCGGTGGCCGCCACGTTCTTCTCGCCCTGGTCGCCCGCTTCGGGGCCGTCCCGGAGCAGGCCGGCCCGGGCGCCGGCAGGTGGGTTCAGCCAACGGGCAGCGTGGGCCTGGAGCTCGCCGGATGCGGCCAGTTCGGCGAGCCGTCGGGCCCAGTGCAGGAACGAACTCGTCTTGGGTGGCAACTCGACCTTGCCACCGGCCATGTGCTGGTCGGTGGCAGCGGCCAGGTCATCGAGGAGAATCCGCCAGGAGATGCCGTCCAGGACGAGGTGGTGGACGGCGATCGCCAACTGGTCGGGCTCGCCCGCCGGCGTACGGAACAGGGTGGCGGCGAGGAGCGGGCCTCGGTCGAGACGGAGGTGCGCCCGGCCGGCGTCGCACGCCGCCTTCCGCCTCTCGTCGCGGCCAGGGGTCCCGGCGGCAGGGAGGGTCACCTCCTCGAACGCGAAATCCCACAGGCCGAACCCTGCGTTCTCCTGGCGCCATTGCCCGCCACGGTTGGTGAAGCGCATCCGGAGGGCGTCGTGGTGCCGGACCAGCTCGGCCAACGCAGCCTCGAGGACGCCCGGGGGGAGGTTGACGGGCAGGTCGAACAGCACCGAGAACGCGTAGTTGGCCGGGTCAGGTGACCGCTGGGCGAGGAACCAGCGCTGGATCGGGGTCAGCGGAACTGCACCGACGACGACGCCTTGGTCGGCAACGACGGCAGCCGCGGTCCCCGCAACCTTCGCCAGCCCGGCGATGGTCGGGTGTTGATGCAGTTGCCGAGCCTGGAGCCGGAGCCCGGCTCGGTTCGCATCGGCGACGGCCTGGATGGCGAGAATGGAGTCACCGCCCAGTTCGAAGAAGTTGTCCGTGGCCCCGACCCTGTCCAGGCCCAGTACGGCAGCCCAGATGTCAGCCAGCACCTCTTCCAGCTCGCCATCGGGCGCCACGTAGTCGTGGTCGAGCCCGGGCCGAGCCGTGCCTGGCGCGGGGAGGGCGGTGCGGTCAACCTTGCCGTTGGGGGTCAGGGGGAGCACCTCGAGGTGCACGAAGACGGCGGGGACCATGAACTCGGGAAGCCGCGAGCGCAAGTGGGCCCGGAGGGCCGTGGTCGTGGGCCGCTCCCCGTGGTCGACCACGTAGCCCACCAGGCGCCGGGCGGTGCCTTCGCCCACGGCGGCCACGACGCAGTCGCGCACGGCGGCGTGGGTACTCAGCACCGACTCGATCTCCCCCAGCTCGATGCGGTGGCCGAGGATCTTCACCTGGTCGTCGATTCGGCCGAGGAACTCGAGATCGCCGTCAGCCAGCCAACGGGCCAGGTCGCCCGTTCGGTACATGCGAGCGGTGGCATCGCCGGCGAAGGGGTCGGGCAGGAAGCGCTCGGCCGTCAGCTCTGGGCGGTTGTGGTAGCCGGCGGCCACGCCCGCCCCACCGATGAAGACCTCGCCGGCCACACCCACCGGGAGGGGATGGCCGGCTTCGTCCAGGACGTAGATGCGAACGTTCGGGATGGGCTTCCCGATGGGCGGCGTCTGCGCGGGGTCGGTGCACTCCTTGTACGTGGCGCACACCGTTGCCTCCGTCGGCCCGTACACGTTCAAGAACCGGTGCCGCTGGCCCCACCGGGCGACCAGATCCGCCGGGCAGGGCTCGGCACCGACGATGATCGTCTGGAGCTCGGGCAGCTCGGCCACCGGGAGGCTGGCCAACACCGACGGCGAGACCTGGATGTTGGTGATGTGCTCTTCGCGTAGCTGGTCGAGCAGCGCGTCGGGCGACAGCAGGGAATCCAAGGTGGCCAGATGCAGCGTTGCGCCCACGCTGAGTGCGAGGACGGCGTCGCCGACGGAGATGTCGAAGCTGCACGGAGCGAATTGCAAGACGTGGCTGCTCGGGTGAACACCCACGATCGGGACGGCGGCGACGAGGTTGACCACACCCCGGTGGGTGACGAGCACGCACTTGGGCTGCCCGGTCGAGCCGGACGTGTACATGGCATAGGCCACGTCGTCGAGCTCCACGGTGTTGGGTGGGCTGTCGCTCGGCCGCGCCGCGATCGCGTCGGCGTCGTCGTCCACCGAGACGAGGGCGGCAGCGGTGTCCGGCAGCAGCGCAAGCAGGGCCGACTCCGTGATGATCACGTCGAGGCTCGTGTCCTCGACCATGAAGGCGATCCGGTCGGCGGGATAGAGGAGTGAGTCGAGGGGCACGTAGGCCGCCCCCGCCTTCATGACGGCGAGGACGGCCACCTGGAACTCGGGGGAGCGAGACAGGCAGAGGCCGACGAGCGCCCCCCGCCTCACCCCGAGATCCAGGAGATGGTGGCAGAGCCGGTTGGCCCGGGCGTTGAGATCGCCGTAGGTGATCGTCTGGCCGCGGTCGACTACGGCGGCGGCGTAGGGCCGGGCCGACGCCTGGCGCTCGAAGAGAACGTGGAAGGGAACGTCGGGGGCGGGCCGATTCGTACGGTTCCACTCCTCGACGATCACTCGACGCTCTTCGTCGGTGAGGAGGCCGGTCGTGGCCGTGGGCGCGTGCGGGTCGTCCGCCATGGCTCGCAGGGCCACGCCGACGTGGCCGAGGAGACGGTCAACCGTGTCGTCGTCGACCCGGCCTCGGTCGTAGTCGGCGAGCAGGAGCAGGTCGCGATCGAGCCGCCGGGCGCCGAGGACGACCGGGTAGTTGCGCCGGTCGATGTTGCCAACGCCGTCGTCGACGCCGTCGCCAACGCCGTCGAGGAGGGCGAGGGCCGACTGTGGCGTCAGGGCACACGGGACGCGCCCGTCACGGACGTCGGCCCACGATGCCGTGGGCCCGAAGGTGACGGCGATGCTCGAGGTCCCGGGAAGCAGGGGGAGGGCGACCGATGGCTGGGCGTAGTAGCGGGACAGTACGAATCCGACCGCCGTCTGTAGGGCGTCATCGACGTCGAGGCCGGCGGCCACGACCTCGGCCACCCTGGCGACGGCCTGGCAACGGGGTCCGGGTTCGCTGGCTTCGGCCCCGGAGGTGGTGAGGACGAGGGGCGGGCCGACGACGGCCGCGGCGGCCTCAGACTCGCTCATCGATCACCGCCCCGAGGAGGGGAGCCGCGATCAGCGCTCCGTCGACGACGTGCTGGCAGTCGCCTCGTCCCACCGGGCCACCGTCGACGTAGTGCAACCAGTGGGCCCAGTCGGACACCCGTCCTCCCACGACATCGGCATAGAGGCGGCGCAGGGCTTGGGTGGCAGGGCCGGGTGCGCCCGCGGCAGGGGGTCGGCCGTCGACGTCGCGCACGGGCGCCACTCCCGCTGCGGTGCCGGTGAGGAACACCTCGTCGGCCACGTAGAGATCGCTCCGGCGCAGGCTGGCCTCCCGCACCTCGTAGCCCAGCGCCCGGGCGAGCACGATGACCGTGTCCCGGGTGATGCCGCCCAGGGCACCATCCACCGTGGGCGGCGTGGTGATGACCCCGTCGCGAACGGCGAACACGTTCTCCGCGGTCCCGTCGGCCACCATGCCGCCGCTGTTGAGCAGCACTGCCTCGTCGTAACCCGCGAGGAGGGCGTCGACCTTGGCGAGGAAGGTGTTGAGGTACTGGCCGGTGGCTTTGGCCGCCGTAGGCATGGCATTTGCGTCCACGCGGGAGAAGCTCGACACCTTCACTCGAATGGCACCGGCGGTGTCGGCACCCGCGTGGTAGTTCTCCCACGGCCAGCAGGCGATCGCCGTGTGCAACGTGGCCGCCAACGGGTCGAGGCCCGGCCCCATCCACACGATGGGGCGGACGTAACAGTCGGAATACCCGTTGGCCCTTACCGTGTCGATCACGCCGTGGGCGAGGACCTCGACGGGGTGGGGGAGGGCGGCCAGGTAGATGCGCATCGAGTCGTTGAGCCGGCGGAGATGGTCGTCGAGCCGGAACACGGCCGGCCCGCGGTCGGTGGCATGGCAGCGCACCCCCTCGAACACTCCTGCCCCGTACAGCAGCCCGTTGCTGAGGACGTGGACGTTGGCCTCGGCGAACGGGACCAACTCGCCGTCCATCCAGACGACGTCCGGGTGCTGCTCGCCCGCCTGGTCGGTCTCAGGCATCCGGATCGGCCTCCTGTGCTCGGGTGTCGCCATAGGGGTACGGGCGGGGGCCGTCGGCGGCCACGAGGTCGTCCAACCACGCGTCGAACTGCGGGTGGGGCCGGTCGATGGCCGAGGCCAAGAGGTCGCGAAGCACTTCGTCGGACCCTCCGCCGATCCGGGCGGCACGCGCGTCGCGCCACCATTGCTCGATCGGGAAGTTGGCGGTGTAGCCCCGCCCGCCGAGCACCTGCAGACTGTCGTCGACGGCTTGGGCGGCGGCTTCGGTACAACACAGCTTGGCGGCGACGGTCTCGTGGCTGACGTCGTTGCCCGCCATGGCCGAGGCCACGACTGCGAGGTACAGGCTGTCGGCCGCCCACACCCGCGCGGCGGTGCTGGCCAGGCGGTGGCGGAGGGCCTGCTTGGCGATCAACCGGTCGCCGCCCACGTGCCGGTCCCTGGCATAGGAGACGGCGAGCCCGAGTGAGGCATGGGCGAGCGCAAGCATCTGGGCGCAGATGGAGATGCGCTCGAGCTGGAGCAGCCAGGCCACGTAGGCGAGGCCGGAGCCGGCAGCGCCGAGCAGCGCGTCGGGCGGGACACGGGTGTCGAAGGTGACCTCGCCGGTCGCGCAGGAGCGCGTCCCCGCCTTGGCGTAGTACCCGCAGACGTCCACGCCTGGCGACTCGACAGGCACGGCCAACAGGCCGAAACCGTCACTGCCGCCCATGCGGGCGAGGACGAGCACGTGGGTGGCGGCGTTGAGGTTGGACACGTACCGCTTGCGTCCCCGGAGGTGCCAGCCGTCGGACGTGGGCACGGCCGTCGTTTCGATCGCGGCCAGATCGGAGCCCGTCCCTGGCTCGGTGGCAGAGAAGACGCCAATGGCCCGACCGTCCAACGCGGCGGCGAGCAGTGCTCGCTGATCCGGCGTGCGGGCCAAGCGGTGGAGGCCGCCCAGGAACACCTCGCTGTGGGTCATGGCGGCAAGGGTCACGCCACTGGACAGGGCACCCAACTCCTCGGCCATGACGATGACCCACGGCAACCCGGGCATGGCACCGTCCCGCCAACGCTCTCGGAACACGCCCGATGCCCCGAGGGCGCGCAACACCTCGGCGGGGAGTTGGCCGGCGGACTCCCATGACGAAGATTCGCTACGCCAGCTGTCCACGAAGCGCCGGAGCCCATCCCGGTAGTCCGCGTGTACGGCGCCCACGACAGGCGCCAGAGGTGGCCGGCCGGCGATCCGAAGGGCGCCCATGCCCGGGGGTGTGGTGGTCCCGCTTCGGAGGCGCGAAGGCATCGGGCCAGGAGTGTCTGCCGGGACCGAGGTGACGGGCGCCGCGGTCGCGGTCACAGCACACCCGCGAGCGTCCGTAGCTGGGACGCAGCCCGCCGGTCGGCCTCCTCCGCCCTGGCCAGGGCGGAGGAGACCGCCGAGTCCTTCGCGGCGCGGCCCTCGAGCTCCTCGGCGATCCACTCGACGTGCCAGTGCTCGTCCTTCAGGATTCCCCGCAGCGTCCGCTCGACGCAGCCGGGGATGCCCGCGAATGTCAGGTGTTCCTCGTACGTCTGCACGCCCCGGCGCTCCGACACCAGGGTGAGCGCCAGCAGTTCGGTCAGGCTCTTGGGGAGGCCGAACTCGGTGCCCAGGCGGATCTGGTAGGCGTCGTCCATGTCCAGGACTTCGCCGCCGAGCTCGTGGATGGCGCGCGTCCACATCCACGCGTGCACGCCCTCGTCGCGAAGGTGGCGGCTGAAGTTGGAGCGCAATCCACTGGTGTCGGCCAGCCGTCCCAGGCGCAGGATGACGCCGGCGCCGCGTATCTCCGCCGCCCGGTACTGGTTCAGGAGCCAGACCGTCGCCTCCGGGCTTCCCTGAGCCGGGGCGGCGGGGCTCTCGGGCGCGGTCATGCCGTCTCCATCGAGAGGCCGCCAGCCTCGGCGAGGATGACGTCGATGAGGTCGCCCACGGTGCTCGCCTCCGCCGCCCCGGTCAGGTCGAACGTGCGGCCCGTGTGCTGTTCCAAGCGGACGAGCAACTCTGACGCATCGAGCGAGTCCAGGCCGATTTCCTCAAGCATGGTCGTGGCCGGATCGATGGACGCAGGATCGATCCCGCTGTGCCTTGCCAGTGCCTCGATGACGACGGTCGTGATTTCCTCTGGCGTCACGCGATCTCCTCGTTTTCGTTGGCTGCTCCGACAGGCGCGCGGGGCGATGGCCCCAAAACGCCCGCAGGCATTCCAGGTGAATTTGAGTCTTTTACTACTTATCGGCTCTCCCAATAGCCGTCACGGTTCACCAGAAACAGGAAGTCCGTATTTGGGTATTGGTGCCGACCTGGGCAGACGCATCGCCCGCGAACATCGCCCGGCGGAGCTTTCGCGTATGAGTCGTCCGGCCTTCCCCAGCCCACCTTTCAGGCTCCTCCCGTACGTCCCCTATCCGACCCAACGCGGCTTTGATTACCGAAACAAAGAAAAGGAACCTTTGCCGGGTTGCTCCGAAGGAATTCGCCATGTCCCGGAGAAACACTCGATGTACTCGTGCGCTCTCTGATCAGGGGAGCAGATGGACCAGTTCGACGAGACCTGGCGACATGTCGAAGGACGACTGTTGCGCATGCTCGCTTTGCAGGGGCTGGACCCTCACGCAGCGCGCGATATCGCGCAAGAGGTGGCCGAACGGGTCATCCGGAAGCATGTGGCGTTCGACCACGTCGACAACCTCTATCCGTGGGCCCGGCACGTCGCACGGCAACTGGCTATCGACCACTTCCGGCGTGTCGAGCGAGTGGGATGGGTCCAGTTGCCGGAGGAGATCGAGGTTGACGGCGACGGCGACATCGACGACCGCGTCGAGCACCGCCAACAGTTGCGCCGGGTGGTGGCCGCCATCGCCCGGCTGTCGCCCAACGATCGGGAACTCATCCTTTCGAGCCTGTTCGATCATGACGGGCCGCCGGTGAGCAGGCGCCATCAGGTGAGGATCAACGTCGCTCGTCATCGGGCACGGGCCCGATTGGCGTTTCTCGTGGCTCACGGCGAAGAGGGGTGGTGCGATGGTGCGCCGTGACGGACGTCATAGTGCACGGGCGCGCGGCCGAGGCGTATAAGGCCTATAAGGCGTATTTCCGGCTCAGGGCCTGCTGGCGCGCCGTCGGCCGCGATCCCGTCCGAGGAGTCAGACAAGGGGGATACAGGTGAGCGCCCAGACGTCATCGTTGGCCGACGGTGCTCCGGTGCAGCCGGCGGTGCCTGATGCCGTGCGCCTGGAAGCTGTCGTCCTGGCCTACCGCCGGGGTCCGGCCACGGCGGTCGCCCTCGATGGCGTGGATCTGGCCGTGCCCCGGGGCCGGTTTGTGTCCCTCGTCGGCCCGAGTGGCGCCGGCAAGTCGAGCCTCTTGCACGTGGCGGGGGGCCTGCTCGCTCCCGATCGCGGAAGGGTGGTCGTGGACGGCCACGACGTGAGCGCGCTCGGCGCTCGTGACCGCGCTCGCCTCCGA
>DASRGI010000004.1:0-13881 GCA_035651095.1 Acidimicrobiales bacterium | reverse complement strand
CTGCGCCCTCCGCCTTCTCGATCGATACGCGGATGCCCATGTGCACCCGGCCCGACGTACGCCACGGGTTCATGACCTCGAACTGGTGGCGCTGCTCCCGCCAGTCGTACACGGTCGACTCGTCGTGGGAGTGGATGCCGATGGTGATGAAGTAGGTGCCATCGAGCAGGGGGACGTGGTCGGTCTCGAACGTCACCACACCCGGGCCGCGTAGGACGCCGAGCTCGACACCAAGGAAGTCGGTGTTCGACCCGAACACCAGGTCGCCCTCGATGTCGTGGATGGCGATGCCGAACACCACGTCCTCGACAGGCTCGGTTGCCTCGTAGGCGATGCGGATGGCGAGGGGTTGGCCGGGCAGCAGGTACGGGTGCTTGTCGTTGTCCGGGTAGTCCATGCGTACGTCGGTGATGCGCACCTTGAGGTTGCGCTTGCCCTCTTGGGTGGGCAGTGCCGGTTCGATCACCTCGATGGGCGCGTCGCCGACGGGCGCCGCCTCGTCCACCGCGATCTGCTCGGCTTCGTCGTAGCGCTCGCCCTGCATGAGGTGCTCGCGGAACGACCGCACCGCTTCGCCGGCCGTCCCCAGCGCCACCATCTGGCCGTGGTCCAGCACCGCGGCCCGGTCGCAGATCTGGCGCACCAGATCGGCAGCGTGGGTGACGAACACGATGGTGCGGCCTTCCTTCTGGAAGCGGCGCACCCGCTCCAGGCACTTGCGCTGGAAGGCCTCGTCACCCACGGCCAGCACCTCGTCGACCAGCAGGATCTCGGGGTCCATGTTGACGGCTACGGCGAAGCCGAGGCGCACATACATGCCCGACGAGTAGTACTTCACCTGGTTGTCGATGAACTGCTCGAGCTCGGCGAAGGCCACGATCTCGTCGAAGCGCTTCTCGATCTCCCGCTTGGGCATGCCCAGCAGGGCGGCGTTGAGGAAGACGTTCTCCCGGCCCGTGAGCTCGGGGTGAAAGCCCGCGCCCAGCTCCAGCAGGGCGGCCAGGCGGCCGGTGACGGCGATCTCCCCCGTGGTGGGCTGGAGGATGCCGGCCATGCACTTGAGGAGGGTCGACTTGCCCGAGCCGTTGTGCCCCAACAGGCCCACCGTCTCGCCCTCGGCGATCTCCAGGTCGATGTCCCGGAGAGCCCAGAACTCTTCGAACGGCACGCGCCCGAAGTGGATGGCGCGCTCCTTCAGCGACGTGTACTTCTCGTGGTACAGCCGGAAGCGCTTGGAGACGTTGTCGACGGCGATGGAAGTCGAGGCCACCGGGTGGTCAGAGCTCCTCGGCGAAGTTGCCCTCGAGGCGGCCGAACACGGCCAGGGCGACGACGAAGAGGACGGCGCTGACGACGATCACCCACGCCAGCTGCCAGATGTACCAACTGGGACCGACACCGATGGGCAGGATGCGGATGCCGTTCGGTTCGGCCTTGTTGTAGATGGCCCGTTGGAACGTGAGGACGATGGGCGTCACCGGGTTCAGGCGGTAGAGCCACGCCTTGTCGCCCAGGCGGTCGGCCACCAACCGGTACTGGTACACGATCGGCGTTCCCCAGAACCAGGCCAGCAGCACCAGCTCCAGCAGGTGCTGGGTGTCGCGGAGGTACACGTTCACGGCGGCCAACAGGATGCCCAGGGCGCTGGTGAACAGGAGCAGGGCGAACAGGGCCACGGGGACGAGCAGGAAGTACCCGGGCGAGGGCGGGTAGCGGAAGGCGATGAGCGCCAGCAGGAGCACGCAGCCCTGGAGGAAGAAGTGGACCAGGGCCGCCCCCACCGAGGCGATGGCCAGGATCTCCCGAGGAAAGGCAACCTTCTTGACGATGGCGGCGTTGCCCACGATGGAGCCGGTGGCACCGGGCAGGCCGGTGGAGAACAGGTTCCAGACCAGCAGCCCCGACAGCAGGTAGATGGCGAAGTTGGGGATGCCGTTCTTCAGGACCAACTGGAACACGACGTAGAACACGGCCAGGTAGAGGGCCGGGTTCAGCATCGACCAGAGGAACCCCAGGATGCTGTTCTTGTACTTGACCTTCAGCTCTTTGCGAACCAGGCCGACGAGGAGCTCCCGGTACCGCCAGATGTCGACGACGCGGCGCCGAACGCTGACGCGACTGGAGATGACTCGCGTGGAAGGGGTGTCAGTGCGGGTCATGGGACCGCACCGATGGTAGTGGACGGCCTTCCCGTCCTTCAGGTTGCCCACCCGTGCGATCCTTTGGACCGTGAGCCTGTACGACGAACTGGGCGTCCCGCCCAGCGCCGACGCCGACACGCTCCACCGCGCCTACCGAGCCCGGGCCCGCCGGCTGCATCCTGATGCATCTGGTGCAGCCGGCGACGAGGAGGCCATGCGCCGGCTGAACCTGGCCTGGTCGGTGCTGGGGGACCCGGCCCGCCGGGCCGCCTACGACGCCGGCGGCTTTGCCGGGCCCGACGACCAGGCCGGTGCCGAGTTCGAAGGCGAGCCGCTGGTGGTCCACGGCCGCCTGGTCCGGCGGGCGCCCTGGATCGCCGTCCTCGCCATCCTGCTCGCCATCTTCGTCATCACCGCCTACGCGGCCGTGCCCACCCCGTCGCCGGGGACCGGTTCGACCGAGGTCACCGTCACGCGGAGGTGACGGGGTCGGCCACGCACCGGTTGCGCAGGGCACCCACTCCCTCGATCTCCGTCTCCACCACGTCGCCCGGTTGGAGGTACACCGGCGGGGTGCGGACGTAGCCCACGCCCGCGGGCGTGCCCGTGAGGCAGACGTCGCCGGGGCGGAGCGTGAGCACCGACGACAGCAGCTCCACCAAGTGGGGGACGTCGACGATCATCTCCGACGTTCGGGCGTCCTGGCGCAGCTCGCCGTTGACCCGGCAGGTGAGGCGGAGGTCGAAGGGGTCGGGCAGCTCGTCGGTGGTGACGATGGCCGGGCCGAGCGGGCAGAACGTGTCGTAGCTCTTGCCCAGCGAGAACTGGCGCCCAGCGGCCATCTGGACGAAACGCTCGGAGATGTCCTGGGCCGCGACCACGCCCCGGATCGACCCCAGGGCGTCCCGGGCGTTGACGTGGCGGCCGCCGTCGCCGACCACGAAGGCCAGCTCCGCTCCCCAGTCGGTGGTGCCCTCGCCGGCGGGCAGCACGATCTCGTCGTTCGGCCCGGAGATGCTCGACGGGAACTTGGTGAACACCGGGGGGATGGGCTGCACATCGCTGCCCGTCTCGACCGCGTGGCTGCGGTAGTTCACGCCGATCACGAACACCGACGAGGGCCGGGGCACGGGCGGGCCCAGGTGCACCTGGTCGACGGGGACACCGCCGGTGAAGCTGCCCAGCGCGTAGGCGTCGAGCACGGCGCCCCAGTGGGCGACCACTGTCTCCGTGGGCCAGTACGGGATGGCCCCGCCGGACAACTCGTGGAGGTCGTACACGTGCCCGTCCACGAGGAGGGATGCCCGCCCGCCCGCGTTGACGAACCGCATCCCCCCAGGCTTTCAGGCGCTAGGGGTTGAGGGCCGGAGCCTGCGCCGCTCGCTCGATGACCCGGTCGATGAAGCCGTACTCCTTGGCTTCCTCGGCCGTGAACCAGCGGTCCCGATCCGAGTCGGCCTCGATGCGCTCGACCGGCTGCCCGGTGTGGAAGGAGATGCGCTCGGCCATCATCCGCTTGAGGTAGATGATCTGCTCGGCCTGGATGGCGATGTCCGCGGCCTGGCCCTGCATCGAGCCCGAGGGCTGATGCATGAGGATGCGGCTGTGGGGCAGGGCGTAGCGCTTGCCCGGCGCCCCCGCACACAGGAGGAACTGGCCCATGGAGGCGGCCAGGCCCATGCACACAGTGGACACGTCGCACCCGACGTACTGCATGGTGTCGTAGATGGCCAGCCCGGCGGTGACCGACCCGCCCGGCGAGTTGATGTAGAGGGAGATGTCCCGCTCGGAGTCCTCGGCCGCCAGGAGGAGCAACTGGGCGCAGATGAGGTTGGCCGAGTCGTCGTCCACCGGCGTGCCCAGGAAGACGATGCGCTCCTTCAGGAGGCGCTGGTAGATGTCGCTCGAACGGTCGGCGAGCGAAAGCTGAGCGGTGACGGCGGACAGAACCTCGGACATGGAGCCAGGCTACTGCCGCGTGCCACACTCGGGGACACGCGGGCGTGGCGGAATTGGCAGACGCGCCAGGTTTAGGTCCTGGTGCCGAAAGGCGTGGAGGTTCGAGTCCTCTCGCCCGCACCCGGTCCAGGAGGCCCGACCACAACCAGCGGCGGCCCTGCACGTCGACGGCCGGGCGGGGTCAGCGCCGGGTACAGAGGATGACGCCGCCGGCCAGGTCGAGCTCCACGGCCAGCAGGTCCGGGTGCTGGAGCAGTGTCCGGCGCACCCACTCGCTCCTGCGGTCGCCCATGGCGACGGCTACGAGGGCGCCGTTGGGCCGGAGGGCGCCGACCGCCGGCAACACGCCCTCGCCGACGGCGAACGCAAGGTCGAAGGTGCCAACCGGCGTGTCGGCCACGACCACCTCGACATCGGTGCGACCCTCGACACCCTCGGCGATCCATGCCGTACCCACCCCGGTGCCCGCACCCAGCACCAGCACCCGGCCGCCCTCGGGCACCCCGGCGGCGAGCGTGGCCAGCAGCCGCCCCAGGTCGTCCTCGCACGACGCCGGGACCCCGGCTGCGGCGGCTTCGGCCTTGGCCGTTTCGACCCGCTCGGGCACTTCCACGCCCTCGTCCTACCCCACCTCGGCGTCCTAGGGTCGGGCCGTGCACCTGTCCGAGCTCCAGACGCCTGCCCTGCTCGTCGACGCCGATGCCCTCGACCACAACCTGAGCACCATGGCCGCCGCCCTCCCCGGCACCCGCCTGCGCCCGCACGTGAAGGCCCACAAGTGTGGCGGACTGGCCGCCCGGCAGGCGGCCGCCGGCCATCGCACCTTCACCTGCGCCACCATCCGGGAGGCCGAGGTCCTGGCCGCCAACGGCCTGGGCGACGACATCCTGCTCGCCAACGAGGTCGTCGACGCCCGCCGCCTGGGTGCGCTGGCGGCCGCCGGTGCCCGGGTCACGCTCGCCGTCGACTCCGAGGCCACCATCGACGCGGCCGCGGCCGGCGGTGTCGAGCACGTGGTCATCGACGTGAACGTGGGCCTCCCCCGCTGCGGCTGCGCCCCCGAGGACGCCGGCCGGCTGGCCGACGCGGCCCGGGCCCGGGGCCTCGACGTACGGGGCGTGATGGGCTACGAAGGCCACGTGGTCGGGCTGGAGGACCGGGCCGCCCGGGAGACGATGGTGGCCGACTGCATGGCCCTTCTCCTCCAGGCCCACGAGGCCGTCGGGGGCGAGCTCATCTCCGCCGGGGGCACGGGCACGTACGACTGCAACACCTGGGCCAACGAGATCCAGGCCGGTTCCTACGCGCTCATGGACCTGGCGTACGGGAAGCTCGACCTCCCCTTCCGCCAGGCCCTGTCCGTGCTCGCCACCGTCATCTCCGTGTCACCGGGCTGGGCGGTGGCCGACTGCGGGCTCAAGTCGCTGGGCATGGACCACGGCAACCCCGAGGTGGAAGGCGGGTCGGTGTGGTTCTGCTCGGACGAGCACGTCGTGTTCTCGCCCACCGAGCCGGTGAAGGTGGGCGACCGTGTGCGGGTGATCCCCGCTCACGTCGACCCCACCGTCGCCTACCACGAGCGCATGCACGTGGTCCGAGACGGCGAGGTGCTCGACACCTGGCCGGTCGACATGCGGGGTTGGTGAGCAGCCCTACAACAACTGGGCGAGGCCCATGAACGCGGCCGCCCGGTGCGACAGCATGTTCTTCTCGTCGGGCGGCATCTCCGCGAACGTGCGACCCTGGCCGGCGTCCGGGAGGAACACGGCGTCGTAGCCGAACCCGTTGGTCCCCCGTGGCTCGGTGGTGATCACGCCGCGGGCCACGCCGACGGAAATGGCCTCCGGCTCATCGGGGAAGGCCACCAGGGCGACCGTCCGGAACTGGGCGCGCCGGCCTTCGAGCGGCACCCCTTCCAACTCGGCCAACAGTTTGCGAACGTTGTCCTCGTAGGTCGCGCCCTCGCCCGCATACCGGGCCGAGTACACGCCGGGGGCGCCACCCAACGCCTCGACCTCCAGCCCGGTGTCGTCGGCCACCGCGGCCTCGCCCGTGGCCTCCATGACGGCCACCGCTTTGAGACGGGCGTTCTCCTCCAGGGTGGCGCCCGTCTCCTCCACATCGGCCAGGCCGGCGGGCCGGGGCACGACCTTCACCCCGGTGCCGCGCAGCAACGCAGTCATCTCGGCCGCCTTGTGGGGGTTGGCCGATGCCAGTACCAGCCGCCGCACCGCCATCAGCGAGGTGTGGGCGGCACCGACAGCAACTCGGTCTGCATGTCGAGGATGTCGGCGATGCCGTGCTCGGCCAGCCCCAGCAGGTCGTCCAGCTCGGTGCGGCTGAAGGGCAGGCCCTCGGCCGTGCCCTGCACCTCCACGAACCGGCCCGACGACGTCATCACCACGTTCATGTCCACCTCGGCGCGCGAGTCCTCGGAGTAGTCGAGGTCGAGCAGGGCCATGGCATCCACGATGCCCACGGAGATGGCACCCAGCCCTTCCGTCATGGGGTGGGCCTTCACCAGGCCCTTCTGCATCAGCCGGGTGATGGCGTCGTGCAGGGCGATGTAGGCGCCGCAGATCGACGCCGTGCGGGTGCCGCCGTCGGCCTGCAGCACGTCGCAGTCGAGGACGATCTGCTGCTCGCCCAGCACGGTGAGGTCGCACACGGAGCGGAGGGAGCGGCCGATGAGGCGCTGGATCTCCTGGGTGCGACCGGACTGCTTGCCCTTCACCGCTTCCCGGCTCACCCGCTCGGGGCTCGACCCCGGAAGCAGCGAGTACTCGGCCGTGACCCAGCCCTTGCCCGTCCCCCGCAGCCACCTGGGCACGTCGTCGTCCACCGACGCCGTGCACAGCACGCGCGTCTTGCCCATGGTCACCAGCACGGAGCCGTTGGCGAACTCCGTGTAGTCGCGGTCGAACCGCACCGGGCGCAGGTCGTCGGGCTGGCGCCCGTCCTTGCGAGTCAAACCTCATACTCCTTGTTCATGACCGCGGCCTCCACCGGCCCGTGGAACTGGGCAGCGGCTTCGGCCACGATCTCGTCGGTAGACATGGTGGGCCAGAAATGGGTGAGCAGCAGTCGCCCCACCCCGGCATCGGTGGCGGCCCGCCCCGCCTGGCGGCCGCTCAAGTGCTTGGACCTTCCCTCGAAGGCGGCCGTGTAGGTGGCTTCGCAGAGCGCAAGATCAAGGCCGGCGCCCAGCGACGACAACGGCCAGGCCGGGCTGGTGTCGGCCGTGTAGCCCAGGCTGCGGCCACCGGCGTCGATGCGCATGGCCAGGGTGGTGGGGCCGTGATCGGTGCGGGCGAACCGGAAGGACAGCGCTCCGATGGCAACACCGTCGCCGTCGCTCACCTCGTGCCACTCGAACACCTGCTCGAAGTCGGAGTACAGCCTCCGGCGCAGCCCGGCCGGCGCGTAGACGGGGACGCCCACCCGCTCGATGACGTACGCGCATGCCACCCGGAAGCCCTCGATGTCGGACCAGTGGTCGGGGTGCTCGTGGGACAGCACCACGGCGTCGACGTCGTGGAGGCCGACGTGCAGTTGCAGGTTCGCCATGGTGCCGTTGCCGGCGTCGACCCAGACCGTCGTGCCGCCAGCCCGGACGAGGTAGCCGCTGCACGCGCCACCCGGTCCCGGGTAGCTGCCGCACGTCCCCAGGGGCGTGAGGGTCAGGCCCACGCCCACGTCTCCACGTCGTCCAGCTCGGGGCCGAGGAGGCGGCGGCCGATGTCGCGGAACCAGGCGGCGTCGCCCGAGGACACCCACCGGTGGGCGCCCTTGGCCGCGCTGCGCCGGCCCAGCCCTGTCTCCTCCAGGATGGCCAGCACCTCGAAGGCCGTCTCCTCGGCCGACGACACGAGCACGACCTGGCGGCCCATCACGTCGGCGATGGTGCGGGCCAGGAAGGGGTAGTGGGTGCACCCGAGCAGCAGGGTGTCGACGTCGGCCGCGCACACCGGGGCCAGCAGCCGCTCGGCCAGCACGTGCACCTGCTCGGAGTCGGTCTCGCCCCGCTCCACGAACTCCACGAAACCGGGGCAGGCGGCACAGGTCAGCTCGACCCCGGCCCGGTGGCTGCGGACGGCCCGCTGGTAGGCGCCCGACCCGATGGTGCCGACCGTCCCGATCACGCCGATGCGCCGGTTGCGGGTGGCGGCGATGGCGGCTCGCACGCCGGGCTCGATCACGCCGACGATGGGCACCTCGTGCTCGAAGCGAAGGATGTCGAGGGCAGCCGCGGCCGCGGTGTTGCAGGCCACCACCACCAGCTTCACCCCCTGCTCCTCGACGAGCATGCGGGTGATCTGCTGGGCGAACGTGCGGACCTCGTCCTGGTCCCGGGGGCCGTAGGGGTAACGGCCGGTGTCGCCGAAGTAGACGAGGTCCTCGGCAGGCAGGAGGTCGATCAGGGCGCGGGCCACGGTGAGACCGCCGAAGCCGCTGTCGAATACCCCGATGGGGCGGTCGTCCACCCGCCTACCAGTAGTTGATGCGGCGGGCGCGGGCCTCGACCTCGTCGAGATCGTCCGTCCAGGCCCCGCTGGAGAGGTACTTCCAGCCCGCGTCGGGGACGACGAACACGATCACGCCCGCGTCGATCTCGCCCGCTGCCCGGATGGCCGCGGTGGTGACCGCCCCGGCCGAGATGCCGGCGAAGATGCCCACATCCCGGAGGCGGCGGGTGCCCTCGATGGAGTCACGAGGGCCGACCACTCGCTTGCGGTCCAGCAGGTCGGGGCCGCCCCCGTCGAGGAAGATGGGCGGGATGTAGCCGTCGTCCAGGTTGCGCAGGCCGTCGACCATCTCTCCGGCGGGCGGCTCCACGGCCCAGACCTGGATGGCGGGGTTGCGCTCCTTGAGGAACGTGCCCACGCCGATGAGGGTGCCGCTGGTGCCCAGGCCGGCCAGGAAGTGGGTGATCTCCGGGCAGTCCCGCCAGATCTCGGGGCCGGTGCCCTCGTAGTGGGCCCGGGGGTTGGCGGGGTTGGCGTACTGGTAGAGGAAGCACCATTCGGGGTGCTCGGCGGCCAGGCGCTGGGCCATGCGCACGGCGCCGTTGGAGCCGTCGGGCCCGGGTGACTCGATGATCTGTGCGCCCCACACCTCGAGAAGTTGCCGCCGCTCGGGCGACACGTTCTCGGGCATCACGCAGATGAGGGGGTAGCCCTTGAGCTTGCTCACCAGGGCCAGGCCGATGCCCGTGTTGCCCGACGTGGGCTCGACGATGGTCTGGCCGGGCTGGAGGGCACCGTCCTTCTCGGCGTCCTCGATCATGGCCAGCGCCACCCGGTCCTTCACCGACCCGCCCGGGTTCTGGCCCTCCAGCTTGGCCAGGATCCGGACGTGGGGATTGGGCGAGAGCGAGCTGATGTCGACCAGGGGTGTGTGGCCGATGAGGTCGAGGACGTTGCCGTAGACGGCCATGCGGCTAGCCGCCCGCAACCGCCGGAAGGATCGAGATCACGTCGTCGTCGGCGACCTTGGTCTCCAGCTTGTCGAGGTAGCGAACGTCGTCGTCGTTGACGTAGACATTGACGAAGCGGTGGAGGGTCCCCTCCTCGGTGACGACCTGGCCGCCCAGCCCCGGGAACTGGCGCACGAGGTCCTCGAACACCTCGCCGAGGGTGGAGCCGTTGGCCCGCACCGTGGCCTGGCCGCCCGCGTGCTGGCGCAGGACGGTGGGCAGTCGCACTTCGACGGGCATTCGGTCCTCCGGAGGTGGGCTTTGCTCTGACTGACTTTACTGACCGGTCAGAACCACCGGCTCCTCGGTGATGTTCCCGTCCACGATGCGGTACGACCTGACCACGGCGGCGCCGTCCTTCAGGGAGACGAGGACGTAGTGCCAGGTGGGGTCGGGGGCCTGGGCCACGTCGGTGGGCGACGGGTAGGCCTCGGTGTGGGTGTGGGAGTGGAACACGCCGATGATCTGGAGGCCGTGGGCCTCGGCGTCCCGGTCGGCCCGCAGGTGGTCCCGGGGGTTGACCGTGTAGACCCGGGCCGAGGCGGCGTCGTTGCCCGTGGGGTAGCAGAGGCTGGCCTGGGCGGTGTCCTCGCCGGCGGCGGGGTCGCCCCCGAGGAGCCCGCATGCCTCCAGGGGGAGGCCGTCGTAGCAGTGCCCGACCATGCGCTGGTACACGTCGTTGGTCAGCCGCAACATGTGTGCGGAGGCTAGCCAGGCGTCGCTGGACCGGACCGCGGGTACGCTCGACCGACCGTGCCCAAGAAGCCCGCTGGTCCCCGCGCCGTCGCCGTCAACCGGCGCGCCCGGCACGATTACGACATCCTGGACACGTTCGAGGCCGGCATCGCCCTGCAGGGCAGCGAGGTCAAGTCGATCAGGGACGGCAAGGTCCAGCTCAAGGACTCGTACGCCCGGGTCGACCGGGGCGAGGCGTGGCTGCACGGCATGCACGTGGCCCCCTACGCCTTCGCCCAAGGTGCGTTCGACCCGCCGGCGCCCGAGCGGTCCCGGAAGCTGCTGCTGCACAAGCGGGAGATCGAGGAGCTGGCGGCCCGCACCGCCCAGGAGGGGCTCACCATCGTCCCCCTTTCCGTCTACTTCAAGGACGGCCGGGCCAAGGTGGAGCTGGGCCTGGCCCGGGGCCGCCACACCTACGACAAGCGCCACGCCCTGGCCGAGCGGGATGCCAAGCGGGAGTTGGAGCGGACCCTGCGGGAGCACCGGTAGCGGCCTGCGCTGGTTGGGAAGCGCCCCGGCCCCGATAGCATGGAGGGGCACATTGACAAGGGGGTGACTGGCTTCGACTTTGGTTTTCGAAGCGGGAGAAGCGAGCCGTGGTCTCCGGAACCACGTTAAAGAGCCGGAACCAAAAACAAATGCCGACGACAACGTCGCACTCGCTGCCTAAATAACAGCGCGTCAGCCCGGCCCCGGCCCTGCGGGTCGGATGCTGGCGTCATGCAGCAGGGCTCACCTGACCGGTCTCGTCAACGGACCGGACGGGAACACTTCAGTTGACTAGGGCCGCCCACCGTTGCCGGTGGAGACGGGCGGCCCGAGACCTTTCCACCGGCTGCGCTCGGAGAAGTCCCGTTGAGACGCCGAAGGACGCGGGTTCGATTCCCGCCACCTCCACAAATCACACGGTTGTCGTTCACTCTGCCATCGGACGCTAGCGCCTCCGTGGTGTGTATGATGTGCGCATGGCACGTGTCAACGTGTACCTCCCGGACGAGCTCATCGAGGAAGCGCGTGCTGCCGGCCTCAACGTTTCGAGCGTCGCCCAGCGGGCACTGCGGCAGGAACTCACACTCCATCGTTCGGATGACTGGCTCGACCGTGTGAGGGCTCTCCCGCGTACCTCGGTGGAGCACAGCGAGGCTGTTGAGGCCATCGACGCGGCGCGGTCGGATCTTGGGTGGTGAGCCGGCCCGTCGTGGTCGACGCCTCGGCGATCGTTGACCTCCTTCTCGGTAACGAGACTGGGGTGGCAGTGGCCGCTCGGCTCAGCGGTGAGGACATGCACGCGCCCGCACACCTCGACGCCGAGGTTCTGTCCGCCCTTGGTCGACTCAACCGCGACGGTCGGCTCGCCGTGAAGCAGGTGCGGTCCAGGCTCGAAGCACTCGTGGATGCGCCGATCGAGCGCCATCAACTTCCACATGTCGTTCTCGGCGCGTGGGCAAGACGCCAGATCCTTCGGCTGGTTGACGCCATCTATGTGGAACTGGCCGAGCAACTTGGGGCGTCGCTGGTCACGACTGACCGGCGGCTCGCGGCAAGCGCAACCGTCGCCGAGCTCGTCGGGACGTAGGCCGTTACCGGTCACCGCTGCCCGTCCGCAGTGGCGTGTTCGGCGGTCCCATCGCCAGCACCGGGCCGGGGATCGTCGCATGGGGGTGTTCGTACAATGACACCCCAGGACCACCGAACTACATCCGTGCAATTTGGTCCGCCGCTTCCAAATGATCAGACGCACTGGGCATCCTGAACGCCGGGTTCACAAAGACCCTTCCTCGGCGGAGGTAGAACGTCGAGCGTGAAGATCGCAGGGAATTGGCGGATCGTTGAAATGGAGCTCTGGGCGACAGAGGACATCGACCTCCTCGGACCTGCGTTCATCAACTTCGCCAGGGACGGAACCGGCAGCTTCCGCTTCATCGCCGTTGAAGGCTGGATGGACTGCCGCGACGCACCACGCGACGGGCGTCCGGGTGCGGAGTTCACGTGGGACGGCAACGACGAGGGAAGCCCGACGAGTGGGCACGGATGGGTGGTGCTGGATGACGGTGCCCTGGTCGGGCGCATTTACATCCACCTCGGTGACGACTCGGCATTCCGGGCCGTCCGAGCGGGTCGCACTGCCGAGGTCTAGAAGTGCCGCCGACAATCTCAACGTGCTCGGAGTGGGCGACCCCTCGCGGACAGTCCGGGCCTCAACCGTCTGTGGACTCCCCTCGCTCCCCGGCCCATCGTGGAACGCCCGATTGGCGTTGCGCAGGCGTTACACAGACTCGATGCGCAAGCGCCGGCGCGCGGCCAAGGCGATGCCAGCGATGTGGGTCAGGTTCGACGTGACCACGGCGTCGCCGCGCCGGAGCGCTCCTTCGACGACGGCCACGTCGACGATGTCGTCGTGGCCCGCCCGCCCGGCGAGTACGCCGACAGCTCGAGCCTGGTCGTCGCTCATCGGCTCCACGACGCAAAGCGCGAGGAGCCGCACAAGGCTCGCCTGACGAGGACCGCCCCGCCAGGCCTCGGCGAGGACAGGGGCGGGAACGATTGGGACCACCTCCTCAGCCAAGAACCCCGCGTGCAGCGCCCACATCGCCCTGTCGTTGCGCTCAGCAGCGATCAAGGCCCCAGTGTCGTAGGTGACGCCCATGAATCAGGCGGACCGCCGGGGGCGCTGCTTCGTCGGTTGCCGCCCGAGCAGCGCACGCGCCCGGGAAAGTCCCTCTGCGAGTTCCTCGGCCGTCAACGGACCGTGCTCAGCCTCCCATTCGACGACGCCCGTACGGCCGGCCTGGAGCCGCAGGCGATGAGTCGCCGTGTCGGCCAGCCAGGCGCTGAACGAGGTGCCCTCCGTCTTCGCGGCACGGTCGATGGCCTCCGCGAGATCGTGCGGCAGCGACACGGATCGTTTCTCTCGTTGCGCCATGAACGCACGGTAGCACAGCAGGTAGGACAGGTCGGCGACACGTCTACCGGTCGCCCGGCACCGGCTCGCATCGGCGTATTCGGCGGGCATGATGCCAGCACGGAGCCGGGGATCATCGCTTGGGGGGTGTTCGTACAATGACACCCCAGGACCACCCCTTCGGTATGCTGGCATACATGCGCCGGACGACCGTGAAACTCCCCGATGAACTCGACGCCCGCCTCCGGCATGAGGCGGAGCGCCGGGGCACGACCGTCTCCAACCTGACTCGCGAGGCGATTGAGGCGCACCTGGGCGGAAGCCGTGCGCGCCGCAGGCTGCTCGCTGCCGCAGCCGGTGCCAGCGGCTGTGAGGACGTCTCAGAGCGGATCGAGGAGATCCTCATCCAGGAGACAGCGGCATCCCGCTGATCATCGACGCCGGGCCGCTCTACGCCTACGTCGATCGAGATGACCGGCATCACTCCGAGAGCCTCGAACTGCTGGAGACCCACGAGGGCCCGTTGGTAGTTCCGATGCTCGTGGTCACCGAGGTCACGTACCTACTGGGGTCGCGCCTCGGGTCGGCGGCGGAGGTTCGATTCCTCGGCGACCTGGCCGCCGGCAACTTGATTCCCGAGCCAGTGGCTGCTGGTGACTGGCTGC
>DASRGI010000003.1:0-22180 GCA_035651095.1 Acidimicrobiales bacterium | reverse complement strand
CGCTTCGGTCTGCACGCGACCGATGCGTGACAGCTCGAGCAGGTCCTGGATCAGCGCCTGCATGTACATCGAGCTGGCCCCGATGCGATCGAGGTAAAAGCGGGTGTCGGCGTTCAGGTACTGGTCGATGTCGGCCCGCAGGTAGTCCAGGAAACCGAGCAACGACACGAGGGGACTCTTCAGGTCGTGCGACACGCTGTAGACGAACGTCTCCAACTCGGTGTTGGCCCGTTCCGCCTGTTCGCGCGCGACCCGTTCCATCTCGAACAGCTCGGCTCGCTCCAGTGCCAGGTCGGCCAGCACGCCGAGGGCGACGAGGAGGTCGACCTCCTCCCGGCCGAAGAAGGGCGACAGCCGGCTGGAGCGCACGACCAGCCAGCCGTTGCGCAGGCGCACGCCGAGGAGCCCACGCTCGACCACGGCGTCGCCCTCGGCCGCCGTCACCGCCGAGGACGCAGCGCGGGCCTCCTCGGGTGACAGGCCGGCGGACGCCAGCACCCGGTTGTCCCGACCCACCAGCACCGAGCCCTGACCTCCGAACAGGTCGGTGACCGGGGGCAACAGGGCGCGGCCGATCTCGGAGGGCGTGAGCATGGTCATGAGGCCGACCTCGGCCTTCCGCAGCGTTACCGCATCGGGGTTGCGCCACACCAGGCGCAGCCACAGAGGCGGGGCGAAGCCGACGAAGAAGAACACGGCGCTGGACACGGCGATGAGGCCGGACACGAGCGACCAGATGCTCTGCGGGTTGGACGGCGACACGAGGGCGACAGCCAAGGCGAGGTTCAGGAGCACGGAACCGATGGCCAACGTCCGCAGGCGCTTGCGAGCCACGCTGGCCTGTCCCCGGCCCAGGCGCCAGAGCCGTACGGCGACCGTGACGGACAGGCTCGTCCACTGGAGGAAGAGCCCGACGAGGAAGAGGTCGATGGCGGTGGACCGGGGGGCGTCGGAGTTGCCGAGCTTGGGCAGCAGGGCGACCCACACGATGACGGCGGCCGTCTTCCCCGCGGCGATGCGCCGGGCCCGTCGCGACGGCGCCTGGAAGGTCCCCATGAAGCGGTACAGGAAGTACGGGAAGAGGAGCAGGACGGCGACGAGCGCCTTGCGCTCCCACGACGCCAGGTCGCTGTTCGAGCGGGACGGCAGGAGGTACCCCGCCACCGTGACCACGGTCAGCACACCGAAGGTCCCGGCCAGCCACCACGCCGCCTCTTCGTGCTTCGTGCGGGCCCGGACGAGCGAGAGGAAGGCCAGCGCGCTGAACACGATCAGCTGCACGACATGCAGGGTGCTGATCGCGACTTCCATCTCGCCCGCCCCCCTTTGTGGCCGGTGCCGCTTCGAGTCTTCGGTCCCCTGTGCCCCATTGTGGGCACCTCGCGTGCGAGCCACAAGGACGGTCGCAAAGCTGGTCCGATCGGGGGGTCAGGAGGCGACGCCAGGTGACCCGATGTGACTAGTGTGCCGCCGCGCCGTGACGGCACCCGTCGTTCTGGGGCAACGCGGGCCAACGCCGTCTCCGGGCCCGGCCCTCAGTTGCAGCAGAACGGGCGAGGCGGCCCGGCCCTCAGTGCGACGAGGGCGTCGCCGGCATGAGCTCGTCCTCGCCCGTGGCCTCGTCCTCGACGAGCACGTACCCGCACAGCTCGGCCAGCAGGGTGTGGCCCTCGTCGGGCCCGGTGGCGATGAGCTCGTCGTCAGCCTGGAGCACCACGTCCTTGCGAGGCCGGTACAGATACCGCCCACCCCGGCGAATGGCGAGGAGGTAGAACCCCGTCTCCGTCTCCAACTTGAGCGCGCCCAGCGTCCGGCCTTCGGCCTGCGAACCGGGAGCGACGGGCACCCGCACGACCACCTCGTCGGCATCGCCCAGGGCCAGCGCCAGGATGGGGTGCAGCTCCTCGCGCTGCTCGACCAGCCACACCATCTGCTGGGCGGCGTCGCCGATCTCCTCGGCCGCCTGGCTCAGGTGGAGCAGGCCCCGCAAAGCTGACGGGTCGACCTGGTCGTGCGCACCCCGGAGCACCCACACCTCCAGCCGCTCCTTCATGTCGTCCAGGCGATCCTCGAGGTGGTTGACCTCGGCGGCCAGACCGGGGTCGCGCAGCACCAGGGCCGAGTACGCCAGTCCCACCGCCACCTCGCTGATGTTCTTCATCTCCACGAGCACGTCGATGGCCCGGTCCACGTCGCTCAACGTGCCGTCCTCGGGTGGCTGCGGCGGTTCGTAGGCGGGGGCACCGGCCAGCTCCCGCAACTCGGCGATACCCGCCGGCGCGCCCTGCAGGAACAGCACGTCGCCGGGCAGGACGATGTCGTCACCGCTGACCTCGGTGACCCACTCCCGCTCACGGCGGATGGCGACGACCCGCATACCCACCTCGATGGGGAGGCCGAGGTCGGCCAGCGAACGGTGGGCCATCTCCGAGTTCTCCCGCACCCGCACCCGGTGGGCGACCTCCTCGGCCGCAGCCAGGTCGGCCACGAGGGAACGGGGGATGCCCAAGCGCCGGGTGACGATGCGAGCGATGTCGATGGCGGCGTTGCCGATGCGCTCAATGGCACCGATCACCATGAGGACGGACGCCATGGCGTCGGCGTCGCGGGGCGAGCGGGCGGCCAGCACGCACACGGCTCGCATCTCATGGACGAGATCCGACAGGCGGTCCTCCAGGTCCTCGACCTCCTCCGCCATGTCGGGGTCCGCGAACCAAAGGGCGGCGTAGGCGAGGTCGACCATGAGCTCGGAGGCGTCCTTGGCCTCCGACAGCATGGTCTTCAAATTGCGAGGTTTGTCGTCCATTGCGGTCTGGGGTGGTGCGGCAGCAATCGTACGCCGTCAGTGGATGCCCACGAGCACGATCGCCAGCACCAGGGCGAAGGCGCCCAGCAAGTCCATCGACGACGTCACCATCGGGATCCCGTGGTTGTCGGGATCGAGGCCCAGCCGGAAGGCGGCGATGGCCCCGTAGTAGGCCACCAGCACGGCGAAGACGGTGGCGATGAGCCCACCTATCAACGACACGGCCACCATCCGCAGGGCTCCGGGCGACGCCAGCCCCGACACGCCGGCGGCCAGGTCGGACGACAGGGCCACCAGCACGAACACGGGGATGGCGAAGAGGAAGGTGAGGACGAAGTCGGCCATGGCGCGCGACTGGGGCCAGGCCGTGGGGTCGAGGATGCCGAGGTGGAGCTTGGACGCGATGCGGCTGGACAGGATGCCCCCCAGCGCGCCCGAGTCCTCCAGGAACGGCGGGATGAGCACGAGCAGCGCAGGGAAGGCGAGGAACGAGTTCATGCGCTTCTCGATGGTGAGGCCGGCCACCACGTCGATGGTCCCGGCCACCAGCAACACCGGCAATGACTCCCTGGCGATGCGCCGCAGCAGCTCGTAACCCGAACGGATGGCGGCCACGCCGGCGGCCACAGCCAGCACTGCGGTCAGGGCTCCGAGCGCGGGCGTGACGAAGCGGATGCCCACGAGGTACGTGGCCAGGAACAACGACGGCAGGGTGACGATGTCGCCGGCCGCGGTGACGAGGGGCGCGGCCACGTTGTCCATGTCCCAGCCGAAGCGCACCGCCCCGGCCGCCACCAGCAACGTGAGGCCGAGGACGACGACGGACGACACCGTGCCCCCGAGGATGGAGATCACGACGAAGTCGGCCACCGAGATGGTGTTGGCCACCCCGAACCCGACGGCGATGGTCTTGGCCAGGATGGCGAGGGCGAGCGACACCGAGAGGGTGAGGGCCAGCGAGGCGAGGATGTTCTGGCCCACCACCGTGTCGGCCCGCCGGGACAGGCGGAAGGTGCCGGTGTGGATGGCTGTGCCGAGCCGGCTGCCCAGCGCTCCGAAGATGTTGCCCCGCATGCCGATGGCCGCGGGAACGAGGACCAGGAGGCCGGGCAGGTTCTCGAGCGTATGGGTGATGGCACCGAGGGTCAGCCCGGCGAGGAGATCACCGCCCGACGAAACGAGGAGCGCGGCGAGGCCCTGCCAGACGCTCGCGGCGTCCGGGCCCAATGCGGCACGCAGGCGCGCGCCAAGGCGGCGAGGCGTCCAGCGCACGGCTACTGGGAGGCTCCGCTCGACGGGCTTGCACGAAGGGCGATGCTACCGGCTCGGTATCCATCCCCAGGCAATCGCCCCGCGGCGGTGTGCTGTCATTCGACCGTGCGGCGCAGACCGTCGAGCCTGTCGATGGCGGCCTGCAGGTCGTCGTTGGTGACGACGTCGGCCAGGGCCAGGCGGATGGACGCCAGCTCCCGGGCGAGGAACTCGGTGTCGGCCAGGGCCCGGGCCGCCTGCTCGCGATCGCGGTCGAGCGCCTCGCGGTCACGCGCCTCCTGACGGTTCTGGGCCAACAGGATGAGCGGCGCCGCGTAGGCGGCCTGGGTGGAGAAGGCCAGGTTCAAGAGGATGAACGGGTACGGGTCCCAGCGCAGGCTCACGGCCACGACGTTCAAGGAGATCCACACGATCACCACGGCCGTCTGGGCCACGAGGAAACGGGCCGTACCCAGGAACCGGGCGATGGACTCGGAGAAGTTGCCGAAGGCGTCGGGGTCGTAGTGGATGCCGAAGCGCAGGCCGGGACCCCGCGGCGTCGACAGGTCTTCTCGCCGGCGGACCACGGCTACCGGCCCCGCCAGCCCACGGGCAGCACGCGGTCGAGCACGTCGTCCACGGTGACGCAGCCGAGCAGCCGGCCCGACGCGTCGCACACGGGCACGGCGATGGCGTCGTAGGCCGCCAGGCGCCGGGCCACTTCCAGCTCACGCAGGTCGGGCAGCACGGGCTCGTGGCTGGAATCGATGCACGATCCGACCGGAGAGCCCGGCGGTTCGCGCAACAGCCGCTGGAAACCCACCGCCCCGACGTACCGGCCCGTGGGCGTGACCGTGGGCGGCTCGGACACGAACACCTGGGCGGCGAGGGCGGACGGCACGTCGGGGTCGCGCAGGCGGGCCAGCACCTCGGCGACGGTGGTCTCGGCGGTGACGACCAGCGGCTCCGACGTCATGAGCCCGCCCGCGGTGTTGCGGTCGTACGAGAGGAGGCGGCGCAGGTCGCCGGCTTCGTCGGGCTCCATGTGGGCCAGCAGGTGGTTGCGCTCAGCCATCGGCAGTTCGCCCAGGAGGTCGGCCGCATCGTCCGGTTCCATCTCCTCCAGCACGTCGGCGGCCCGCTCCACGTCGAGGTTCTCGATGAGCTTCACCTGCTCGTCCTCGGGCAGCTCCTCCAGAAGGTCGGCCAGGCGGTCGTCCTCCAGGGCTTCGGCCACCTCCCGGCGGCGGGCCATGGGCATGCTCGTCACCGTGCGGGCCAGGTCGGCCGCGGGCATCTCGCGGAGTTCAGCCACCTGGCGGGTGATGGCGTCGGTGTCGAACAGGGAGTCCACGTCGGTCCACGGCACCATGCGTACGGCCCGGCGCCGGGCCAGGCGGCGCGTGCCCAGCAATGCCACCGACTCGACCTGCCACCCCTCGGGTTCGGCGGTGTGGACGAGGGAGAGGTCGGTGACCGTCTCGCCCTCCAGTTGACGGTCGAGCAGGCGGCGGGCCAGCAGCTCGCCCTGGCGGAGCCGGAAGCGGTGGAGGTCGACCGTGCCCGACCGCAGGCGCACACCCGACACGTCGATGTCGCCCACCCGGTTGGCGTTCACGAAGATCTGCCGGCGATGGACCCGCACGACGAACCCGAGCAGGCGGGGCGAGCGCCGCTCGGTGTGGGGCGACAGCACGAGGTCGTCGATCCGCCCCACCGGCACATGGTCGCGGTCGAGCAGGGGCAGCCGGACGACGCGCGAGACGTAGACGAGGGCGGGCACCGGGTCCGCCTCAGTCCAACCCGTCGATGGCCTGTGCTAGTTCGTGGTCGGCGTCGGTGATGGCACCGGCCGAGTGGGTGAACAGTGTCAGCGTCACCGTGTTCCACGAGATGGCGATGTCGGGGTGGTGGTTGCGGGCCTCGGCCAGCTCGCCGACCCGGTTCACGTATGCCAGGGCCTCTTTGAAGTCCGCCTTCTTCACCACCTTGACCAGGTGGCCGTCGGTCTCGTCCCATGCCATGGCCTCGACGCTACTGTGCGGCCTCTCATGCGACGGGCCTGGTTGGCAGCCGCGATGCTGAGCGGCATCCCGTCCACGGTGGCGGCGCGGTGGCAGGGCGAGCCGCTGGCCGCGTCGACTCGCGCCGCCGGCACCTTGCTCGGCCGGCAGTCAGTGGTACGGGGTGCCGTGGCCCACGGGCTGATCTCGGCGTGGTGGACATGGGCGGTGTGGCGCCTGGTGGCCCGGGTTCCGCGGGTTCCCGCATCGGTGGCCGGCCCCGTCGCCGGCCTGGCCATCGCCGGCGTGGACCTGGGCATCGTGGGCCGCCGCTACCCCGCCATCCGCGCCCTTCCCGTGTGGCCCCAGCTGGCCGACCACGTGGTGTTCGGCACCATCGTCGCCGTCAGCGCACGGCGAAGCGCGTCTCGCCCTGCGGCTCCTCGCTGGTGATCTCGAGGGAGTCGACGGCGGCGCGCGGCGGGCCGTCGTGACACCACCGCACCACCGCGTCGACGGCGGTCCGCTCACCCTCCAGCACCGCTTCGACATTCCCGTCGCCGCGGTTGCGGGCCCACCCGTGCACGTCGCGCAGTTCCGCCTCGCGTTGTAGCGACGCCCGGAAGAACACGCCCTGCACGCGTCCCTGCACGACGACGCGCTTGCGGACGATCACGGCGGCTCCCTACAGGTTGGCCGTGGCTTCCTCGAGCAGCTCGGCGAACTTCTGCTGCGCGGCGGCCTTGCGGGTGGGCACGTGCTCGGTGGGCACATCGACCGGCTTGTAGTTCTTGAGCACCTGGCGGGCCACGGTGACGCGATGCACCTCGTCCGGCCCGTCGTAGATGCGAGCGGCCCGGGCGGCGCGGTACATGTGCTCCAGCGGCAGGTCGGCGGAGAAGCCCAGCGAACCGTGGATCTGGATGGCCCGGTCGATGACGTTGTAGAGCACCTGGGCGCCGTAGAACTTGATCATGGCAATCTCGGTGCGAGCCGCGGACGCGTCCTGCTGGTCCATCTTCCACGCCGCGTAGAGGGTGAGCAGGCGGGCGGCCGTCATCTCCGCCATCGAGTCGGCCACCCAGTTCTGGATGCTCTGCTTCTCGGCCAGCATGGAACCGTGGGTGTAGCGGCTGACAGCCCGCTCGCACAGCATGTCGAAGGCCCGCTTGGACTGACCCAGCCAGCGCATGCAGTGGTGGATGCGGCCCGGTCCCAGGCGCAGCTGCGCCAAGCGGAAGCCCTCGCCCTCGGGACCGACCAGGTTCTCATGGGGAACGCGCACGTCCTCCAGGAGGATCTCGGCGTGGGCCCCGTACTTGCGGAAGTGCTCCACCGGGTCCTCCATGGTGGGCACGTCCCGCAGGATGTTCACGCCGGGTGTGTCGGTGGGCACGACGATCATCGACGCCCCCTGGTACGGGTGCACGTCGGGATTGGTGACCGTCATGACGATCAGGAAGTCGGCCACCGACGCGTTGGTGATGAACCACTTGTGGCCGTTGATGACCCACTCGTCGCCGTCCCGCACCGCCCGCGTCTTGAGGAGGGTGGGATCGGCGCCGGCGCCGGGCTCGGTCATGGCAAAGGCACTCCGGCGGCGACCGTCGAGCAACGGGTTGAGCCACTTCTCCCGCTGATCCTCCCGGCCCGACATCTTGATGCCGACGGCGAGGAGTTCGGCGTTGCCCGAGTCGGGTGCGTTGTTGCCGAACACGAACGGTGCCAGGTGCGACTGCCCGAGGATCTCGTGCATCAGCCCCAGCTTCACCTGGCCGAAGCCCTGGCCGCCGAGTTCGGGGTCGAGATGGGCGGCCCACAGTCCCTGGGCCTTGACCTCGTCCTGCAGCGGCCGTACTGCTCGCAGGAACGTGTCGTGGTCGAGGTTCAGCGTCTCCAGCGGGAAGATCTCCTCGCGGACGAAGCTGCGCATCCACGCCAGCTTGGCTTCGAACTCGGGCTCGGTGGAGAAGTCCCAGGCCACGTGTGCACTCCCTGCTCGTCGGTCGATTGTCTCGAGTCGCTGCGTCTCAGCAGCTGTGTGGTCTCAGCAGCCGTGTGTCGGTAGGCGAAAGCGGTGTGCCAGCCTAGTGAGACCGATGTTGTTCGACTTCCTCACGGTTGCCGTCCTCGCCGTGGTGGGGACGCGCCTGGTGTCCTTTGCGGTGGAGACGGCCCGTTCGCGCACCTTGCGCGACCGCACGCTCGCCATCGTGCGCGAGCTGCGTCCTCGCCACTTCCTACGGGCACCGCTCGTGCTGGTGGTGGTCGTGGTGGCGGCCAGCGCGCTCATCCAGGTGCCCGGCCTGTCGTGGGGGTGGTGGACGGCCATCGGCGGGACCGGCAACGTGATCGTGGGCGGCACCGACCGGGCCGGGTTGGGTGCCCTCACCCGCTTCACACCAGTGGTGTTCATCGCCCTGCTCATCCCCCTGCTGCCGCTGTTCGCGGAGCGGGAGGAGCTGGCGTTTCGCGCCGGCGCCGAGCACTGGTCGTGGCCCCGGCGGGTGCGGCGGGCGGTGGACTTCGGCCTCGTGCACCTCATCATGGGCATCCCCATCGGCGTGGGCCTGGCCCTGTCGCTGGGCGGTGGCTACTTCATGTGGGCGTACCTGCGCGGGTACCGGGCGGGCGGGCGCCGGGCCGCGCTGGTGGAGTCGACGTGCTCGCACCTGGCCTACAACATGGAGATCCTGGTGCTCGTGTTCGTCGCCCTGTTGTTGGGCCTGTGATGCGGCTGCGGCGGTGGAACTGGAGCTGGAGCTGGAGCGCCGCGCTGCTCGTGGTGTTGGCGGGCTGCTCGGGCTCCGGCTCTGGGTCGACGTCCGGCTCTGGGTCGACCTCGACGTCGGCCGCCACCTCGACGTCGGCCGCCACCAGGACGTCGCCGGCCATCACCATCACCAGCACCGCCTTCGGTCCCGGCCAGCCCATTCCCGTGCAGAACACGTGCTCCGGCGCGGGCGCCGTTCCGGCCCTCACATGGACGGGCGTGCCCGGCACGGCCGCGGCGGTGGCGGTCGTCATGACCGACCCCGACGCGCCCAGCGGCACGTTCGTGCACTGGATCGTCACCGGGCTCCCGGCCAGCGCCCGCCAGGTGCCCGACCCCCTGCCCGCCGGTGCCCAGAGCGGTCCCAACAGCGCGGGCTCGACGGGCTGGCGCCCGCCCTGCCCGCCCCCGGGCGGCGGCACCCACCACTACGTGTTCGAGGTGCTGGCTCTGTCCCGCCCGGTGTCGCCCGCGGCCGGCGCCGCACCGCTCGACGTGGTGCAGCAACTGCGGGCCGCCGCCCTTCCCGGCGGCCGGGGCACCTACACCGGCACGTTCTCCCGCGCCTGACCCCCTCCCACGTTCTCCGGCGACCGATCGCCGGAGACGGCGACCAGTTGCAACAGGGCAGTCAACGGAAGTCCCGGGAGCGTCCACCGTTGACCACCAGGGGCAGCGCCTCCAGCTTGTCGGCGATCACGTTCACCACGCCCTCGGCCCGTTCCAGCTTTCCCCGCACCAGCAGGGCGCTGGCCGACCTGGCCACCCGCCGGTACCGCACCCACAGCCCCTTCGAGCAGACGACGTTGACCATCCCCGTCTCGTCCTCGAGGTTGAGGAAGGTGGTTCCGCCTGCCGTGGACGGTCGCTGCCGGTGGGTCACCACGCCCCCCACCAGCACCCGGGTGCCGGGCTCGGCCTCCTGGAGGGCGGCAGCCGTGAGGACGCCCAGCTCGTCCAAGCGGGGCCGGGCGAACTGGGTGGGCGAGAACTCGGCCGAGATGCCGGTGGCCCACACGTCGGCCGCCGCTTCTTCCACGTCGGTCATGCCCGGGAGCGTCGGCGCGTCGGCACCGGTGACCATGCCGTCCAGTCGCCCGGGCCGGGACTGGGCCACCGCCCCCGCCGCCCACAACGCCGACCGTCGTCCCACCCCGAAGCAGTCGAAGGCGCCGGCGGTGGCGAGGGCCTCGACCTGTGTCTGGGTGAGCTCGCACCGGCGCACCACGTCCTCCATCGACGCGTAGGGCCGCCCCTCCTGGATGCGCCGGGCCACGTCCTCGCTGATGGTGCGCACGTACTCGATGCCCAGCCGGACCGTCGTCCCCGCCTCCCCCTCCAGGGTCGCCTTGGCCGCCGACGCGTTCACATTCGGCCCCACCACGGTGACGCCGTGGCGCTGGGCGTCGGCCACCAACGATTGCGGCGACCAGAACCCCATCAGCTGCGCGTTCAGCAGGGCCGCGCAGAACGCTGCCGGGTAGTGGTACTTGATCCACGCCGATGCGTACACGAGGTAGGCGAAGCTCACCGAGTGGCTCTCGGGGAAGCCGTAGTTGGCGAAGGCCACCAGCTTTTCGTAGAGGGTGTCGGCCACCTCGCCCGTGATCCCGTTGGCGGCCATGCCCTCGTGGAGGCGCTGGCGCAGTTGCTCCATGCGGTGCCGCGAGCGCTTCGACCCCATGGCCTGGCGCAACTGATCGGCGTCGGCCGGGCTGAAACCGGCCACGTCGATCGCCATCTGCATGAGCTGCTCCTGGAACAGGGGCACGCCCAATGTCTTGCCCAGCGACCGTTCGAGCAGCGGGTGCAGGTAGGTCACCGGCTCCTGGCCGTTGCGGCGGCGGATGTACGGGTGCACCGACCCGCCCTGGATGGGCCCGGGCCGGATGAGCGCCACCTCGACCACCAGGTCGTAGAAGTGCCGGGGCTTGAGCCGGGGCAGCGTGGCCATCTGCGCTCGCGACTCGACCTGGAACACGCCCACCGAGTCGGCCCGGCAGAGCATGTCGTACACCGCGTCCTCCTGGGGGATGGTGGCCAGGTCGACCTCGACGCCGTACCCGTCCCGGATGAGGTCGACGGCCTCGTGCAGGGCGGTGAGCATGCCCAGGCCCAGGAGGTCGAACTTCACCAGTCCGGCCGCCGCGCAGTCGTCCTTGTCCCACTGCAGGACGGTGCGACCCTCCATGCGGCCCCACTCCACCGGGCACACCTCGGTCACCGGCCGGTCGCAGATCACCATGCCGCCCGAGTGGATACCGAGGTGGCGCGGGAAGTCCTGCACCTCGCCGGCGAGGGTCAACACCAGCGGCGGGATGTCGTGGTCGTCGTGGGCGGTGGTGGCCGACAGCGGGCCCCACGCGTCGACCTGCTTGGACCAGGCGTCCTGCTGCCCCGGTGCATGGCCCAGGGCCTTGGCCATGTCCCTGATCGCCGACTTGGCCCGGTAGGTGATGACGTTGGCGACCTGGGCCGCGTTCTCCCGGCCGTAGCGCTCGTAGACGTACTGGATGGCCTCTTCCCGGCGGCCGCTCTCGATGTCGAGGTCGATGTCGGGTGGCCCGTCCCGCTCGGGCGACAGGAAGCGTTCGAACAGGAGGCCCAGGCTGACAGCGTCGGCGTTGGTGATCCCCAGCGCGTAACAGACGGCGCTGTTGGCCGCCGATCCCCGCCCCTGGCAGTAGATGCCCTGCCGCCGGCAGAAATCCACGATGTCATGGACAATCAGGAAATATCCTGGAAACCCAAGACGTTCGATCAATTCGAGCTCATGAGCGAGTTGGGCATAGGCACCGGGCACGCGTTCGGCAGCGGGTGAGCCGTAGCGGGTGAGGGCGCCCTCCATCGTGAGCTGGCGGAGCCAGCTCATCTCATCGTGCCCTGGGGGCACCGGGAAGTCCGGTAGTCGTGGCGCCACCAACCGGAGATCGAACGCGCACTCGCGGCCGAACGCGGCCGCCCGCTCTACCACCCCCGGGTAGCGAGCGAAGCGCGCCGCTTGTTCATCACCCGACCGGAGGTGGGCAGTGGCGGCCGGCGGGAGCCAGCCGTCCAACTCGTCCAGGCTGCGGCGCGCCCGCACCGCAGCCAGGGCCGTTGCCAATCGTCGCCGCCCAGGCGTTGCGTAGTGGACGTTGTTGGTGGCCACCACCTCCACGCCCGCCTTGGCGGCCAGATCAGCCAGCACATCATTGCGGGCCGAATCCAATGGATCGCCGTGGTCCCAGAGCTCCACGGCCACATTGACGCGCCCGAAAATCGCAACCAGGTCGGCGAGGGCTCGTGCCGCAGCTGACGGGCCTGCCTGGGCCAGGGCCTGGGCCACCACCCCCTTGCGGCATCCTGTGAGCACCAGCCAGTGGTGGTTGTGGACGTCGGCCAGAGCCGACAGCTGGTAGACGGGCCTGCCCTTCTCGCGCCCGGCCAACTGGGCCTGGCTGATGGTCCGGCACAGGCTGGCGTACCCGGTGGGGTCGCGGGCCAGGACCAGGAGGTGGGTGCCCTCGGGGTCGGCGCTGCCGTTCTGGGGCCGGGTCAGGTCGAGGGACAGCTCGGCGCCGAAGACCGTGGCCAGGCCGACGCCGGCAGCCGCCTCGGCGAAGCGGACCACGCCGTACATGCCGTCGTGGTCGGTGAGGGCCAGGGCCTGGAGGCCGAGCCGGGCTGCCTCCTCGGCCAGCTCCTCGGGGTGCGAGGCGCCGTCGAGGAAGCTGAAGTTGGAGTGGCAGTGCAGCTCGGCGTAGGCGGTGCGGCTGGGGCGGGAGCCGGCGGCGGGGGCGGGCGGGGCGGGCGGCTGATAGGGCTGGCGCTTGCGGGACCAGGCCGGGCTGTCGCCCCCGTTGGCAAGCGGGGGCGTGTTGCGGGGGCGGCCGTCGGACAGCCGCCGTTCGAGTTCGCTCCAGGACAGATCCGGCCGGTTGAACCACGCCACGACTCGAACATATGTTCGATCATGTGGCGGATACCAGAGACGATCAGTCGTCCCTCGCCAGTTCGCCGGCGTCAGCTGGAGAGGGCCACCTCGCGGCTGGCCGACGGGAGGCGGAGTGAGAAGGTGGCACCGCCGCCGGGGGTGCCGCTCAACGTGAGCGTGCCGTTCATGGCGTGGGCCAGCTCCCGGGCGATGTAGAGGCCCAAACCCGTGCCCGCCTGCCGGTGCGAGCGATCCAACCGTTCGAAGCGCTCGAACACCCGCTCGGCGGCCTCGGCCGGGACGCCCGGCCCGTGGTCGACCACGGCCAGTTCCACCGCCGACCTGCCGGTGCGCACCTGGACCTCGATGGGGTCGGGCCCGGTGGCGTACTTCAGGGCATTGGACAGCAGGTTGGACAGGATCTGCTCGACCCACAGCTCGCTGCCCAGAGCCACGCACGGCCCCCCAGGGGCGTCGACCACGATGTCGCGCTCGCCCCACGCGTCCTGGAACTCGGCCACGACGCGCGACGCCAGCGGGCACACCTCCACCGACGAGTTGCGCACGTCGATGACCCGGCTCTCGATGCGCGACACCTCGAGCAGGTTCAGGATCAACCGCTCCAGGCGCTGGGCCGACCGCAGGATCGACTCCACCGCGGTGCGGCGGGTCTCGCTGCTCATGCGGTCCCCGCCTTCGAGCAGGGTGGTGGCAAAACCCTTGATGGGCGTGAGCGGTGTGCGCAGCTCGTGCGACACCGTCGCCACGAACTCCTCCTTGAGCCGCTCCAACTCGCGTGCCTTGGTGACGTCACGGCCGACGACGACCAGCAGGGGCGGGCGGTCGTCGCCCGCCGGCACGCGCGTGTACGAGCACGACAACCAGCGCTGGTCTCCCGAGCTGGTGAGGACCTGCACGTCGGCCGGGAGGATGGCGTCGGCGTCGGCCCAGCGCTCGAACAGCACGTCGCCCCCGGCCCCGTCCCGCGGGCGGAGGATGCCGAGGTGGCTGGTGCCCATCATCTCGGCCGCCGTGTAGCCGGTGAGCTGCTCGAGGGCCACGTTCCAGCTCTCGACCACACCGAGCGGGTCCAGGGTGAAGATGCCGTCGGACGTGTTGTCCACGATCTCGGCCAGCTTGCGCCGCTCTTCCAGGATGGTGGCGAGGAGCTCGGCTTTGTGCAGGGCGCCGGCAACCTCGTTGGCCAGCGCTTCGAGGACAGCCAGCTCCCCTTCCTCGAAGCCCTCGAGGCCACTCCGGTTGTAGGTGCAGAGCACACCGATGAGCCGGTGACCGGAGCGGACGGGGGCGGCGCCGCAGTCCCGCCACCCGGCCTGTTCGAGGACGGCGGCCAGGGGGCTGGTGGGGTCGGCGGTGGTGAGGCGCACGGCCCGGCCGGCGTGGATGAGCGCGGCGCCCAGCGGGTGGTGGCCGCTGAACACCTCGTACCCGCCCTCGGTGGCGCGGTGGGTCTCGTGGCCGGCGGGTGACACCAGTACCAGCTCGGCGCAGTCGGCCTCGAAGCATTCGCGCACCTCGGCCAGGAACCGGCCCAGCGCGTCCCGGGGATCGATGGGTGCGGCGAGCACATGGGTGGCCTGCTGCAGCCCGCCGATTCGGGCCCGGTCGGCCCGGGCCAACGCATAGCCGCGGGACGCCCAGTGGAGCAGCAGCAGCGGAACGACGAACAGCGCGACCGTGAGGTGGCTGGCCTCCAGCGCGGTCACGAACAGGAGGGCGAAGGGGGCGTTCAGGAGCCAGCTCACCAGGATGGTGGGAGCGAGCATGGCCGCCACTTGGCGGAGTGAGCGGCCCTGGGCCAGGCGAATCACCAGCAGCAGTGCGCCGTTGTTGACGACGGTGACCGCCACCATGGCCACGAGCAGCGCGAGCAGCGAACGGCTGGACAGCCCAGGGCCCGGATGCACGGCGTAGAAGGCCAAGCTGCCCGTGGCCGCGGCCGCCGACCACTGGGCCACGTTGAAGGAGGCCTTGATCGGCTGGTTGCGACGCATGGCGTTGGATGCGGCCAGCGCCGTCGCCACCAGGCCCACGACCACCGGCGTCGGCAGCACGAACACGGCCGGGGCGAGCACGGCCTCGAACAGGTCGAGGGCGAGCACGTCGTTGCGGTACTGGAACCGGAGGATCAGGTAGGCGCCCGCCGTCAGGAGCACGGCGAAGGCGGGCACCGTCGCCCACGGCGTATGGCTGGGCTGGTCGACGAACGACGTCCCCAGCGCGGTCGTCACCCCGGTCAGGACGGCCAGGGCGACGACGAAGACTGCGACGGCTCGGTTGCCCCGCCCGCTCCCGGGCTCAGCACTCACGAGCGCCTCCCGCTACTCCCACGATCCGTACCAGGCACTGCCGTACCACTGGCCCCCGTACCACTGGCCGCCGTCCAGCTGCCCGTACCACTGGCCGCCGTACCACTGGCCGCCATACCACTGGCCCCCGTACCACTGCCCGCCATACCACTGCCCGCCGTACCACTGGCCCCCGTACCACTGCCCGCCGGTCCAGTCACCGGTGAGGAAGCCGACCGGGTCCCAGAGCAGCAGCTGGGCCGTCATCATTCCCTGGACGACGGTGCTCAGCGGGTCGTCGGCCTGGAACTGGACGGAGCCCCGGCTGGCGTCGAGCGAGCCCGTGCCGGTCGAGCGGGGCACGCCCTGGTTGGCCAGCCCCGGCGGGGCGGAGAACGTCGCCCGGTAGGCGTCGATCTCGCCCGAGCCCACCGCCATCACGTCGGTGGAAGCAGCGCTGCGGGCCGTCGACGTGAGGGCGAACTTCACCCGGTCGGGAACGATGTTCGGGTTCTGCTGGACCATCAGGGCGGCCACACCGGACACCACGCCGGTGCTGAACGATGTGCCGCTGCCCTTGCGATACGACCCGTCGATGTAGTTGGGGAACTCGGTGTCGACAGCGCTGCCCGGCGCCCGGAGCGACACCATGTGCGCACCGGGCGCCACGATGTCCGGCTTCGCCAACCCGTCGGCGGCCGTGGGACCGTGGGAGGTGAAGTTGGGCAGCAGGTCGTCGTTGATGCTGTTGGTGCCCCGATCGTCCACCGCGCCAACGGTGATGACGAAGGGGTCGTCCCCGGGCTTGGAGATGGTGCGAGGAGCGGGGCCCCGGTTGCTGGCGGAGACGACGACCACGATGCCCGCCGACCATGCCCGCTCCACTGCGTAGTTCAGGGGGTCGACCATGTAGCTCTGGGTCGAGTCGGTGCCCAGCGAGAGGTTCAGGACCCGGATGTCGTACCGGTCCCGGAAGGAGACGACCCACTGCAGGGCGGCGATGACGCTGCTGACATCGGCGGCCCCACTGCGCCCGGCGATCTTGACCGACAGGATGTCGGCGGCGGGGGCGACGCCCTTCCAGTTGCCGTTGGAGGCTGCGCCGTTGCCGGCGATGAGGCCGGCGACGAACGTGCCGTGGCCGAACGAGTCGTCGCAGGTCGACTCGTTGGTCATGTTCACGCACGGGGTCACGGCGCCGGTGAGGTCGTCGGTGACGTTCACCAGGCGGCCGGCCACGTCGGGCACGGCCGACACGCCGGTGTCGATGAGGGCGACGGTGACGCCCTTGCCCGTGTAGCCCGCGTAGTTGACGAGGTCGGCCCGCACCGAGCGGCGGTACACCGATCGCACGGGGCTCGACTGCGGCGAGTTGGCCTGGACGTTCACCTTGTGGTCGAGCGAGATCACCCGCACGCCGGCGGTACCGGCCAGGGTGCCGATGCTGCCGGCCGGCACCGTGGCGGAGAAGCCGTTGATGATGGAGAGGTCGCGGGTCACGGTGCCGCCGGCCCGGCGCACGGCCCGCTCGGGCTGGCCGGTATGGGCCGCCGCGGGCTGCTTCTGGACGATGATGCGAACGAGGCCGGACCGGATGCCGGTGAGGGCGCTGTCGACGCTGACCGCGGCGGCCCGGACCGCGCTGGCGGCGCCGGTGGAACCACCAGCGCGGAGCGACGGGAGCGCAAAACTCGCCACGGCCATGCATGCGGCGAGGAAGGCAGCACCGCTACGGCGGTGAAGATTGGTGGTTCCGGCCCCGGTCATACGGTCAAGTATCGAGAATACTGTCATGCACATCCATGGCCTGATTGGGTCAAAGATTGAACACCCGAAAGGACTAGATCGGTGTCGACTCTGCGGCGTTCGCAGGGAAAACTTGCGGTTGGGGCGCTGTCATTATGGTAAACAGCTCCCATTTTGTACCGAATATCCTCCTTTCAGGGCATTTAGTCGTAGATCGCCTCGACCCCCCAGTGGCCGTTGGTCACGCCCACCAGGGCGGCCACGCCGGCGGCGGTCACCAGGTGGAACCGGGCCCGCCGTTGATGCGCCCGGTTGTCCCACCACCGTTCGTCCACCAACCAGGGCCCGGCCCACGCCACCACATCGACCCACCGCTCACCGCTGATGGCGAGACGGGCAGGCGCGGCCGTCACGTGGCCCCGCCCGGTGACGGCGACGGGGTTGCCCACCGCGTCGACCACCTCGGCGGGAAGGGGTTCGGCGTACACGGTGGCCGGGGAAGGGGCCGGCACTCGGCCGGGCCAGGGTGGGTGATGCTCCCGGCTACGGAGGCGGGCCGTACCCAGGAGGCTGCGCCGAGGCCGGCTCCGGCCCCGGCGGGAGCGAGGGGCAGGAACATCCGTGGCAGGCGGGGTGGTGGTGGGATCGCTCGGGCCGAGCGGGACGGGCGTGGAGTCGCCGGGGCCGGAGGGCGCAGTGGCGGTCGGGATGGCCGGAGCGGGGGGCCCGGCGGCCGGAGCGGGGGGCCCGGCGGCCGGAGCGGGGGCGGATGCAGGGCCGGTGGGCGGGGCGGGCGCCGGAGCGGGCCCGGGGGCGGGTATGAGGACGGGCGCCGGAGCCGGGAGGCGCGGCGGCGCTGACCGGGGCTCGCGCACGTCGCCCCACGGCACCAGGGTGACCTGCTCCGCAGGGCTGCGGCCCCCACTGAGCACGGCCGTCACCACCCCGTCGGGGCCGAGCAGGCCTTGCACTCGGGCCAGCGCTCGAGCGGCCCGCTCCCCCGCCTCGGCAACGCCGCCCCAGAATCCCAGCTGGCGACCGTCGTCCGGCACGACCTCGTCGGGCACCAGCCGCAGGAGAGCGAGACCGCCCGTGGGCACGTCGGCATCGGCGGCGCCCGACAGCCATCCGTCGAACTGCCAGCGCACCCGCTCGGCCATGGCCGGCGGCGTGAGCGCGCCCTCGTGACGCCAGAGACGGGCCAGGTGCTCGCCGTGCTCCGTCTCCGCTTCGATGAGCAGGCGGGTGCACGCCAGCCCCCGGGCCACCAAGCGCTGGTGGAGCTCGTCGGCCAGCATCTTGGCCACGAACGCGGCCGTGTCCACTCGCTGGGCCGGTGGCTCGAGCTCACACTGCACCACCAGGTCGGGTGGGGGTACTCGCGTGGCCAGCGGCCGTTCGTCCTGGCCGCCTGCCAGGCGGTGGGCACTCGCCCCCTCGGGTCCGAAGCGGGCCATGACATCAGCCAGCGGCAGGGCCGCGAAATCGCCCAGGGTGTGGAGGCCCAGCCGGCTGAGGAGATCGACCAGCTCGGGCCGGGCGAGGGCGTGCACAGGGAGGGGGGCGAGGAAGGCGGTGGTGGCACCCGGAGGCACGATGCGACCGGTCCGAGCGGCCAACGCCGCGGCGAAGGGCCCGTCAGCCACACCCACCCGGCACCCTTCTCCCCCGGCTGCCCGCACCGCGGCCGTCACGCTGCGAGCCAGCGCCTCGTCGCCTCCGAAATAGCGAGAAGGCCCTCGCGTGGCGAACGCGCACGATCCCGGGCTGAGCACCTCGACGCGGGGGGCGAAGGCCTCGACCGCCGCAACAACAGGCTCGAAGGCGCGCGCGTCCCGGCCCGGATCGTGATCCAGGGTCACCAGGCCGGGGCAGCACGATTGCGCCTCACGCTTGCGCGTCCCGCGCACCACTCCTTCTGCTCGGGCCGCGGGGGTGGACACGATGACGCGGTTGGCCACGAGGACCGCCGCGGGAACGTGCGGCGACACACCGGCCGCGGTGAGGGGCCAGTGGGGACACCACACGACCATGGTTCGCACGGGCATCAGGCCGGGGCTCGTGCTCGGGCCCGGGCGGGCGGGGACGAGCCCCGGCCCAGCACCGGGTGGGCAGCGGTCGATCGGGTCGGGGCGACAGCGACGTGGGTCGTTTCTTGTGCAGTCGTCGCGACTATGTGTTGGTTACTGCACACCAAACGAGAAGCGGCCGCCCCGGGTGGGAGCGCGGTGGTGACGGTGCCGTCGGGCCCGGGGAGCCACAGCCAGGCATGGCGAGGGCGGGCGGCGTCGCGCCGGCCGGTGGCCTGCACGGCCACGCGCCGGGCCCGCAGGTGCCCCGCACCGCTGTCGAGGCCCGCCCACTCCCCTGCTGTCACCGTGAGCTGGATGTCGGGCCCGGGCCAGCCGCCAGCCGCGATCACCAGCACCGCACCTCGTTCCCGGGCACGGGCGGCCAGCCGGCGGGCGTCACCCGAGCGGGCGTGTGGTGGGGGGCGGACGACGACGATGTCCAGCGCGTCGACCAGGGCGGCCGTGACTGTCGGCCACTCCCGTCCGGGGTGAGGCACCAGGGCCAACCGGTCCAGGGCGACTCCCATCTCGGCAGCCGCCACCAACCCCAGGGTGGGCAAGCCCACCACTCCCACCCAGGAGCCGGCCAGAGACGCACCGGCCAGCAGGGCCAGCACGAGGGAAGTGGACCCGACGACAGCCAAGGTGGCACCCCGCCGCAATCCAGGACCGACCAGAGGCTGCAAGGCGGGCAGGACCGGCACCACCCGCTCCTGGGCCAACGCCACCGGACCGGTGCGGCGAGCCAGTTCCCGGAGGGCAACCGAGTCCCGGGGGACGGCCGAATTCTGAAGGGCAGCCCCGTTCCGGGAACCAGCCCCGTTCCGGCGGGTGGCCGCGCCGCCCTGAGTGCCCGGCTCCCGCCCGACAGCGGGGTGCTCGGCACCAGCAGCAGCTCGGGGTTGGGGAGCAACAGCAGCCATGGGTGGCAGTGTATCGAACACGTGTTCGCTTTTCCCAGAGCCGGGCGCCACACGGCGGGTCCCAACCCAAGAGGGCCGAACCTGACCGCAGCGTGACGACAAAGAGAAGGCCCCCTGACCCTTCTCGTGCGCGCGAAAGGCCAGGGGGCACTGGGGGCCGCTCCCGAACAGCCCCTTCTGAGGAGTAGTACGACCGAGCCCCGAAAGTGTGTCGGCTTTTTTTTGGAATCAGGCCGGCACTTGCTCAAATGGGCTGGTGCCCGACCAGCAACCACCCGAAGAGCAGCCAGAAGTGGCGGCCATCGATGTCGACCGGGAGCGGGCCGTGACCGTCCGTTATGCGGACGGGCTGGAATGCCGTTTCGACGTGGAGACGCTCCGAGTCAACTGCCCGTGCGCGTCGTGTCGCAGCGAACGGGATGCCGGGCGACTGCCCTGGCCCCGGCCCACGTCACCGCAGCCGCTGCGCATCGACGAGGCCCACCTGGTCGGCAACTGGGGCCTCGGCATCACCTGGAACGACGGCCACGACACGGGGATCTACCCCTGGGCTGGGCTGCGCGACTGGTGCCAGTCGGGGGACAGCCCCGGCGACATCTGACGAGTCGGGGAGCACCTCGGCGGCCAACTCGGCCGCCTCCTCCGGGGTCGGGGCCGCAGCGGGGTGCGGTGGCGTACGCCGGAGCAGCAGAGCGACGAGGGCGGCGCCGAACAAGCAGGCCACCCCGCCCACGGCCACGCTGGCTCGGGGGCCGAACACCTCGGCGATCCAACCCACCAACGGCCCGCCGATGGGTGTGCTTCCCAGGAAGACCAACCCGTACAGGGCCATGACCCGACCCCGCATCTCCGGACTCGAGTTCAGCTGGAGGATGGAGTTGGCCGTGGCCATGAACGTGATGCTGGCCGCGCCGAACAAAGGCATCACCAGCAGTTCGAAGCGCAGCGTCGGGGCGACGGCGGCCAGGAGCATCACGATCCCGAACACCGTGCACGACCCCATGAGCAGCCGCCGGTCGGGGCGGGCCCGGGCCGCGGTGACGAGCGCGCCGATGGTGGACCCGAAACCCATCATCACGGTGAGGAGGCTGAAGGTGCCGGCATCGCCGTGGAAGGCGTACTTGGCCATCAGCGGCATGGTGATGGTGAAGTTCAGGGCGAAGGTGCCGACGATGGCGACGAGCAGGATGGTGGTGCGCAGCCGGCGGGACGCCCACACGTACCGCAGGCCGGCCCGTATCTGACCCTTGGCCCGCATGACGGGCGCCGCCCGGTACAACTCGGCCGGGCGCATGACCATGAGCCCGATGATCACGGCGATGAACGACGCGGCGTTGATGGCGAAGCAGGGCCACAGGCCGACGCTGACAATGAGGACGCCGGCCAACCCGGGGCCGACGACCCGGGCGGCGTTGAACATGGCGCTGTTGAGGGCGACGGCGTTGGTGACCTCGGCAGGGCCGACCATCTCGGTGACGAACGCCTGGCGGATGGGGTTGTCGAACAGGTTGGCCACACCGAGCGCCAGCGCGCAGACGTAGACCATCCAGAGGCGGACGACACCGGTGGCGGTGATCACGGCGAGCACGGCGGCGATCACGCCCATCGAGGCTTGGGTGACCATGAGGGCCTTGCGCTTGTCGACCCGGTCGGCCACCACGCCGCCCCACACGCCGAAGATCAGGATGGGCAGGAACTGGAGAGCGGTGACGACACCCACGGCCACACCGCTGCCGGTGAGCCGGAGGACGAGCCACACCTGCCCGACCGACTGCATCCACGTGCCGCACATCGACACCAGCTGGCCGAAGAAGAACAGGCGGTAATTGCGGACTCGCAGCGAGCTGAACGTCTTCTGGGACAGGGCGCTCATGTTCATGGGGCGTCCTCGATGAGCCGCTCCAACAAGGGCAGCGCCTCTTCCAGGACACGAAGGTCGTCACTCGAGAGCTTGCGCATCCGCGCCGCCAAGTAGGCGGTCTTGCGCCGGCGGCTCTGCAGCAAGGCGCTGGCCCCCGCCGGGGTGACGCGGACCAGGGCGACCCGCCGGTCGGTGGGCCCTACCTGGCGGACCACCAGGCCCAGTTCTTCCAGGCGGGCGACGATCCGGGTCATGCTCGGGGGTCGTACCCGCTCGATGGCCGCCAACTCGCCGAGGGAGATGGGGCCGGAGGCCTCCACGGTGGCGAGGGCGGACACGGTCGACGGGCTCATCTCGTCGCCCATTGAGTGCTGGCGAAGCCGGCGGTTGAGGCGGGCGACGACCAGCCGCAACCGGGATGCCATCTCTTGGTCGACTGCCGCCTTGGTGCCCATCTCGATCCTTTGCAGAGCTAATTAGCTTTGCTAAGTATCGCACGACGAGGGGGCGGTCGCAAACC
>DASRGI010000002.1:0-8354 GCA_035651095.1 Acidimicrobiales bacterium | reverse complement strand
GATCCCGTCCGAGTACTCGTCGCTCCTCGGGCTCTACACGCAGCAGGTCGTGGCCCACGAGTCGCGCGTCACCCAGGCGGTCGACCCCCTGGGCGGCAGCTACTACGTCGAGGCCGCCACCGATCGCATCCTGTCCGGCGTGCGCGACACGCTCACCGATGTCGAGCGGCGGGGCGGTGCCATCGCGGCCATCGAGGACGGCACCATGCAACGGGCCATCACCGATGCCGCCTACGCGTACCAGTTGGACGAAGAGTCGGGCCGGCGCGTGGTGGTGGGCGTGAACACGCCGGGCAGCAAGCCGCCCACCGATCCCGACTTCGCCCTGCACGAACACGACGACGCCACGCTCACCGCCAAGCGTGACCAACTCCGCCATCACCGCGCCGCCCGGAGCGCGATGGAGGTCGACGCCACCCTCGCCCAGCTGGGCGCCGTGCTCCAGGGGACCGAGAACTGCATCCCCGCCGTGCGCGGCGCCTTGCGGGCGGGGGCGACCGTCGGCGAGATCATGGCCACCTGCGTGGTCCGCTACGGCGAGTACGAGGAGCCGGCCGGATGACGGCGGACGCGCCGACCACCACGCTTCCGTTGCGCGTGCTGCTCGCCAAGGTCGGCCTCGACGGGCACGACCGCGGCGTCAAGGTCGTGGCCCGCATGCTGCGCGACGCCGGCTTCGAGGTCGTGTACCTGGGCCGGCGCCAGACGCCCGAGCAAGTGGCGCGCGCGGCCGAGGCAGAGGACGTCGACGTGGTGGGGCTGTCGGTCCTGTCCGGGACCCACACGGCCGTGGCCCGAGAGGTGGTGGCCGCCCTCGCCGCTTACGACCTGGACGTCACCGTGGTGCTGGGTGGGACGGTCCTGCGACGCGAGATCGACGAGCTGCGGACCGTGGGGATCGACGCCGTGTTCCCGGTGGGCACGCGCCTCGAGGAGATCCAGGCGTATTTCAGCGAACTGACAGCGCGGAGAACGGACGCATGAAGAACGAGATCATCTCGGTTGACGACCACGTGGTCGAGCCGCCCACGGTGTGGACGGACCGCCTGCCCGCGGCGCGGCGCGAGGCCGGCCCCCGGGTCGAGCGGGCCTACGGCTCGGTGACGTACCCGGCCGGTCGGGCGGTGTTCGTCGAGGGTGACGGCGAGAACGCAGGACCGGTGGCGGGGTGGACCGACGTGTGGCACTACGAGGACGTGCGCTGGCCCCTCCACGCCGGCCTCATGGTGGCGGGCGACCGCGACCGCCACGAGCTCCAGCCGGTGACGTTCGACGACATCGCCGCCGGCTGCTGGCAGCAGAAGCCCCGGCTGGCCGAGATGGACCTCAACCACACCGAAGCGTCGCTGTGCTTCCCGACCGTGCCCCGCTTCTGTGGGCAGCTGTTCCTCGAAGCGAAGGACCGCGACCTCGCCCTGTTGTGCGTCAAGGCCTACAACGACTGGATGATCGACGAGTGGTGCGCGGGCGACGCCTACGGCCGCCTCATCCCGCTCACCATCGTCCCCCTCTGGGACGTGGAGCTGGCCGTCGCCGAGGTGGAGCGCTGCGCGGCGAAGGGCTCGCACGCCATCACCTTCTCGGAGTCGCCGCCCGCTCTGGGCCTGCCCAGCATGCACTCGGGTTACTGGGACCCCCTGTTGGCCGCGTGCGAGCGCACGGACACCGTCGTGAACATGCACGTGGGCTCGTCGTCCCGGCTGCCCAAGACGTCGGACGACGCCAACCTCCTCGTCATCGCCAGCCTCATCTGGCAGAACTCCGTCCACGCCCTGGTGGACTGGGTGCTGTCCGGGTCGCTGGCGCGCTTTCCCGACCTGCGCGTCGCCCTGAGCGAGGGCCAGGTCGGCTGGATCCCGTTCGTGCTGGAACGCATGGACGTGAGCTGGGAGCTGCGGAGCAACGACCGCGAGCTCCGAGCGTTGGTACCCGAACGGCCGAGTAGCTACGTCGCCGACCGCGTCTTCGGCTGCATCTTCGACGACCTGGTCGGGCTTCAGATGCGGGACAGCATCGGCATGGGGCAGATCTGCTTCGAAACCGATTACCCGCACGTGGACAGCACCTACCCGCACTCGCTCGAGACGGCCGACCGGCTCGTGCAGGCGGCGGGGCTCTCCGAGACCGAGCGGTGGCAGTTCCTCCGGGGCAACGCCATCCGCTGTTACGGCCTGGAGAGGTACGGCATCACGAAGGAGACGCAGCACCCCAGGTAGCAGCAGGGGCACGGCAAAGCGCCGGATCCCTTGACAGTGCCGAGTCCGAGGATTTTACTTGCTAGCAAGTCACGAAGGGGGCGTACGCATGAGGACCTCGAAGTGGGTAGTGGCACTCATCGCCGCCGCGGTGCTGACCGCGGCGTGCGGATCGAGTGGGGGGAAGGACAAGCCGGCGGCGGGTGGTACGAGCACCACCACGGCGTCGAACATCTTGGCCCTGGCCCAGAAGTCGGTCACCGATCACCAGCAGTTCCCCGCCAAGATCCTGGCCACGGGGAACTACACGCCCAAGAAGGGCGCCGTCATCTACAACGTGGCGTGTGACCAGTCGCTGGTCGGCTGCAGCGTCATCGCCAAGGGCATCAAGTCCGCCGTCGAGGCGCAGGGCAACGAGTACCGCCTGTGCGACGCGGGCAAGACGCCCCAGCAGGCCACGGGCTGCTTCAACCAGGCCATCAACGGCAAGGCCGCGGCCATCGTCACCAACGCCGTGGGCACCAACGTGGCCGGCAACGGGTACGCCGACGCGGCGGCCGCCAACATCCCCGTGGTCGCCATCTTCAGCGGCAACGCGCCAGGTGCGCCGGGTGTGAAGGCCGAGGTCGGTGAGGATGCCTGCGCCGGCCAGGGCGCCAACATCGCCGACTTCGTGATCGCCAACACCAAGGGCGAGGCCAACGTGCTACTCCTCACCGAGCGGTCGATCGGGTGCAACATCCAGCGCACCGACGGCTTCAACGCCGAGATCGCCAAGTGCACCACGTGCAGCACGAAGAGCCTGCAGTTCGACCTGGCCACCATGGCCACCAACCTGCCCCGCCAGGTGCTGGCCGAGATCCAGGCCAACCCCAAGCTGAACTACGTGGTGGGCGTGTTCGGTGCCGCCACCCAGATCGGCGCCACGTCAGCCCAGCAATCGGGACGCACCACCATCTCCGTTGCCGGTCTGGACAGCGACCCTGCCATCCTGCAGTTGATGAAGGACGGTGACGTGGTGAAGGGCTCCGTGGCCTTCGGCCGGGGCGAGGCCGGATGGACGGCGGTCGACGCCGTGGGTCGCCTGCTGGCCGGCCAGACGATCAAGAGCAGCCTGCCCGTGCAGCAGCTCCTGATCACCGACACCAACCTGGCCCAGCTTCCCCCCGGCGGCTTCGACGGGGCGACCGACTACCAGACCCAGTTCAAGGCCCTCTGGGGCACGGCCTGATCGACGAAGCGCTCGAGAGCCCGGTCGCCGCATGCTGACGGCAAAGGGGGTGTCGAAGAGCTTCTTCGGCAACACCGTGCTGGTCGACTTCGACCTCGACCTGCCCGCAGGCGAGGTGCACGCCCTCCTCGGTCACAACGGGTCGGGGAAGTCGACCTTCGTCAAACTGCTCGCCGGGTTCCACACCCCGGACAAGGACAGCGGCCCCATCGCGGTGGACGGCACCGCCCTGCGGCCCGGCCACCCGGAGGACACCCACCAGGCGGGTCTCAGGTTCGTGCACCAGCACCTCGGCTTGCTCGACGAGCTGACGGTGTTGGAGAACCTGCGGCTCGGCTCCAACAGCTACCGCACCGGACCCACCCGCCGCATCAACTGGCGGCGGGAACGGGTCCGGGCCGCGGCTGAGCTGGAGCGCATCGGGCTGCACCTGAGCCCGGAACGGCGCTTCGGCGACCTGACCGCTGTGGAGCAGACCGAGGTGGCCATTGCCCGGGCCGTCCAGGACGAAGGCGCCGTGCGCGTCATCGTGCTGGACGAACCCACGGCGGCGCTGCCCGACGCCGAGGTGGAGAAGCTGTTCGGTGTGGTCGAGAAGGTGCGCTCGCAAGGCGTGAGCGTGTTGTACGTGACCCACCGGCTCGAAGAGGTGCACTCCATCGCCGACACCGTGACCGTGCTACGCAACGGGCGCATCGTGGGACGGGCGCCGGCCAAGGAGCTGAGCCGGGCCGATCTGGTGGACCTCATCGTCGGCCACAAGGCGGACGGATCGGCGGCGAGAGCGAGGGCGGCCGCAGCCGGGCCGGCGACCGACGCGGCGCCCGCCCTCGAGCTGGTCGACGTGCGCGCGGGCGAGATGCAGGACATCGCCCTCTCGGTGCAGCGCGGCGAGATCGTGGGCGTGGCCGGGCTCGTGGGCTCGGGGGTGCACGACGTGCCCCGCGCCCTCACCGGCCAGTTGGCGCTGGAGTCCGGCTCGGTGCTGGTGGACGGCCGTCCCTTGCCGTCGACGCAGCCCCGCGCCGGGCGCGACCGCGGGCTGGTGGTCCTCCCGTCCCGTCGCGAGGAGAAGCTCATCCAGGAGATGACGGTGAAGGAGAACCTCACCCTTACCACGGTCGGGCGGTTCTTCCGGCGCGGTCGCCTCAGCGAAGGCGCCGAGCGCAAGCACGTGCGGGCGCTGGTGGACCGGTACCTCATCAAGTGCAGCAGCATCGAAGCCGCCATGCGCACGTTGAGCGGTGGTAACCAGCAGAAGGTCGCGGTGGCCCGCGCCCTGCAGAGCAGCCCGCGGGCGCTGGTCCTCGACGAGCCCACCCAAGGCGTGGACGTGCGGGGCAAACGCGAGATCATGGGTCTGCTCAGGGAAGCGGCGACCGCAGGCGTCGGCGTGTTGGTGTGCAGCTCCGACCTGGAGGAGCTGGAAGAAGTCTGCGATCGCATCCTGGTGATGCGAAGTGGCGCCCTGGCGGCCGAGCTGGTGGGAGACCAGATCAGCCGGCAGTCCATCCTGGCCGAGTGCTACGGGAGTTGAGATCGTGACGGTGACAACGGACAGCACGGACAGCACAGGCGATCCGTCACTCGGGGCCGCGCCCATCCCGCCGGCCGAGCCCGGCGGGGGGAGCGCGGGCTGGTCGCAGCGGGTACTCGGGCGTTTCGGCGGCGAGCGCGAGGGCGCGTCGTTCGTCGAGCGCTACGCGGGCGTCGGTCTGCTGATCGCGCTGGTTGCGGTGTTCAGCGCGTTGAAGCCCACGCTGTTCCCCACCAAGGAGAACTTCATCGGCATCGTGGGCAACGAGGCCGTGTCCGGCATCGTTGCTCTGGGCGTGCTCGTGCCTCTGGCCGCGGGCGTGTTCGACGTGTCCATCGGCGGCATGATGACGCTCGCCGTCGTCCAGGTCACGTGGCTGTTCCAGACCACACACGGCGACATGCCGATCCCGCTGGCCATCGCCATCACGTTGGCCGGCGCGGTGGTGGTCGGCCTGCTCAACTCGCTCATCGTCGTGAAGGGCAAGGTCGAGCCGCTCATCGCCACCATCGGCACGGGCACCATCCTGTCGGGCCTCTCCCAGATGATCGGCAACGGTGAGACCATGACGTTCGACATCCCCCATGCCTTCACGCGCATCGGGCGGGCCACGCTGTGGCAGGTGCCCATGACGGTCATCATCTTCGCCGTACTCGCCCTGGCGCTGCACTACGTGCTCGCCCTCACGCCCGCCGGCCGCGTGCTCTACGCCACCGGTGCCGGCCGGGAGGCGGCCCGCCTGTCGGGCGTGCGCACCGATCGCATCATCGCCATGTCGTACGTGGCCTCGGCCCTGGCCGCGGCCATCGCCGGCATCGTGTTCGCCGCCCGTCTCGGTTCCGGCCCTCCGGGTGCCGGCGGCGCCTACCTCCTGCCCGCCTATGCCACCGCCTTCCTGGGGGCGACCATGATCCGGCCCGGCCGGTTCAACGTGGGCGGCGTGGTGATCGCCATCCTCATCCTCGCCGTGGGCATCAACGGCCTGCAGATCGCCGGCATCCCGTTCTGGGTGGTGGACGTGTTCCAGGGCACCGCCCTGGTCGTGGCCGTGCTGCTCAGCCGGTTCCAGGCCAGCCGCCTGTGACCGTGGACGCCAGCGTGTTCGTCGCCGTGCACGAGCTGTACGGGCGGTGGTCGCACGCCCTCGACACCGGGCACCCCGACCTGGTGGTCGACGACTTCACGCCCGACGGCGTGCTGTGGGTCAGCGACCGGGGCTCGTACCGGGGCAGGGACGAGATCGCCGAGATCACCCGGGGCCGGGCCGGCGCCGTGCTGCACGTGATCACCAACGTCATCGTGGAGGACGCCACCGGTGACCGCGCTCGCGCCCACGCCTACTTCCACATGGTCGACATGGCCGCGGGGCAGGTCGTGGCCCGGGGCATGTACGACGACGACCTGGTGGGGGCGGGTGGGCGCTGGCGCTGGCACCGGAAGGCGGTGGACTTCCTGTGGCGGTCGGACGGGTACGCGACCAAGGCCGACCAGCTGCGCCGGCCCGACTACGGCCGGTCGCCCAACCCCGTCGGCCACTTCGCCGCACTATGACCGAGACGGCGGCTGCCGGCGTGGACCTGGCCACCACCCTCACCGGGTTGCTGGCCCAGGTGGCGGCGCGCCATCCCGACGGTGAGGTACGCCACGGCGACGTGGCCGTGGCCTACCGCGATCTTCCCGACCGCGTGGCCCGGCTGGCCGGTGGCCTCACGGCGTGGGGTGTGGCGCCCGGTGACCACGTGGCCATCTGGATGCGCAACCGCCTCGAGTGGGTGGACGCCTGGTTCGCGGTGGCGTCGGTTGGTGCCGTCCTCGTCCCCCTGAACACGCGCTTCGCGGCGGCGGAGGCCGAGTACGTGCTGCGCCAGAGCCGGTCGTCGTGGCTGCTCTGGGCCGCGGGCGAAGGCGCGCTCGACGCGGCCGCGCTGGAAGCAATGGAGGAGCGGGGCTTTGCTCCAAAGGGCCGGGCCGTGTTCGGCGCCGAGCCCACGACGCCCGGCGAGATGCGCTTCGCCGACCTTTCTGCCGGGCCGGTCCCGCCCGTCGAGGACGAGTCGGCGGTAGGCATGATCCAGTACACGTCGGGCTCCACCGCCTTCCCCAAGGGCGCCATGCTCAGGAACCGCTCGCTGGTCCGCAACGCCCACGGGTTGGCGGCGGCCTGGCAGGTGACGGCCGAGGACCGGGTGCTCTGCTCGAACCCGCTGTTCCACTGTGGTGGGTCGGTGTTCGCCTTCCTCGCCGGTTTCGTGGCCGGCGCCTCCGTCACCCTCCTCGATCGCTGGGACGTTGCGACTGCCGTCGACGTGATGGAAGCCGATGGCGTGACCGTGTTCCCCGGCATCGACGCCGCCGTGCGCGACCTCGTGTCCTTCGGCCGGCGCCCCCCGTCGCTCCGTCTGGTGTCCACCGCGGCCGACCCCGGTCTCATGCAACAGGCCGCCACCGTCTTGGGATGCGAGGTGTCCAACGTGTACGGACTCACCGAGAGCTCGCCCAACGTGTTCGTGGGCGATCTGCGCGATCCGCTGGCCATGCGCATCGAGCGCATCGGCCAGGCTCAGCCCGGCCTGGAGGTGGGGATCCGCGACCCCGACACCCGCCTCCCGTTGCCGCCGGGGGAGACGGGCGTGATCGTGGTCCGGGGCTGGTCCCTCATGACCGGCTACTACGACGACCCCGAGGCCACCGCCGCCACCCTCGACGCCGACGGGTACCTCTGGACGGGTGACCTGGGCATGCTCACGCCCGACGGCTACCTGTTCTACAAGGGCAGGCGCAAGCAGATGATCAAATCGGGCGGGGAGAACGTCTCCATCGACGAGGTGGAGGAGGCGTTGCGGTCGCACCCCGATGCGGTCGACGCCGTGGTCGTGGCCGTGCCCCACGCCCGCTTCGGCGAGGTCGGGTTCGCCTTCGTGCGCGCCGGTGAGGGTGCCGTCCTGTCGCCCGAGGAGCTGTCCACCCACTGCCGCACCCGCCTGGCCGGCTTCAAGGTGCCCAAGCACATCCGGGTGGTGGAGGACCTGCCTCGCACCGGCAGCGGCAAGGTCGACCGCCAAGGGCTGGCCGCCGAGGCGCGTGCCATCGTGGAGGGCGCGTGAGCGAGCTGGTGCGCACGAGCGTGGACGGTCTGGTCGGCACCGTGTGGCTGTCGCGCCCGGACAAGCGCAACGCCCTCAACCACGCGCTGGTCGACGCCGCCATCGCCGCCATCACCCGGTTCTCTGAGCAGGGCGTGAAGGTGGTCGTGCTGCGCGCCGACGGCGCCGTGTTCTGCGCCGGCGCCGACACCAGCGAGTTCGACGACGGGTTGTTGGCCGCGTCGGAGCGCCTGCTCGACGCCCTGATGACCGTCGACCTGTTCTTCGTGGGCGCCGTGGAGAAGCCG
>DASRGI010000001.1:0-6503 GCA_035651095.1 Acidimicrobiales bacterium | reverse complement strand
AAGAAGGCGAAGCGCACGTGGCGGCCCGACGCCGTGGTGGTGGTGCCGGCCAGCGTGACCACGCCGGGCAGGCTTCCGGTCTTGGCGGTTACCCGCCCGGCCCCGGGCGTGCCGCACATGCGGGTCTTGAGGGTGCCGTCCACGCAGGCGATGGGGTACGAGCTGTTGAACGCATCGGCCGCCGGGCTGCGCTCCATGCCGGCGATGAGGGCGACGGTGTTGGCCGCCGTCTGGCGGTCAGAGGAGGACAGGCCCGACCCGTCGGTGGCGATGCCCCGGGCCACGCCGACGCCGGCGAGCACGCGCCACATGGCGTCAGCCGTCGTGGGCGTGGTCCGAGGGTTGAAGCGGCTACCCACTTCCTTGAAGAGCAGCTCGGCCATGAAGTTGTCGGAGTCCTTCACGGTGTGGCGCACGAGCTCGGCCATGGTGGGGGACGCGTGGGTGGCCACGTCGGCCGCGTCCCACGACGAGGCGCCCACCCGGGTGGCGCCACTGACGCTCACGCCCTGGCGGGACAGAGCGTCACGGAAGCGCTCTCCGTTGAGGACGGCGGGGCCGTTCAGGAAGGCGGGCGAGCGGTTCCACGCGTTGCCGTCGACGGCGAAGGCGGACAGCGGGCCGGACTCGTCGGGCAGGAACCCGGCCTTCCAGCCCGGCTGCGTGGTGCGGCGATCGAAGTGGCGGTCGTTCACGACGATGCTGCCGGTGACCCGGCGAATGCCCGCTTGGACGACTTGCGTGGCCAGGTCGTCCAGGCCGGGGCCGGTGAGCGAGGGGTCGCCCTTGGCCAGCACCACCAGGTCGCCCTGGAGGACGTCGCCCACGACGGGCCCGCTGCGCTGGACCACGGTGACGAAGCGGGTGTCCGGGCCCAGGCGCAGCAAGGCGGCGCTGGTGGTGAAGAGCTTCTCGGTGGACGCCGGGGGCATGAGGGTGCCAGGGGCGATGGACACGGCCCGGCCGATGCCGTCGATGTCGACCACCGCGGTCACGCCCGCGGCCCGGGCCTGGGCCAGCGCCGCGCCGATCTGTTGGGCCAGGCCCGGCGGGGGGGCGGCGTGGGCAGGCGCTGCCGTCCACACGACGAGCGCGACGAGCAGGAGGACGAACCGGCGCATGCCAGTGAGTATCGGTTAGTCGAGGTGAGAGGTGAGGGACCCCGCCGGGATCAGCCCTCGCCGCCCCTGGCCCCGCCCCTGGCCCCGGCCCCCGGCATTCTCGTAACGCTGGCGCCCACTATGTCGGCCTGAGCGTTACGAGAACGGGAGAGGGGGGGGCGGGGCGGGGCGGCGGGGTCAGCCCTTGGCCTCGGCCCAGGTGGCGCCCCACGACACGTTGACCTCGAGGGGCACGCGCAGGTCGGCCGCTCCCCGCATGGCCTCCAGGGTGAGGGCGGCGGCCCGGTCGCGCTCGTCGGGCGGCACCTCCACCAGCACCTCGTCGTGCACCTGGAGGATGAGCCGGCTGTCGAGGCCCTCGCTCTCCAGCGCCGCGTCGAGCCGGACCAGGGCGACCTTGAAGATGTCGGCGGCCAGGCCCTGGATGCCGGCGTTCATGGCCTGGCGCTCCCCCGCCTGGCGGATGCGGAAGTTGGACGACGACAGCTCGGGGATCTGCCGGCGCCGCCCGAACAGCGTCTCCGTGTACCCACGGGTGCGGGCCTCCTTCACGGTGTCATCCATGTAGGCCTTCACCGTGGGGAAGGCGACGAAGTACGCCTTCAGGATCTCGGCCGCTTCCTCGACGGGGATGTTCAGGCGCTGGGCCAGCCCGTACGACTCCATGCCGTAGGCCAAGCCGTACGAGACCATCTTCGCCTTGGAGCGCTGGGCCACGGTGACGGCGCCGGGGTCGACGCTGAAGATGCGCGATGCGGTGGCGCTGTGGATGTCCTCGCCCGACGTGAAGGCGGCGATGAGGCCGGGGTCCTCAGCCAGGTGGGCGATCACCCGCAGCTCGATCTGGTTGTAGTCGGCCACCAGCAGCGACCATCCCTCCTCGGGGATGAAGGCCCGGCGGAACCGGCGGCCCTCGTCCGTGCGGTTGGGGATGTTGTGGAGGTTGGGCCGGTCGGACGACAGGCGGCCGGTGCGAGCGACGGTCTGCTGGAAGGTGGCGTGGATGCGGCCGTCGTCGGCCACCTCCTGGAGGAGGCTCTCGCCGTACGTCGAGCGCAGCTTCTCCACCTCGCGGTAGCGCAGCAGCTTGTCGATGATCTCGTGCTGGCCCTTGAGCTTCTCCAGCGACTGGGCATCGGTGGAGTACCCGGTCTTGGTCTTCTTCTGGGGGGCCAGGCCCAGCTCCTCGAACAGCACGGTGCGCAACTGCTTGGTGGAGTTGACGGTGAACGGGTGGCCGGCCAGCTCCTGGATCTCGGCGTCCAGCTGGCGGGCCTCGTCGGTGAGGGTCTTGACCAGGCCGCGCAGGTAGGGGGCGTCGACCCGCACGCCCACGGTCTCCATGCGGGCGAGGACGCGCACCAGCGGGCGCTCGATCTCGTCGTACAGGTTGCGCAGATTGCGGGCGTCGAGGGCGGCGGCCAGGGGTTCGACGAGCTGCACGATGGCGGCGGCCCGGCGGCCGGTGTCCTCCTGGTTGCCGGACCCGCCCGTGCCGTCGAGGTCGAGCTGGCCGGGTGGGGGCGCGTCGGGCGAGCGCACCTCGATGCCGGCGTAGCGGCTGCACAGGTCTTCGAGCAGATACTGGGAGTCAGCCGGGTCGACGAGGTAGGCGGCCACCGCGGTGTCGATGCCGAGAGACGTGAACTCGATGCCGTAGCGGGCCAGTCCCCGCATCAGCTCCTTGGCCCGGTGGGCGTGCACGGGGACGTGGGCGAAGAGGCGCTCCAGCGCCTGGTGGATGGACGGGTCGGCGAAGCGGTCGCTGGGGAGCCAGTGGGCGGTGTCGGCGGTGGCGGCGAAGGCCAGACCGGCAATGGCGCTGCGACCGGGCTCGCCTTCCCAGGCCGCTTCCACGGCCACGGCCTCGTCCGCTTCGCACAGGGCGGTGATGATGGCGGCGGTGGCCTGGTCGACGGTGACCTCGAAGGCCACCGCTTCGGCCGCGGCCTCGCCGGTGGTGGCCGTGCCCACCGCCTCCAGCAGCCGGTCCCAGAGGGTGCGGAACTCGAGGAACTTGAAGAGGTCGTGGACCTCGTCGGTGTCCCACCCGCCCATGCGCAGGTCCTCGGCATCGCACTCGATGGGGACGTCGCGCACCAGCGGCGTGGCCTTGGCGTTGCTGCGGACCTGGGCCTCGCCCGCCTCCAGGTTGGCCCGCAGCTTGGGGGTGAGCTTGTCGAGATTGGCGAAGATGCCGTCGATGTCGCCGTAGTCGTTCATGAGCTTGGCGGCCGTCTTCTCGCCCACGCCGGGGACGCCGGGCAGGTTGTCGCTGGGGTCGCCGCGCAGGGCCGCGTACTCGGCGTACTTGGTGGGGTGAACGCCGGTGCGCTCCTGGATGCCGGCCTCGTCGTACAGCACGTAGTCGCTCACGCCCCGGCGGTTGTAGAGGACCTTGATGTGGGGGTCTTCGACCAGCTGGTAGGTGTCGCGGTCGCCGGTGACGATGATGACGTCGTCGCCCCGGTCCCGGGCCTGGGTGGCGAGGGTGGCCACGATGTCGTCGGCCTCGTAGGTGGGAACTTCGAGGACGGGGATCTTCAGGGCGTCGACCACCCGGCGCACCAGGCCCATCTGCTGGCGCAGGATGTCGGGCGCCTCGGAGCGGCCCGCCTTGTAGTCGGGGACCATGTCGTGGCGGAAGGTGGGCTGCGGGAGGTCGAAGGCCACGGCGATGCCGTCGGGCTGGTGGTCCTTGAGGAGGTTCACCAGCATCGACGTGAAGCCGAACACGGCGTTGGTGACCTGGCCCGACGCCGTGGCCATGTCGGTGGGCAGGGCGAAGAAGGCCCGGTAGGCCAGAGAGTTGCCGTCGAGGAGGAGGAGCTTGGCCATCTCGGGGCGATGCTAGGCCCGGTGCTGGGTCCGGTGGGCCAGGCCGGTTAGCGGGGGGCGGGGGGTAAGCTGCGCCCATGTCGGATGGCTTTCACCCGCCCCTCGAGGAGTACCTGGAGGCCGTCCACGAGCTGGAGGAGGAGGGCGTTCCCGTCATCCAGGCCCGGCTGGCCGAGCGGCTCGGGCACTCGGCCCCGTCCGTTTCCGAGATGATCCGGCGCCTCAAGACCGACGGGTACCTGGCAGTCAAGGGCCGGGACGTGCGGCTCACGGCCAAGGGCCGGGCCCGGGCCGAGAGCGTGGTGCGCAAGCACCGGCTGGCCGAGCGGTTGCTCACCGACATCATCGGGCTGGAGTGGCACAAGGCCCACGTGGAGGCGTGCCGCTGGGAGCACGTGATCTCCGACGAGGTGGAGGAGCGCCTGGTGGCGCTGCTCGGCCATCCCACCACTTGCCCCCACGGGAACCCCATCCCCGGGGCGGGCTCGGTGCAGGCCGACCTGGTGGCGCTCGGCGACCTGGAGGAGGGCGACCACCTGCGCCTGGAGCGGGTCACCGAGCAGGTCGAGCTGGACGCCGAGGCGCTGGCCTACCTGAGCCACCACGGGTTCGTGCCCGGCGCGGCCGCGTCGGTGCGGGCCAAGGCGCCCGACGGCACGCTCACACTGGAGCTGGAGGACGGGAGCATCGCCCTGGGCCCGTCGCTGGCCCAGCAGCTGTACGTCGCGACCACCGGCTGACCGGTGGGGGGTTAGCGCTCTTCGGCCGGGGCGTCCTCGACCGGCGGGCGCAGCTCGCCGTCGAGGATGTGCTGAGCGATCTCCCGCATGGTCTTGCGCTCCCGCATGGCCGTCTTCTGGATGAACGAGAAGGCGTCGTTCTCCTTCATGCCGAAGCGGTCCATGAGCATGCCCTTGGCCCGGTCCACCCACTTGCGGTTCTCGAGCAGCTCCTCGAGGTTCTTGGCCTGGTCGGCCAGCGCCGTCATCTCCCGGTGGCGGCCCAGGGCCACCTCGATGGCGGGCACCAGCTCGGCCTTCTGGAAGGGCTTGACCAGGTACGCCAGCGCGCCCGCGTCCCGGGCCTCCTCGATGAGGTTGCGCTGGCTGAACGCGGTGAGGATCAACACGGCCGCCCGGCGCTCGGACGTGATCTCCCGAGCGGCGGCCAAGCCGTCCATCCCCGGCATCTTGATGTCGAGGATGGCCAGGTCGGGCGCGTGCTCGCGCACGAGCTGGACGGCTTCGTCACCGCGGCTCGTCTCGGCCACGACCTCGTAGCCCTCCTCTTCGAGGGTCTCCTTCAGGTCGAGGCGGATGATGGCCTCGTCTTCGGCGATCACGACGCGAACGGCCACGGGGGTCGCTCCTTCGGGGGTCAGCGGGACTTGGTGACGAGTTGGTCCAGGAGCTCGTCCTGGGACTTCTCCAACTCGGCGATGCTTGCCGCCAGGGCGGCTCGGCTGCGACGCATGGCGTCCGCGTGGCGGGTTGCCTCGCGGTGGTCCTGGTTGTCGAGGGGACTTTCGGAGACTAATGCCCGGATGCGTGTTTCGTCCGCCGTGTCGGCGAACATGACGAGCTGCTCGTCGAGCACCGCCAGCTCTTCGCGAGCGCGCTTCAGGCGAGCGTTCACGTCGATGAGCTTGTGCTCGAGCTTGCTCGCCGAACGGGACCGGAACATAACCGGGCCAGTCTATTCGAGGCGGGATGGGCGGCCCCCGCCAGATAGGTTGGCCGGACCATGCGCCGCGTCGTCATCCTCGCCTTCATCTGGGGCTGGTCGTTCCTGTTCATCAAGGTGGGACTCGAGGGGATGACCCCGGCCACCATCGCCTTCGGACGGGTGGCGCTGGGCCTGGCCGTCATCGCCGTCGTCCTCCGCACGCGCGGCGTGTCGCTCCCCCGGGATGCCCGCATGTGGCGCCACTTCGCAGTCATGGGGCTGACGTCGAGCGCCGTGCCCTTCACCCTGCTGGCGTGGGGCGAGACCCACATCACCTCGGCCCTCACATCGGTGCTCAACGCGTCGACGCCGCTGTTCGCCGCCATCGCCGCCGCCATCGGACTGGGCGAGCGCCTGCGCCGGGCCCACGTCGCCGGCCTGGCCCTCGGGTTCGTGGGCGTGGCCGTGGCCGCCGGGCTGGCGGGCGGCGACGTGGCCGGATCGTCCCTCGTGGGCGTGGGCGCGGCCATCGGTGCTTCGGCCTGTTACGGCTTCGCCTTCGCCTACGCCCGCCAGCACCTGCACGGCGTGCCCGCCCTGGTGGCCACGGGCGGCCAGCTGGCGACGGCCACCGTCCTCGCCTTCCCCGCCGCCCTCCTCACCTCGATGCACAGCGGCATCCACCTTCACGCCCGGCTGGTGCTGGCGCTCGTGTTGCTCGGCGTGGTCGGTACCGGCTTCGCCTACATCCTCAACTACCAGTCGATCTCCGCCATCGGCGCCACCAGAGCGTCCCTTGTGACCTACCTTGTCCCGCTTGTGGCGGTCACCGTCGGCGTGCTGTTCCTGTCCGAGCCCTTCCACCTGCGCCAGCTCGTG